>JBMFWZ010000091.1:0-12872 GCA_049964755.1 Steroidobacteraceae bacterium | reverse complement strand
CCGTTCCCGCGTAGAGAACGACTTCCTGACACGGCCAACATCCGCTTCGTCAGTACTGACGAGGGACCGGTCTGTCCGGAATTGACGTCCATTGTCATAAAACAACACTTATGCACATAAAACACCCAACGGGAGCGTTGCTTCCCCCTGCCCAGTTCATGCGAGCGCTCTGAGTGCCATCAGGTAACCGAGCTGACGGCACCATCACTCAGTTCGCGCATAATGCAGGCTAGTGAGACGCGCCACGATATTTGATGGCGCGGCTTTCAAGATCGGTGATGGCACTAAGCCGTCATAAAAGTCGCTACCGGCGCAATCCACCGCTGAACAGATCCCGGTCTTCATGCAATGCGCGTGCAACGCAAAATCCGTGCCTGGTTGCGCGGCGAATCAACGCCATAACAGATTGTTTTGCGAAGGAAAATTCGCGGTCAAGTTCCGTGATGAACATTTCGGATGTTCCATCACTGAAGTTGATCATAAAGCCGGAAATTTCCATCTGATACGATGGCCAGGCTCACTTGGGCGCCGAACTCCTCGAGCGAACAAAGCTTCTCGATGCGGCTGCGTCCCGCGCATCGCGAGGACGATCCTACACAGTTGCACCACGACAGCAGCGCATCGCCGTTCGAGAGGCAGTTCCGACTCGCCACCCACTCCCCTACGGTTCGCTCCGCGCGATCGACGCGTGCACCGATTCTTCGGGCGGCCCCTGCAGGATGGCGTTCACGCACTCTTTGATCCGGACGCGAAAGGCTTGGTCGATCGCCTCAAAACGAGACCGCGCCGCCCGCCCGAACGCCTCCCGCTCGTCCTGCGACATTGACAGAGCACGGCCAATCTTGCGCTCCAGATCATCATGGTTGACGAAGTAGCGCTCCCCGATACCCATGGGCTCTGACCGTTCAACCTGCACCAGCAGGCCCGCATCCGCGGTCACTAATTCATTCATGGGCGGGGCATCCGTGGTGATCACCACGCTGCCCACGCTCAGCCCCTCGAGGATGATGTGCCCGAACCCCTCAGCCTCGCTGGGGCACAGATAGATGGCACTCGTATTCTGCAGGCGCCGCAGCACTCCCTCCTCCACGCGGTCGGTAATGATTTCGATGTTGGGTGTAGATTCGCGTTCGCGCCATCGCACGGTGCGTCCAAGATAGTTCTGCGGTCGCCGTAGCACCCGCAGAGTCGGCCAGCCCGGATTTCTTTCCCAGACATCAAGCACAGCATCCGTGCCTTTGCCGGTGCTGGAGCCGGCCACGTGCAAGCCGAGGTTCGCCTTCGGGTCCGCAGAGCCGTGTGCTAGTCGATCCTCGCTCGACCAGCCGAGGAAGCGCACCTGGCAACCGAGCCGGGCGAACAGCTGCTCAGCCACCCGAGTTTTTACCCAGACCTCGGTGACACCTGCCAGATGCGGGATTGAACGAGGTGTGAACATTTCCTGGTTCGGAATAAGGACATTGCGCTCGGCGAGCCAAAAATATCCAGCCTGTGGCTCCTCTAGGTGAATATTCAGCTCATACGGCGACCGAAATCCCGCCCACCCCACGGCCACTGCTCCAAAACGCGACGCATACAGGCGCCGCACAGCGCGAGAGAACCACCGCAGGGGCGCCGCCCCCCGGTAGGCCCGGTTCAAAAAGACCCTGCAGCCCTCCGCCTCGAGAACCTGTCGCAACAGCGCAATATCGCGGCTAAGCCCACCGCCATTGTCCCAACCGATGATATTGACGGATCGCTTCATCATGCAAAACAGAGGTTGCGGCGCGGGTTCAGCGGAGGGATTCGCGGCCCCGGAGACGACCCAGGACGCTCGATCACCCTGGACGCCTGCGGCGGCGCGGCGGATGCGATAAACCTGAGCACCACGGGAGGCTCACAGCAGCAACTGCGCAATCGGCTCGGGCTTGGCCACAAAGTAACCTTGAGCAAAATCGACCCCGATGCGACCCAGTTCATCGAGCACCGACTGCACTTCCACGCACTCTGCCACGGTTTCAATGCCGAGCGTGCGGCCGACTTTGCAGACTGCCTCCACCATACTGCGGTCGACCGGGTCGTCGGCGATGCGCCGTACGAACTGACCGTCGATTTTCAAGTAATCGACCGGCAGGCTCTTCAGATACATGAACGAGGAGAGCCCGGTACCGAAGTCATCGAGCGAGAACTTGCACCCGCGGGTCTTCAGCTCACGCATCACGAAGGCGACATTGGAGAGATTGGTCACGGCCGCAGTCTCCGTGATCTCGAAGCACAGCGCGGCCGCAAGTGCGGTGTCCTCAACGTGCTGCATGACGAAGTCGATGAATGACTGATCGTTCAGCGACGTGCCGGAGAGATTCACCGCGAGCAACGGCAGCGCCTTGCCTTGGTCGCGCCATTCGGTCAGACAACGGATGGCGCGACTGACCACCCACCGATCGATGACCGACATGACGTTGTAGCGTTCGGCCGCCGGAATGAACTCCCCGGGCGGTACCAGCCGGCCATCGTCATCGCGCAGACGCACCAGCAATTCGTTGAATGAGGGGCCGGGGCGCTCGGTGACCGGTCGGATCGGCTGGAAGTACAGCTCGAGCCGATTCTCCTCCGCAGCGCGCGTCACCCGCGCCACCCAATGCATCTCGCGATGGCGCGGGTGGCTCAGGCCATCCGCCTCGTACAGATGAATGCGATTGCGTCCCTCATCCTTGGCCGCGTAGCAGGCGATGTCCGCCGCGCTCATCACATTCGTGACACTCTCGGTGTCGGAGCTGATCTGCACGATACCGACGCTCGCGCCCACCGAGAGCGTCGTGGCGCCCCAGGTGAAGCGATAGTCACGGATCGCCTGACGCACGCTCTCCGCGATTCGCGTGGACTGCTCCACGGTGCAGTTCTCGAGCAGCACGCCGAACTCATCACCACCGAGGCGCGCGATCGTGTCTGCGGCCCGCACTCTGGACTGCAGCAGTCCGGTGACGTCGCGCAGCAGCCGGTCGCCGGCTTGGTGGCCGCAGGTATCATTGACCACCTTGAACTGGTCGAGATCGACGTACAACAGCGCATGTACGCCCTCCCCGCGCTGCGCCATCAATACCGTCGCGTGCAAACGGTTATCGAACTCACGGCGGTTGATCAGGCCCGTGAGCGCATCGTGACTCGCCTGGTACGAGAGCGCCCGCTTCAGTCGCCGCTCCCGGGTCACGTCATGAAACACCATCACTGCACCGATTACCCGACCGGAGCGGTCGCAAATCGGTGCGGCGCTCTCCTGGATCGCCACATCATGTCCGGCGCGCGTCACCAGCACGGCCTGCTCGGTGGCGGCATTACGGCGCGCCTTACCAAGCACGCACAGCAGTGGGTTGTCGATCGGATCGCGACTGACCTCATCGATCAGCGAGAGCACTTCGCCGATCGGCCGGCCGCGCGCCTCCTCGAGCCGCCAGGCGGTGAGGTTCTCCGCGACCGGATTGATGTAGTCGATGTGCCCGTCGGCGTCGGTGCTGATGACCGCATCGCCAATCGACTGCAGCGTGACTTGAGCGCGCTCCTTCTCAGCGAAGATCTGTTGCTCGGCGCGTTTTCGCTCGGTGATGTCGGTAATCGCGCCCTCGTAGCTCACGATGCGACCGGAAGCGTCGCGCACCGCACGGGCGTTCTCGAAGACCACGACCGGCTGTCCGTCGCGCCGACGCAGGACGAACTCGGCGTTGCGGATCTCGCCCTGCGTTTCGACTTGGCGGGTGAATTGGGCACGATCCTCAGGATTCCAGTAGAGCGCCGAGACGTCGCGCATGGCGTAGAGCTGCTCGGCGCTCTCGTAGCCGAGAATGGCGACGAACGCGGGATTGACGGACTTCAGCCGACCGTCCCGCCCGCTCTGGTACACGCCCTCGACGATGCTCTCGAAGAGACCTCGATACTTCGCCTCGCTGGTACGCAACGCCTCCTCGGCAAAGCGGCGCGCGATGGCGATGCCGGCAATCTGGGCCGCATGCGCGAGGATGCGCAGTTCACGCTGTCCCGGCAGCCCTGCGGTGGAGTGATACACCCCGAGGCATCCGAGTACCCGCCCGTCGGCGCCCTTGATGGGTGTGGACCACGACGCGTTCAGTCCCGCGGCACGGACCTGATCGCGATGCCGCTCCCAGAAGGGATCTTTGGCCACGTCCGCCACCAGCACCTGGCGGCCGAGACACACCGCCGCGGCGCACGAGCCATTGCGGATATCGATGGCGCTG
This sequence comes from Steroidobacteraceae bacterium, assembly GCA_049964755.1. Lineage (GTDB taxonomy): Bacteria > Pseudomonadota > Gammaproteobacteria > Steroidobacterales > Steroidobacteraceae > 13-2-20CM-66-19. Next base: position 8,646 of record JBMFWZ010000091.1, on the reverse strand, counting down.
CGCTCGAGCGCAGCGCGCAGCGCGGCGCTCATCTTCGGGGCCACCACGTAAGCGAACGAGTGCCCTTCGGCGGCGAGCACCGAAATCGCCCCCAGCGTGCCCACCCCGACGGATTCAATGAAATGCGTGACGGATGAGAGCGCCTGCGCGAGCGGCACATTGGCCGTCAGCTGCTCGAACACCTCGCGCTCGGCACGCGCCACGCGCTCGGTGAGCTCCGACTCGTGCGCCCGGTAGGCGAGTTCCGCAGCCTCGTCGGCCATCAGCCGCATCGACTGCACGATGCCGCGCCGTTCAGCGTCCATGGCTTCGAACTGCTGGCTGACGAGATTCAGGACGACGCTGAGATCCGGCCCCTCACCCCCACTGCGCAGCGAGGCTTCGCGCACCAGCGTGCGGACCTGCGGATGCAGGCCGACATCGACCGCCACGCCGAGGTCTGCGCGCACGATGGTGGTCGAGGCACTGGAGAGCACCTGGGTAGTCTCGGCCGGCGACGCGTCTCGTTCGGGGGCAGCCATGAACAATCAAGTGCGTCAGTGGCGGGACTTCAGGGACGCCCGGTCCGGCACCACAGGGCGCGCAGTTCGTCGGGGTGGGGACGCCGAGGCGCCGCCCGATAGCGATCGATCCCAGTCTGCATGGCTCAGTGCCTTTGTGCGGGCCCACGCTAGGGCTTCTTATGCCGCCCACACTAGCGCGCCCGCCCCGCGGAACGCACCTCGCAGGATGTAAAACCGTGAAATTCGGCGCGTTTTTCCGAAAAACAGAGCGCCCCGGGAGGCGCGAATGCACCTTGAATGCTCGGCGCGTTCGACCTCAGGTACCGGGATTGCGCATCCCGTGACCCGTCGCCAGGGGCTGGCGGACTCAGAGGCACTGTTTCAGGGCCGACGCAGCTGATCGGAAAGCCACGCCTTGATCAGCGATTGATAGGGCATATCCCTGCGGTTGGCCTCAATCTTGATGCGCTCGAGCAGCCCGAGCGGCAATCACAGCGAAATCGTTTGCGTCGAGGGCTTCAGATTGGGCAACCGGACCGGTTCCGCACCGCTCCAGTCCACGTACTCGGTCGATTCGTGGGTTTCCCAGAACTCCCGTTCCTCAGCCTCACTCTTGAACGCCGGAACCGCCTTTTTGGGCCGTGCCACCCCCGGCCTGCCAGAGGGCGTCTCGCGCTTCTTGGATGTCTGTGCTCTCATAAATCATTCGCTCTTTACGATGCATGTCTCGCGCAGAAATGACCCGAATCCGGGTTCCACCCGAGCGCAGCGTAAATGTCACGTGCAACTTTCTCTGCTGATCGGTCTCACCCAGCGCATGGAAGCGTTGTGCCGTCGCGCCGAGCTTGGAATCTTCGAGAACGCACCGCGGGGAATTGAAGAAAATCTGCTCCGCTTCTGCCTGACTGACACCGTGCTTCCGACTGCTCTGACGGGCATTCCCCGCGTCCCAATCAAAGCCGATCACGCGTGCCCACTCGAGCATGACGTATATGACCATCATATACAGAATGCTCAAAGCGTGTAGACACAGAGTTGCCGTCGATACGCACCGGTGACCGAGTTGTGCCGCCCCTGGCCTCACACCCGTCCCGCCCCATCACGACCCGATTACCGCGCCAGCAGCGGCGGCTCGTCGATGGCCGAGAGCTGCTCGGCCAGATCCCGCAGGTAGCCTTCCCAGTGGCGTCCCTCGCCGAACCAGGGGAAGGCGCGCGGGAACGCAGGATCCGTCCAGCGCTCACACACCCAGGCGGCATGGTGCAGCATGCGCAGCGCGCGCAGCGGCTCGATCAGGCGCAGTTCGTGATAGTCCAGGGACGCGAACTGCTCGTACCCGGCCATCAGCTCGGCCCACTGCGCCTGCTGTTCGGCCGGCTCGCCCGAGAGCAGCATCCACAGGTCCTGGATGCGCGGCGCCATGGCGCAGTCATCGAGGTCCACGAAGCGTGGCCCCTGCTCCGCCCAGAGCAGATTGCCCAGGTGACAGTCCCCGTGCACCCGGATCGTGCGCACCGGGGCGACCTCCTCGTACACCCGCTCGATGCGCTGAAGCAGCTGATCGCTGAGGCGCGTGTACTGTTCCGTGAGCGCCTCCGGCAGCAGCGCCGAGGCGAGCACCACGCGCTGCGCCTGCTGCCCGTAGCGCTCCACATCGATCGCCGGGCGGCGCGCGAACACCGCTCGCGCTCCCACCTGGTGGATGCGGGCCAGCGTGCGACCGAGCCGTTCGCGCGCGCCCGGCGCATCGAGCTCCGGCTCGCGCCCGGCCAGACACTCGAAGGCGGCGAACCGAAAGCCCGCCTGGCGAATCAGCGTGTGTCCGCCGATCTCGAGCGGCGCGGCCACCGGCAGCTCCCCCTCGGTGAGCTCGGCGGCAAAGGCATGCTCCTCGAGGATCTGGCCATCGCTCCAGCGCCCCGGCCGGTAGAACTTCAGGACCCGAAACCCCCCGACGGTGCCCAGACGGTAGACCCGGTTCTCGTAGCTGTTCAGGGCCAGCAGCCGCCCGTCCGGCTCCAGACCCGCGACCTCGGCGGCTTCGAGCACCTGTTCAGGCGTGAGCTCGGCAAAAGGCTGAAGACCGGCACCGGCTCTCGGGTGCGCGCGACGGGATTTGTTTATGATTTCGTCTTTCATGGACTTACGGACACATTCTGGCATGAAACCTTCGAGCATCCTCGTCACCGGCGGCGCCGGATACATTGGCAGCCACGTCGTGCTGCAGCTGCGAGCCCGGGGCGAGCGCGTGGTCGTGCTCGATGACCTCTCCCGGGGCTTTCGCCAGGCCGTGCTCGACACCCCCCTGGTGGTGGGCAACGTCGGGGACCGAGAGAAGGTCCTGAACGTGATGCGCGAGCACGAAGTCGACACCGTCATGCACTTCGCCGCCTTCACCATCGTGCCGGAGTCGGTGAGCGAGCCGCTGAAGTACTACGGCAACAACACTTGTGCGACCCGAGCCCTGCTCGAGTCCTGCCTCGAGGCGGGCGTGAAGAACGTCGTGTTCTCCTCGACCGCCGCGGTCTACGGCATCCCGGCCGAGGGCGTGGCCGCTGAAGACACCCCGACGGCGCCGATCAACCCGTACGGCACCTCGAAGCTGATGTCCGAATGGATGCTGCGCGATGTGTCGGGGGCATCGGCGCTGAAGCACGTCGCGCTGCGTTACTTCAACGTCGCGGGCTCGGACTCCCAGGGGCGCGTCGGCCAGGCGACCCCGAAGGCGACGCTGCTGATCAAAGTGGCCTGCGAGCACGTGATCGGCAAGCGACCCCAAGTGGCGATCTACGGCACCGACTACGCCACCGCGGACGGCACCGGCGTGCGCGACTACATTCACGTCGAGGACCTCGCCACCGCGCATCTGGATGCGCTCGATTACCTGCGCGCCGGTGGCGCCTCCACGGTGCTGAACGTGGGCTACGGTCATGGCTACAGCGTGCGCGAAGTCCTGCAGAGCGTCGAGCGGGTCTCGGGCAAACGGTTGAACATCCGCGAAGAGCCGCGCCGTCCGGGCGATCCGCCGGCGCTGGTGGCCCGCGCCGAGCGGATCCGCCGCGAGCTCGGCTGGAAGCCCCGGCTCGATGATCTGGACACCATCGTGCGCACGGCGCTCGCCTGGGAGGAGCGCCTGCAGCGCGAGCCGTGGAGCTGAGCGGCTCGATGGATGAACTCACACCGGAGTACACTCGATCCGATGCGGTGGTTGCGGCCTAAGTCCCTCACGGGACTGATGCTTCTCGGCCTGGCGCTGCTGGCACTGCCGTTGCTGGTGGCTATTGTCACGGCTGCGCTGCAGTTTCGCACGCTGTCGGTCGCCGGCCAGAAAATCATCATCGAGGGCATCACCTCGGCCCGCGAGAGCCAGCGCCTCTTCAGCGAGATCGACTCGCTCGAGCGCACCGCCCGCCTCTACGACGTGCTGGATGACCCGAAGCTGCTGCAGTCCTACCAGCACGAGGACAGCCAGCTCACCGCCACCCGCCGCGAGCTCACCGTGAACTCCAGTGCCGCCACGCTCGCGACGCTGCAGCAGCTCGCCGCGGTGCAGCAGAAGATCCGCACCCGCGTGCTCACCACCCCGCCGGGAACCCAGGCGGCCAATGCGGCCGGACTCGGCAAGCTCTTCGCCGCCCTCGGCGGCCTGGTCGACCGCACGGCCCAGGAGAGCAACCAGCACATCGACACCGAGATGGCCTCCCTCAGGCGCATGACCGAGGAGGCCCGCAAGCGACTCTTCTGGCAGGCCGCGCTGCTGCTGCCGCTCACCCTGGTGGCGATCTACATGCTGACGCTCGCCATCGGACGGCCCCTGCGCCAAATCGACCGGGCCATCAGCGATCTCGGTCACGGACGGCTGCACGAGGGCATCGCGGTCACAGGTCCCCACGACCTCGAACGCCTCGGCGGACAGCTCGAATGGCTCCGGGTGCGCCTCAATGAGCTCGCCGAGGAGCGCAACCGGTTCCTGCGCCACATGTCGCACGAGCTGAAGACCCCGCTCGCGAACATTCGCGAAGGGACCGATCTGCTGATGGACGGGGCGGTCGGACAGCTCGATGCCAGTCAGCGCGAGGTGGCCGCCATCCTGCGCGACAACGGCATCCAGCTGCAGCGCATGATCGAGAACCTGCTCTCCTTCAGTGCCTGGCAGACCTCCAGCGTCGGACTCGATCCGAGCGAGTTCCGCCTGCGGCCGCTGGTCAAGCAGGTGCTCGAGAACCAGCAGCTCACCGTGCTCTCCCAACGGATGCGCCTCGATGTGCAGGTCGATGACGTGATGCTCTACGCCGATCGAGGCAAGGTGCGCCTGATTCTGGAGAACCTGGTCTCGAACGCGGTAAAATACTCACCGAAGGGCGGCACCATCCACATCCGCGCCCACAGTTCTGGTCCCACCCTCATTCTCGACGTCGCCGACAATGGCCCCGGCATCCCGCCGGAGGACCGCGAGCATGTATTTCGGGCCTTCTACACCGGCCATGCGGCCAGCGGCCTCTCCATCAAGGGCACCGGCATCGGGCTCTCGGTGGTGCAGGAGTTCGTCACGGCGCACGGCGGCACGATTCAGATCATCGACGGCCAGTATCCGGGCGCGCACTTTCGCATCCGTATGCCACGCGTCGTTCGCAACCAACCACCCGAGCGGGGAAAGCAAGCTCATGCTGCCTGACACGAAGTCGATTCGCCGCATCGCACTGGCGATGACGGCGCTCACTACTCTTGCACTGGGCGCCTGCGCCAACACGCCGCTGCTGATGCGCTATCCGAGCGCCCACCGCACCGCGGTCAAGGCGCCGCCAGCGCCGCCGAGCCCGCAGCGCGTGAGCGCCGATTTGAAGCTGCTGCACACTTGGTTCAACGCGCCGAGCGCGATGCAGAGTGAACAGCTCGATGCCGCAGAGTCGGCCTACCAGAGCGGCCACTCGCCACGCGACACACTGCGCCTGGCGCTGCTGCTCGGGATTCCGGGCACGCCGAGCACCGACATGCCGCGCGCGCAGCGCCTGCTGTCAGGTCTGGTTCAGGATCCGACCGATCAACTGTTGCCCAGTGAACACACTTTGGCCCAGTTGGCACTCACATTTATTGCAAATCGGTTGACCGTGAAGGCAGAAAGCCGCACCCTACAAACCGCCGATGCGGCGAAGATCTCGCAGTTAAAAGCGCAGCTCGACGCCGTCACGGATCAAGATGTCGCCCTCAAGCGACAGCTCGAGCAGGCGCGCGCCAAACTCGCTGCGATCGCCAACATCGAGAAGTCGCTCAACGAGGGCAAACTGGGTACGACGGGGCCTCCACAGTGAATACGGTTGCTTCTATGTTGCCGAGCGAACAACGCAAGGCACCGCTTGCGCCGACACGACACAAGCCGCGCATCCTCGTGGTCGATGACGACCCGGGTTTGCTCAGACTGCTGACGATCCGCCTGCGCGCGGAGAACTACGAGGTCGAGGCCGTCGAAGGCGGACCGCAGGCGCTCGCCGCCGCGGGACGGTTTCGGCCCGACCTGGTGATCACTGACCTGCGCATGGAGCCGATGGACGGCATTGCACTTCTGAAGGAGCTGCAGGTGCGCTGGCCGGGCCTGAAGGTGATTCTGCTCACCGCGCACGGCACCATTCCCGATGCGGTGCAAGCGACCCAGATGGGCGCGTTCGGCTTTCTCACCAAGCCGGTGGAGAAGCAGGAACTGCTCGATCAGGTGCAGAAGGCGCTGCGCATCTCCGGTTTCGGCGCCTCGGACGAGGACTGGCGCGCCGAGATCATCACCCGCAGCGCGGTCATGGAAGAGAAGCTCGCCCAGGCGCACATGGTGGCCGGCACCGATGCGCGCGTGCTGATCACCGGGGAGAGCGGCACCGGCAAGGAGCTGCTCGCGAAGGCCATCCACCTCGCGAGCCCGCGGCGCAATCGCCCCTTCGTCGCCATCAACTGCGGGGCCATGGCCGAGAATCTGCTGGAGTCTGAACTGTTCGGTCACGAGAAGGGTTCGTTCACCGGAGCGACCAGCCAACACCGAGGCCTGTTCATGGCCGCCGACGGCGGCACGCTGATGCTCGATGAGATCGGCGACATGCCGCTTCGGCTGCAGGTCAAGCTGCTGCGCGTCCTGCAAGAAGGACTGATCCGCCCCGTGGGGGGCACCCAGGCGCTGCCGGTGAATGTACGCGTGATCTCCGCCACGCACCGCGACCTACAGCAGCTGCTCGCCCAGGGCCAGTTCCGTGAGGATCTGTACTACCGGCTGAACGTGGTGCACATCGAGATGCCCGCGTTGAACCGGCGCCGGGAGGACATCCCGCTGCTGGTGGCTCACTTCCTGGCGCAGATCGCCGAGGAGAGCGGCCAACGCAAGATCTATGCGCCAGAGGCGGTGGAATTGCTGGCGACGGCCGACTGGCCGGGGAATATCCGTCAGCTGCAGAACGTGGTGCGCCAAAATGTGGCGCTCTCCCAGACCCCGATCATTCCCGTGGAGCTCGTGCAGCAGTCCCTCGGGGGCACGCAGGGACACCTGCCGTCCTTCGATGAGGCCCGGGACGAGTTCACCCGCAGCTATCTGTCGCAGATCCTGCAGATCACGGGCGGGAACGTCACCCAGGCAGCCCGCCTCGCCAAGCGCAACCGCACGGATTTCTACAAGCTCCTCGCCCGCCATCAGCTCACGGCCGACGAATTCAAGCAGCGCTGAGCCTCAAGCCCCCCCTTCCCCCGGGGGCAAAACGTGAACCGGGTCACGGATTGACCCGAAAGTCTCTCGTTCGTGCGGCCGTCACCGCGTGATGCGCGGTACCGGTGGCACACTGGGTAAAGACTGTCACGCGCGTTTCATGGGAAGGATTTAAAGTCCCCCCGAATGCGGTAAACTCCTCGACCCGGTCAGCGTGGCAGTGGATGTCGCGCAGGAATGGAATGGCGCATGAGCGTCCCTGAGAAGATTTGAAGGGGTATTGAGACCGATATGAAACCGGAACGTACAGAGCCTGAGACTCCCAGCCCGAACGTGCTGGATGGGGTCGCGGATGAGTCCCCGACGGCCAAGGTCCGCCGGCTGCGCCCAGTGAAGTCGCCCTATGCCTGGGACCCGTTCGAAGTCTGGCGCACTCGTGTGAAGCCCAAGAGCGAGGACGGAACGGCCCAATAGGGCCCCGTGCGGGGCGACTTCAGCGCCCCTTGCCGAGGAACACGACCTCTGCGGTCTGCAGCAGGATCGCAAGGTCAAACAGCAGCGTGTTGTTCTTCACGTAGTACAGGTCGTACTGCAGTTTCTGCAGCGCATCTTCCTCGGAAGATCCGTACGGATAGCACAGCTGCGCCCAACCCGTGATCCCGGGTTTGACCGAGTGACGCTCGTGGTAATACGGGATGCGCTCGGCCAAATCCGCCACGAATTCCGGTCGCTCTGGGCGCGGCCCCACCAGACTCATCTGTCCGCGCAGTACGTTCAGCAGCTGCGGGAGCTCATCGACGCGCACCTTGCGGATGAAGGCCCCGACGCGCGTGACGCGCGGATCGTTCTTCGCAGCCCATTGCGCCTGGCCGTTCTTCTCCGCATCGATGCGCATGCTGCGGAATTTGAGCAGCTCGAACGGCTGGCCGAGCACGCCGACCCGCCGTTGCCGGTAGAACACCGGGGCACCCCAGCCCTCCTCGAACTTGATCGCAAGCGCAGTGGCCAGCATGAACGGTGAGGCGAGCGTCAGCACCACGAGACCCGCGCCGAGGTCGAGGATCCGCCCCGTGAGACGCCGGACGGGATCGCGCCGGAACCCTTCCCCGAAGATCATCCAAGCGGGGTTCAGAATGTCGATGCGCACCCGGCCGGTTTCCCGCTCGAGGAAACTCAGCTGCTCGGTGACGTCCACCCCCGCCAGGCGGCACTGGAGCAGCTCCGCGATCGGGAAGCCCCGCCGCCGGTCGTCCATGGCCACCACGACCTCACTGACGTCGAGGCGCGCGCACAGGGCCACCAGACCCTCCGAAGGCTCGAGCAGCCCGTCGGTGACCTCCCGCAGCTCCCCCGGCGCCGGCACGTAGCCGACCACCAGGAAGCCCCGGCGGTCCGAGCGCCGGCGGATACTGGCGATGGCCGCCGCCGACTTGCCCGCCCCGTACACCAGGACCCGGCGCTTCAGCA
>JBMFWZ010000090.1:0-13109 GCA_049964755.1 Steroidobacteraceae bacterium | reverse complement strand
GGACGTCGACAGCATCCGGCCGGCCCGTCCCGGGCACAACTTGGTGCTCTCGATCGACATGCGCATCCAGTACCTCGCCTACCGGGCGCTGAAGGCGCAGGTCGAGGCGCAGCGGGCGAGCTCCGGCAGCATGGTGGTGATCGACGTCGACACCGGCGAGGTGCTCGCCATGGTCAACCAGCCCGCGTTCAACCCCAACGATCGCTCGCAGCTCTTGCCGCAGCGCTACCGCAACCGCGCCATCACCGACACGCTCGAGCCGGGCTCCTCGATCAAGCCGTTCTTTATCGCCGCGGCCCTGATGAGTGGCCAGTACAACAGCCGCAGCATCATCAATACCTCCCCGGGGTACATCAAGGTCGACGGACACGTCTTTCGCGACGAGACCGACCTCGGGCCGATCGGCATCTACACGGTGCTCGCCAAGAGCTCCAACGTCGGGATGGCGCACATCGCTCTGTCGCTGCCGCGCTCGCTCATCTGGCGGACCCTGCATCGTTTTGGCATTGGCCAGAACGTCGCGGGCGACTACCCGGGGGAGTCCCCCGGCGTGCTCCTGCCGTACCGGGACTGGCACCCCATCCGTATCGTGACCATGTCGCACGGCTACGGGCTGTCCGTCACGGCGCTGCAGCTGGCGCACGCCTACGCCACGCTCGGGGCCCTCGGCGTCGAGCGGCCGATCTCCTTCCTGCGAGTCAACGCCCCGCCGCGGGGCCGGCGCATCGTGCCGGCGAAGCTCTGCCGCGAACTGCTGCAGCTGATGCGCGGGGTGGTCCGTCCGGGCGGCACGGCGCCGTCTGGGAACATTCCCGACTATACCGTGGCGGGCAAGACGGGCACGTCCTGGGAGGCTGACGACGGCGGCTATCGGGAGCACCACTTCAACGCCGTGTTTGCGGGTGTTGCGCCCTCCACCGCCCCGCGCCTCGCCGCCGTGGTGGTGCTGCGCGACCCGCGCGCCGGCCTGTATTACGGCGGGGATGTGTCCGCGCCGGTGTTCGCCAAGGTGATCGGCCAGGCGCTGCGCCTGATGGGCGTGGCGCCCGACAAGCCGCTGCCGGCCAGCCAAACTCTGCAGGTCGCCTCACTGCAATGAGCGCCGCACCGCATCGCAACACGTCCGGATGCGAGCTCGCCGAGCTGCTCGGCGGCCTTGCCCAGGTGCCCCGGGGCCTGCGCGTCACCGACGTGACGCTCGAGAGCCGCGCGGTCACACCCGGAGCGCTGTTTCTCGCCTGCCGCGGCCGCACGCACCATGGGCTCGCGTTTGCCACCGAGGCGCTCGCGCGTGGCGCGGTGGCCGTGCTCTACGAACCGCCGGCCGAGGTGCCCGCGGCGTTGTCCGCGCAGACGTTCTTCGCCCCCGTTGCGCAGCTCTCGGCGCGCGCTGGCCTCATCGCCGACCGCTTCTTTGGCGAGCCCTCGCGCGCGCTCGGCATCGGCGGTATCACCGGCACCAACGGCAAGACCACGTGCGCCTGGCTGCTCTCGCAGGCGTTCGAGCACAGCGGTCGCAGCGCCGCCTATCTGGGCACTCTCGGCTACGGCAGGACCTGCGCGCTGCAGCACTCGAGGCACACTACGGCCGACGCCGTCACCTTGCACCGGCAGCTCGCCGAGGTGCGCGCGCTCGGGGCGCGCTGGGTCGCAATGGAGGTGTCCTCGCACGCGCTCGATCAGCAGCGCATCGCCGCAGTACGCGTGCACACGGCGGCCTTCACCAATCTCACCCGTGATCATCTCGACTATCACGGCACCCTCGAGGCTTACGGGCGCGCCAAGGCGCGGCTGTTCGAACTCGACTCGCTGGTCAATCGGGTCATCAACCTGGACGATCCGTTCGGTGCCTCACTCGCCGCGCGCGGCGGTCCGGGTGCGCTGATCGTCACGACGCGCGGCGCGGCGATTCCCGCCGGCGCGCGCTTCGTGCGCGCCGTGGCGGCCGACGCGCACGGCATCGGTCTGCGGATCGCGGTGGACTCGAGCTGGGGCAGCGGGGCGCTCGAGGTGCCGCTGATCGGGGATTTCAACGTCGACAACGTGCTGACGGTGCTCGCGGTGCTGCTCGGCGCCGAGGTGCCGTTCGCCGCGGCGATTGCCGCGCTGCAGCACTGCGGGGCGGCGCCGGGGCGGATGGAGGCCTTCGGCGGACAGGCCGGCCAGCCGCTGGTCATCGTCGATTACGCCCATACCCCCGATGCGCTCGCCAAGGCGCTCGAGAACGCCCGTCGGCACTGCCGCGGGCGGCTGCGGGTGGTGTTTGGCTGCGGCGGGGATCGCGACCGCGGCAAGCGGCCGATGATGGGCCGGATCGCCGCTGAACTCGCCGACGAGATCATTCTCACCGACGACAATCCGCGCACCGAAGCGCCACAGCACATCACCGCGCAGATCCTCGAGGGCATCGCACCGCACCCGGCTCGCGTCGAGCACGACCGCGCCAGCGCCATCGGCGCGGCGCTGCAGGCAAGCGGCGCGCAGGACGTCGTGCTGATCGCCGGGAAGGGGCACGAGACGTATCAGACCTATGGGGCCGAGCAGCGGCCCTTCAGCGACCAAGCCGTGGTGCGCGCGGTGCTGGGGCTGTCCGCGGAGAACCCATGACGCTCGAGCGCACCTTAAGTGAGTTTGCACGGGCCTGCGGCGCGCCGCTGCACGGTGCTGACCGTCCGTTCGGTGAGGTGTCGATCGACACGCGCACGCTCAAGGCCGGAGACGTGTTCGTCGCGCTGCGCGGCCCGCGGTTCGACGGCACGGAGTTCGCGGGTGCTGCGCTCGAGCGGGGTGCCGCCGGCGCGGTGCTCGAGCGTGCGCAGCCACTGCAGTTCGCGCAGATCGTGGTCGAGGATGCGTTGCTCGCCCTGCAGCGCGCCGGGCGGGCCTGGCGCGAGGCGGGCGCGATCCCGGTGGTCGGCGTCGCCGGCAGCAACGGCAAGACCACCACCAAGGAGATGACCGCGGCCATCCTCGGCCGCGCCGCGCCGTGCCTCTCGACGCGCGGCAATCTGAACAATCACATCGGCGTGCCGCTGACGCTGCTGCGTCTGGAGGGCTCGCACCGCTCGGCGGTCATCGAGATGGGCGCAAATCGTCCCGGAGAGGTGGCCGAGCTGGTGCGTCTCGCTCGGCCGACCGTCGGGCTCATCACCAATGCGGGCGCGGAGCATCTGGAGGGATTCGGCAGCCTCGAGGGCGTGGCACACGCCGAAGGCGAGATGGTCGCCGGGCTCGCCCCTGAGGCCACCGCAGTGCTCAACGCCGACGATCCGTTCCTAGCCCTGTGGCGCGAGATGACGCGCGCTCAGGTCGTGACGTTCGGGTTTGCGGCCGCGGCCGACTACCGTGCCGCGGATCTCAAGGCCACGTTGAGCGCAGCGGGGTTCCTCACTCGCTTCACGCTCGAATGCCCGCTCGGGCGCACCCCGATCGAGCTGCACGTGGGGGGGCGGCACAACGTGGCCAATGCGCTGGCGGCGGCCGCCGGCGCGGCCAGCGCCGGCGCTTCGCTTGAGGACATTGCCGCGGGTCTTGCCGCGGTGCGGCCCGTGCCCGGGCGGTTGCAGCTGAAGCAGACCTCGGGCGGCGCTTGGCTCATCGATGACTCCTACAACGCCAACCCCAGCTCGGTCCGCTCCGGCATCGAGGTGCTCGCCTCGCTCGCCGGGCGTCATTGGCTGGTGCTCGGGGACATGGCCGAGCTCGGGGCGCACGCCCCGAGCGCGCACCAGCAGATCGGCGAGTTCGCACGTGCGCAGAGTATCGAGCGGCTCTACGCGACCGGCCCGCTCGCGGCGCTCGCCGTGGAGCGCTTCGGGGCCGGGGCGCGCTGGTTCCCCGAGGGCGAGCAGCTCGCCGAGGCGCTGCGGGCCGCGCTCGCCGAGACCGGCGCCGGGGTGTCGGTGCTGGTGAAGGGTTCGCGGATCAACAGGCTCGAGCGGGTGGTCGCGGCGTTGATTGCCGATGCACCGCCGGAGGCGCACTGAATGCTGTACTGGCTCGCCAACCGGTTGGTCTCCTGGTACTCGGGATTCAACGTCTTCTCGTACCTGACGTTCAGAGCAATCCTCGCGATGGGCTCCTCGCTGGTGATCTCGCTGCTGGTCGGTCCGGGGATGATCGAGCGACTCTCGCGCTATCAGATCGGTCAGGTCGTGCGTGACGACGGACCGCAGAGCCATTTGCCCAAGGCCGGCACCCCGACCATGGGCGGGGCGCTCATTCTGGTCACGACGCTGGTGAGCACGCTGCTGTGGGCGCAGCTCGAGAGCCGGCAGATCTGGCTGGTGCTCGCCGTGACGTTCGCGTTCGGTCTGATCGGCTTCCTCGACGACTACCTGAAGCTCGTCGTGCGCAATGCGCGCGGCCTGCCGGCACGCTGGAAGTACCTCTTCCAGTCGATTTTCGGGCTCGCGATCGCCGCGATCCTCTACTACACGGCGAGCGTGCCGGCGGAGCGGACGCTGTATCTGCCGTTCGTGAAATCTTTCGCCGAGCCTCTGCCCGCGGCGGCGTTCATCACGATCGCCTACTTCATGACCGTCGGCATGAGCAATGCGGTCAACCTGACCGACGGGCTCGATGGCCTCGCCATCATGCCCGCGGCGCTGGTGTCCGCCGCGCTCGGCATCTTCGCCTACGCGAGCGGCAACGCCGTGTTCGCCCATTACCTGGAGATTCCGATGATCCCGGGCGCAGGCGAGCTGCTCATCTTCTGCTCGGCGCTCTCCGGCGCGGGACTCGGGTTTCTCTGGTTCAACGCCTATCCGGCCCAGGTGTTCATGGGCGATGTCGGAGCGCTGGCGATTGGAGCTGCGCTCGGGGTGATCGCCGTCATGGTGCGCCAGGAACTGGTGGCCCTCGTGATGGGCGGGGTGTTCGTGCTCGAGACCGCCTCGGTGATCCTGCAGGTCGCCTCCTTCAAGCTCACCGGGCGGCGCATCTTCCGCATGGCTCCACTGCATCATCACTTCGAACTGAAAGGCTGGGCGGAGCCGAAGGTCATCGTGCGCTTCTGGATCATCTCGCTGATCCTCGTGCTGGCCGGGCTCGCGACGCTGAAACTGCGATGAGCGAGAGCAACCACAAACCTGCGACCGCCGTCATCGCCGGCCTGGGGCGAACCGGGCTGTCGTGCGCGCGCTACCTGCGCACGCATGGCTGGCGCATCGCGGTGACGGACACGCGCCTCGCCCCGCCGGGCCTCACGGAGCTGCGTGCGCTCGATCCGCGCATCGAGGTGCGCACCGGGGGACTCGACGCTGCGCTGCTCGATGAGGCGGTCTGCGTGGTCGCCTCCCCGGGGCTCGCGCTCGACCTGCCGTTCTTTGTCGAGGCCCGCCGCCGCGGCCTCGAGGTTTTCGGTGACATCGAGCTGTTCGCGCGCGCCGCGGCGGCCCCCGTGGCCGGCATCACCGGCACGAACGGCAAGAGCACCGTGACCACGCTGCTCGCAAGCATGGCCCGGCGTGCCGGCGTGCAGGTGCGCGTCGGTGGCAACCTCGGGGAGCCGGCGCTCGATCTGCTCGGGGCCGCCGAGCGGGCCGACCGGCCCACCGAGCTGTACGTGCTCGAGCTCTCGAGCTTCCAACTCGACACGACGCAGTCGCTCGACCTGAAGGCCGCCGCGGTGTTGAACGTGACCGCCGATCACCTGGATCGCTACGCCTCGATCGAGGCCTATGCGCTCTCCAAGGCGCGCATCTTCGAGCGTTGCGACACCGCGGTGGTCAATCTGGATGATGCGCTCGTGAGGCGCATGACGCGTGCCGGGCAGCGCACGCTCGGCTTCTCAGTGAGCGGCGCGGCGCAGACGACCTACGGCCTGCTCGAGCGCGGCGGCCGCTGGCTCGCGCGCCATGGCGAGCCGCTGCTGCCGCTCGCCTCGATGCGTTTGCGCGGGCTGCACAATGCGGCCAACGCACTCGCTGCGCTCGCGCTCGGTGAGGCGCTCGAGCTGCCGATGGCGGCCATGGTGGAGGAGTTGTGCGAGTTCCCGGGGCTCTCGCACCGCTCGCAGTGGGTGGCCGAGGTCGCGGGCGTGACCTACATCAACGACTCCAAGGGCACCAACGTGGGAGCGACGTTGGCGGCGGTGAGCGGACTGGATGGACCGCTCGTGCTGATCGCCGGCGGGGAGGGGAAGAACCAGGACTTCGCGCCGCTCGCCGCGGCGTTGCGTGGCAAGACTCGTCATGTGGTGCTGATCGGCCGGGATGCGCCGCGGCTCGCGCGCGCGCTCGAGGGCGTGTGCGTGCTCGAGACCTGCGAGTCGATGGATGCGGCGGTGCGTGCCGCGGCGCGCGCAGCGCAGCCGGGCGACACGGTACTGCTCTCCCCGGCATGCGCCAGCCTGGACATGTTTCGCGATTACGCGCACCGCGGCGAGACGTTCGCCGCGGCCGTGCAGGGACTCGGCTCATGAGCGCCGTGGAACGCGGCCCGATGTCCTTCGCGCGCTCGAGCGGCCGCGGCCGGGCCATCTACCTCGACACGGTCACCCTCGCACTGGTGCTCGCCATTGTGCTCTTCGGGCTGATCATGATGACCTCGGCGTCGATTTCGATCGCCGCGCAGTACACCGGTGAGCCGTTCTACTTCCTCGAGCGCCAGCTGATCGCCGTGGCGATCGGTGTGGCGGGCGCGGTCTTCGTGTTCACCCTCAAGTGCGAGCGCCTCGAGCGGCTCTCACCGTGGCTGATGATCGCAGCCATCGTGCTGCTGCTGGCGGTGCTGGTGCCGGGGCTCGGGCTGCGCGTCAACGGCGGGCGACGCTGGTTGCACCTGGCGGGGTTCAGCTTCCAGATCTCCGAGCTCGCCCGGGTCCTGGTGTTGGTGTACATCGCCAGCTACGCCGCACGCCGCCAGGACGAGTTGCGCGAGAGCTTCGGCGGGCTCGTCAAACCGCTCGCGCTGCTCGCCCTGATCGCCGCGCTCTTGCTCGGGGAGCCGGATTTCGGTGCTGCGACGGTGATGTTCGCGGCGGGCTTCGGTATGCTGTTCCTCGCCGGGGCGCGGCTGCGCTACGTGGTGCTGTTGACGCTGGTCGCTGCGCTCGCCTTCGGGGTGCTCGCGGTCACCTCCGCCTACCGGCTGCGGCGCATCACGGGATTCATCAACCCCTGGGCCTCGCCCTACGGCAGCGGCTTTCAGCTGACGCAGTCGCTGATCGCGATCGGTCGCGGCAAGTGGTTCGGTGTCGGGCTCGGCAACAGCGTGCAGAAGCTGTTCTACCTGCCCGAGGCGCATACCGACTTCCTCTTCGCCGTGCTCGCCGAGGAACTCGGTCTGGCTGGGGTGCTGCTGACGATCGGTCTGTTCGTCGGGCTCGTCTGGCGTGCCTTCCACATCGCCTCGCTCGCCGCGCGCGCCGGCCTGACGTTCCAGCGACTGCTCGCGGCGGGCTTCGGGCTGTGGCTCGGCATGCAGACCTTCATCAACATCGGGGTGAACATGGGGGTCCTGCCGACCAAGGGACTGACCCTGCCGATGATGAGCTACGGACGCTCGAGCATGATCATGACGCTGGTGTGGGTCGGGTTGCTGCTGCGCATCTACCACGAGACGCTGATCGAGAGCCGCGGGGCGGCCCGGCGGCGCGCCGAGGAGGCCGCATGAAAGGACCGATCCTCATCATGGCCGGCGGTACCGGCGGACACGTGTTTCCGGCGCTCGCGCTCGCCCGTGCGTTGCGCGCCGGCTCGGTCGAGGTCGTGTGGCTCGGCACGCGGCGCGGCATCGAGGCGCGCCTGGTGCCGGCCGAGGGAATCGACATCGAGTGGCTTTCGGTCGGTGGACTGCGCGGCAAGGGTTGGAAGACGCGCCTCGCGGCGCCCTGGCGCTTGGCGGTGGCGCTGTGGCAGGCGCTCGGCGTGATGCGCCGCCGCCGCCCGCGCGTGGTCGTGGGACTGGGCGGATTCGTCACCGGTCCGGGCGGCATCGCCGCGTGGCTGACGCGCCGGCCACTGCTCATTCACGAGCAGAACGCCGTGGCGGGATTCACCAACCGGGTGCTGGCGCCGCTGGCGCGCGAGGTGCTCGAGGCCTTCCCCGGCAGCTTCGGTCCGAAGGTGCGGGCGCGGGCCATCGGCAATCCGGTCCGGCGCGAGATCGCCGCGCTCGCCCCGCCACGCGAGCGGCTCGCTGGGCGCGGCCCGGCCGTGCGGGTGTTGATCATCGGCGGCAGCCAGGGCGCGGTGCGGTTGAATACCGTGGTGCCCGAGGCGCTTGCGCGCGTCGCGGCGCTCGGCGCGCTCGAGGTGCGTCATCAGGCCGGTGAGCGCTGGATCGAGGCGTGCCGAGACAGTTATGCCGCGGCCGGCGTCGCAGCCGACGTTCAACCGTTCATCGCCGATATGGCCAGCGCCTATGCGTGGGCGGACCTCGCGATTTGTCGCTCCGGGGCGCTCACCGTCTCGGAGCTGGCCGCCGCCGGACTCGCCGCGGTGCTGGTGCCGTTCCCGGCCGCCGTCGACGATCACCAGACGCGCAACGCCGAGTGGCTCGTGCACCAGGGCGCCGCGGTGCTGCTGCCGGAGCGCGAACTGACGGCCGAGCGGCTCGCCGCGGAACTGACGCGGCTCTGTGCCGAGCGCGGCCGGCTCATCGAGATGGCCGAGCGTGCCCGCGCGCTCGCCCGTCCCGATGCCACCGAGACGCTCGCCGCGAGCTGTCTGCGATATCTCGGGAGGGCCGCATGAACGGACCGGCAGAGACGGTACGCGAGCGCGGTGGGCGCGGCATGGACCGTATGCGGCGCATCGACACGATCCACTTCGTCGGCATCGGCGGCAGTGGCATGAGCGGGATCGCCGAGGTGCTGGTGAATCTCGGCTACCGGGTGCAGGGCTCGGATCTGCGCGGGGGTGCGGTGATCGAGCGGTTGAGCGCCCTGGGGGCGCGCATCGCCATTGGCCACGCGGCGGCCCACATCGCCGGCGCCGACGTACTGGTCGTCTCCGGCGCCGTGCCGAGTGAGAACCCCGAAGTGGCCGCGGCGCTGGCCCAGCGCATCCCGGTGGTCTCGCGCGCCGAGATGCTCGGGGAGCTGATGCGCTTCCGCTATGCGATCGCGGTCGCCGGGACTCACGGCAAGACGACCACCACGAGCCTGATCGCCAGCATCCTCGCCGAGGGCGGAGAGGACCCGACGTTCGTGATCGGCGGGCGTCTGAAGAGCGCCGGCAGTCACGCGCGGCTCGGTTCGGGCCGCTATTTGGTCGCCGAGGCGGACGAGAGCGATGCTTCCTTCATGCATCTGCAGCCGGTGCTCGCGGTCGTCACCAATATCGACAACGACCATCTGGCCACCCACGGCGGTGACTTCTCGCGTCTGGCGCAGAGTTTCGTCGATTTCCTGCACAACCTGCCGTTCTACGGACTTGCGGTGCTGTGCCTCGACTGCGAGCACGTGCGCGCCATTCTGCCGCGGGTCGGCCGACATGTGCTCACCTACGGGCTGAGCCCGGACGCGGACGTGCGGGGCAGCGAACTGCGCCGCCAGGGACTGAGCACACGCTTCACGGTGACGCGCCCGACGGGCGGTGCGCTCGAGGTCACCGTCAATCTGCCCGGTACGCACAATGTGCTCAACGCACTGGCGGCGATCGCCGTGGCGACCGACCTGGGTCTTGAGGATGCAGCGATCAGCCGCGCACTGGCGCAGTTCCAGGGCATCGACCGGCGGCTGCAGCACATCGCCGACATCCGCACCGCGGTGGGTACGGTCACGGTCGTCGATGATTACGGTCACCATCCGACGGAGGTGGCCGCAACGCTCGAGGCGTTGCGTCAGGGCTACCCAGGGCGGCGGATCGTGCTCGCGTTCCAGCCACATCGCTACAGCCGCACCCACGACCTGATCGATGACTTCGGTCGAGTCCTCGCGGGGGTCGACGTGCTGTTGGTCACCGAGGTCTACGCTGCCGGCGAGGCGCCGATTGCGGGCGCTGACGGACGGGCGATTTGCCGCGCGGTGCGCAGCCGCGGCCAGGTCGAGCCGCTGTTCGTCGCGCGCGTGGAGGAACTGCCCGAATCGCTCCGTGACGTGATCCGCGACGGCGATCTGATCGTGACCATGGGTGCGGGCAACATCAGCGCGGTGGCGCACGGCCTGCCGGCGCAGCTCGCCGCGCCGCCGCCGGTGGGGCCGTCATGAGCTTCACGCTCGCTCCGCAGTTTCTCGCGCGCGTGCGCCTCGAGGAGCCGATGAGCCGGCATACCTCCTGGCACGTCGGCGGCCCGGCACAGATGTTCTTCACCCCGGAGAGCCGCACCGAACTCGTCGCCTTCCTGCGTGCGCTGCCGCTCGAGGTGCCGGTGTACTGGGTGGGTCTTGGCAGCAACCTGCTGGTGCGTGACGGTGGACTGCGCGGCGTCGTGGTGTGCACCCATGGGACGCTCGATCGGCTCGAACGCGCCGGCGAGACCGCGGTGTACGGCGAGGCCGGCGTCGCGTGCGCACGCATCGCGCGTCAGTGCGTGCGCTGGGGCCTCGGGCCGGCGGAGTTCTTCGCCGGTATCCCGGGCACCTTCGGCGGCGCGCTCGCCATGAATGCCGGGGCGTTCGGCGGGGAGACTTGGCGCCAAGTGCTCGAGGTCGAAACCATCAACCGCCACGGGCGCGAGCACCGCCGCGAGGCCGGCGAATATCGCGTGAGCTACCGGCACGTCGAGCCGCCGGCCGAGGGCGAGTGGTTCCTGGCCGCGCGGTTGCGCTTCGAGAAGCGACCCGGCGAGGACGAGGGGGAGGTGCGGGAGTTGCTCGAGCGGCGCCGCGCCACGCAGCCGATCGGCGCCTGGAGCTGCGGGTCGGTCTTCGTCAACCCGCCGGGCGATCACGCCGCGCGCCTGATCGAGGCGAGTGGCCTGAAGGGTCGCGCGATCGGTGGCGCCTCGGTGTCGAGCAAGCACGCCAACTTCATCCTCAACGACGGCGACGCCACCGCGAGCGACATCGAGTCGTTGATCCAGATGGTGCGCGAGACGGTCGCGCGCGAGCACGGGGTTACGCTGCACACGGAAGTGCGCATCGTGGGGGAGGCGCGCTGATGCGGCTGACGCACGATCCGGCTGGACTGCACCGCGCCGATGCGGCCGCGGCATTCGGTCGCGTTGCGGTGCTCGCGGGCGGGGACTCGAGCGAACGGGCGATCTCGCTGTTGTCGGGCGCCGCCGTGCTCGCGGCACTGAAGCGCCGCGGTGTCGCCGCCGAGGCGTTCGATCCGCGCGAGCGTGCACTCTCGGAACTCGCCGCCGGACACATCGATCGGGTGTGGATCGCGCTGCACGGTCCGGGCGGGGAGGACGGCACGCTGCAGGGCGCGCTTGAGTATCTCGGCGTGCCCTACACCGGCAGCGGCGTGCTCGGCTCGGCGATTGCGATGGACAAACTGCGGACCAAGCGCCTCGCACACGCCATTGGGGTGCCGACGCCGCCGGCGCTCGAGCTGACGGGGCCTGAGGATTTCGATCTCACCCTCGAGCGGCTCGGCCTGCCGCTCATCGTCAAGCCGCTCGGCCAGGGTTCGAGCGTCGGGATGAGCAAAGTCGAGCGCGCCGAGGAGTTGCCGGCGGCGTACGCGAAGGCGCGCGCCGTCGAGACAAGCGTGTTCGCCGAGGCGTGGATCACCGGTGGGGAGTACACGGTCGCGCTCTTGCAAGGCGCCGCGCTGCCCTCGATCCGCATCGAGACGCCGCGGGCCTTCTACGACTACGAGGCCAAATACGAACGCGACGACACGCGCTATCGGTGTCCGTCCGGTCTGTCCGAGCCGGCCGAGCGGCACCTGGCGAGCTTGGCGCTCGCGGCCTTCACGGCGGTCGGCGGCGAGGGCTGGGGACGCGTGGACTTCATGATGGATGCCGCCGGCCGTGCGCAGCTGCTCGAGATCAACACCGTGCCCGGTATGACCGGGCATTCGTTGGTGCCGATGGCCGCCCAGGCGGCCGGCCTCGGGTTCGATGAACTGGCCTGGCGGGTGCTCGAGACGAGCTTCGTGCGCCGGGCGCGTGGCGGGGTGGGCTGAGCATGTTCAAACGCAAACGCCGCGACTCACGACGGTCGACCGAGAAGGTCGCATCCGCGCGGCGGCTGCTCCGCCGTGCGCTCGGGGGCGTCGCTCTGTGCGCCGCACTCGCGATCGCGCTGTGGGGGCTGAACCGCCCGATCCGCTCCGTGACCGTGAGCGGTGAGTTCCATCACGTCGCGCCGCTCGCCGTCGAGCGGGCCGTGGCCTCCGCGGCCGCCGGCTCCGGCATCCTCACCGTGAATCTTGCCGCGGTGCGCGCCTCGGTCGATGCGCTGCCCTGGGTGGCGCACGCGAGCGTGCGCCGCGTCTGGCCGCATACGCTCGCGGTGCGGGTGCACGAACAGACGGCGTTTGCGCGATGGGACGGCGATGGACTGGTCAACCGGGCCGGCGATCTGTTCCTCGTCCAGGCCGCCGCAGTACCGCCCGGACTGCCGAGCCTCTCCGGTCCCGATGGGACGGCTCAGCAGGTCACGCGCCGCTACCTGCGCATGAGCGGGGAGCTCGCCCCGGAGGGCTTCGTGATCGCCTCGCTCGCATTGAGCGCGCGCGGCACCTGGGAGTTCACGCTCGGCAACGGCATCGCCGTGCGGCTCGGCCGCTCGCAGTTCGAGGCGCGGTTTGAAAAATTCGTCAATGTGGCGCTCGCGATCGTCAAACGACGCGCCGGGGACATCTCATACATCGATATGCGTTACATGAACGGCTTTGCGATTGGTTGGCGCGCGAGTGCGCCGCAGGACAACGCTTCGGCGCAGCGCGCCGCAGGAGGCCGCGATGCGTAAGCGATCTGACCGGGACCTCATCGTCGGCCTCGACATCGGCACCTCCAAGGTGCTGGCCCTCGTCGGGGAAGTGGGAGCCGATGGCGCCATCGAGGTGCTCGGAATCGGCACCCAGCCCTCACGCGGCCTGAAGAAGGGCGTCGTGGTCAACATCGAGTCGACCGTGCAGTCGATCCAGCGCGCGGTCGAGGAGGCCGAGCTCATGGCCGGCTGCGAAATCCACTCGGTGTTCGCCGGCATCGCCGGCAGCCACGTGCGCAGCCTGAACTCACACGGTGTGGTCGCGATCCGTGAC
>JBMFWZ010000089.1:0-13315 GCA_049964755.1 Steroidobacteraceae bacterium | reverse complement strand
GCGCACGCCACGCTGCTCCTGACCGGCCCGGGGGTATTCGCGGTCGACGCCCGCTCGCGCATCACACGCGAAGTGGTGCGGCTCTCGCTCACCAGCGGCGCACTCATCTTCATCCTGCTCGCCCTCGCCTACCGCTCCCTCGCTGCGCTCCTCCTGGCGCTCGTGCCAGTGGTCTCCGGCGCGCTCGCCGGGGTTGCGGCGGTGGCACTGCGCTTCGGCGTGGTGCAAGGCGTGACGCTCGGGTTCGGGGTGACGCTGATCGGCGAGGCGGTCGATTACTCGATCTACCTGTTCATCCAGTCGCGTTCCGCCGGGTCGGCCGGCTACGCCGAATGGCAGCGCAGCGCCTGGCCCACCGTGCGACTCGGGATGTTCACCTCGATGTGCGGCTTCGCGGCGCTGCTGCCCTCGGCGTTCCCGGGGCTCGCGCAGCTCGGGTGGTACTCGCTCACCGGTGTGTTGGCCGCCGGCCTCGTGACCCGCTTCGTGTTGCCGCAGCTCTTGCCGGCGCGCTTCACGGTGCGCGACCTGCGCCCGCTCGGGGCCGCGGCGACCGGGCTGCTCAAGCGGCTGCGCGCCGCGCGCCTGGGGTTGGTGCTGGTGGCGCTCGGCGCCGCCGCCGTGCTGTACGGACACCGCGACGCTCTGTGGAACCGCCAGCTGAGCGCGCTGAGCCCGGTGCCGCACGCGGCGCAGCGGCTCGACAGCCGCCTGCGCGCCGCCCTCGGCGCACCCAGCGGACGTGACCTCGTGGTGCTCTCGGCACCGGACCGGGAGGGGGCGCTCGAGGCGGCCGAGCAGGTGGCCGCGCCGCTGCGCTCGCTGGTCAGGCGCGGGGTGCTCGGGGGCTTTCAGAGCCCGGCGCAGTTCCTGCCGAGCCGCGCGCTGCAGCGCCTGCGCCAACGGGCGCTGCCCGACGCCGCGGTGCTGCGCCAGCGGCTCACGCGTGCCCTGCGGGGACTGCCGCTCAAGCCGGCCTCCCTCGCCCCGTTTGTCGCGGCGGTCGAGCGAGCCCGCCACAGCGCACCGATCGGTCGGGGAGCCCTGGCGGGCACCTCGTTCGCCGCTGCACTCGACGGCCTTCTGGTGCGCGCCGGCCGGCACTGGGATGCGCTGCTGCCCCTGCAGGCCCCCCAGGGCGGGCCCATCGACTTAGCGCGCGTGCGCGCCGCGCTCACGCTCTGCCCACCCGCGCAAGCCACGGTGCTGAACCTCAAGCATGAAGCCAATCGTCTCTACGCGACCTACCTCGGGGAGGCGATCCGCCTGGCGCTCGCGGGACTGGCGGCCATCGTGCTGCTGCTGCTCGCGGTGCTGCGCAGCGCCCTGCGCACGCTGCGCGTCGTCCTGCCGCTCGCACTCGCAGTGCTCACCGTCATCGCGGCCCTGGCGCTCTGCGGCGTGCACCTGACGTTGCTGCACGTCATCGGCATGCTGCTCATCGTGGCCATCGGCTCGAATTACGCGCTGTTCTTCGAGCGCGGCTCGGCCGAGCCGAACCTGACCCTCGCCTCGCTGCTGATCGCCAACGCGGCCACCGTGCTCGGTTTCGGGGTGCTCGCCGCCTCCAGCGTGCCGGTGCTGCGCGATCTGGGCCAGACGGTCGCCCCGGGGGCGGCGCTCGCGCTGCTGTATGCGGCACTCCTCGCCCCGCAGGCGCCGGGCCCGCGCGCCGCAGGCTAAACTGCCCGCCATGAGTGCGTCTGCAATCCGGTCCCGCTGGCGTCCCTCGCCGTTGCTGTTCGCCTCCGCGGGCGTGCACGGCGGGGCGGCGGCGGTCATGCTCGCGCAGAGTGCGCTGTGGCCCTGGGCGGTGGGCGCACTTGCGGCCAATCATGCCCTGCTCACCGCGGCCGGACTCTCCCCGCGCAGCCGGCTGCTCGGCCCGAACTGCACGCGCCTGCCCGCCGCGGGCCCGGCACAGGTGGCGCTGACCCTCGATGACGGCCCGGATCCCGAGGTCACCCCGCAGGTGCTCGAGATGCTGGCCGCGCACGGTGCGCGGGCCACGTTCTTTTGCATCGGCGAGCGGGTCGCTGCGCACCCCGCGCTTGCTCGCGAGATCCTCGCGAACGGCCATGCGATCGAAAACCACTCGCAGCGGCACCTGCATTACTTCTCAGTGCTCGGCCCGCGCCGGCTGCAGGCCGAGATCGAGCGGGCGCAGGAGACCATCGGGGCGACCACCGGCGCCGCGCCGCGCTTCTTCCGCGCGCCAGCCGGGCTGCGCAGCCCCTTGCTCGATCCACTGCTGCAGCGGCTCGGGCTGCAGCTGGCAAGTTGGACCCGGCGCGGCTTCGACACCGTCGAGGGTCGCCCGGCGCGAGTGCTCGCGGCGCTGCTGCGCGATCTGAGCGCAGGGGACATCCTGCTGCTGCACGACGGACACGCCGCGCGCACCAGCGCCGGTACCCCGGTGGTGCTGGAGGTGCTGCCGAAGCTGCTCGGGGCCTTTGCGGCGGCACGACTCGCACCGGTGACCTTGCGCGAGGCGTTCGGCGCATGACACCGCTCTCACTCACCCATTTCACCGCCACCAGCGCGATCGGCCGCGGCCTCGAGGCGACGCTCACGTCGCTGCGCGAGGAGCGCGGCGCACTCTCGCTCTGCGCGTTCGAGACGGCCACGCTGCCGACCTGCATCGGCGCGGTGGCGGACCTGGACTCGGTGCAGTTGCCGCGCTCCCTGGCACGCTACGACTCGCGCAACCACCGCCTCACGGCGCTCGCGCTGGAGACGGACGGATTTGCATCGGCGGTGCGCCAGGCGGCGAGCCGCTATGGCGCGATGCGCATCGGGGTGCTGCTCGGCACCAGCACCTCGGGGATGCTCGAGACCGAGCTCGCCTACCGCCGGCGCACGGCCGACGGCGCGCTGCCCTCGACATTCGAGTACGGCGCCACGCACAACAGTTACGCACTGGCGGAATTCGTGCGTCGAGTGCTCGGACTGCAAGGCCCCGCCACGGTGATCTCCACCGCCTGCTCCTCGAGCGCGAAGGTGTTTGGTGCCGCGGCGCGCATGATCGAGGCGGGACTGATCGATGCGGCGCTCGTCGGCGGCGTCGACTCGTTGTGCCTCACGACGCTCTACGGCTTTCACGCCCTGCAGCTCACCTCGCCCCAACCCTGCCGGCCGTTCGATCCGGCGCGCGACGGGATCTCGATCGGCGAAGCCGCGGCGTTCGCCCTGCTCGAGCCGCTCGGCCCCGAGACCCCGCCGGCGAGCGTGATGCTCACCGGGGTCGGGGAATCAAGCGACGCCTATCACATGTCCTCGCCCCATCCGGACGGACTCGGCGCGCAGGTCGCGATGCGTCAGGCGCTCGCGGCGGCGGGCCTGGAGCCGCACCAGATCGAATACATCAACCTGCACGGAACCGGCACCCCGAGCAACGACAGCGCCGAGGCGCGTGCGGTGAGCGCCGTGTTCGAGCACCCAGTGCCCTCGAGTTCCACCAAGGGCGCCACGGGCCACACCCTGGGCGCCGCCGGTGCGCTCGAGGCGGTGATCTGCGCCCTGGCGCTGCGCAGCGGGCTGATGCCGGCGGGTCTGAACAGCCGCGGCGCAGATCCCACGCTCGGGCTGGAGTACCTCACCCGGAATCGTCACGCCCCGCTCACGCGCGTGCTCAGCAACTCCTTTGGGTTCGGCGGCTCGAATTGCTCGCTCGTGCTCGAGCGCCCCGCCGGAGCGCGACCGTGACCGCGCGCGGCGAGCTCAGCGCCGCGCTGCGCGGCATCGGCCTGCTCGGACCTGGCCTTTCGGATTGGCCGAGTGCCGCGGCCGTCCTCGCCGGCGAGCGTCCCTACCAGCACGCCCGGACCTCAGCGCCGGCCCCGACTCTGCTGCCACCGGCGGAGCGGCGGCGCACCGGGGAGACCGTGCGCCTCGCCCTCGCCGCCGCTCTGCAGGCGCTCGAGGGCACGGGCACCGACCCCGAGGGGCTCGCCACGGTGTTCGCCTCCTCCGGGGGCGACGGGGCGATCTGCCATGAGATCTGCTCCACGCTGACCACCGAGCAGCGCGAGATCTCCCCGACTCGCTTCCACAACTCGGTGCACAACGCCGCCTCGGGCTACTGGAGCATCGCGGTGCACTCCATGGCGCCCTCGACAGCGCTCTGTGCGTACGATGGCAGTTTCGCCGCCGGACTGCTCGAGGCCCTCACGCAGGCGCGGGCCAGCGCCACTGCGGTGCTCTTGGTGGCCTACGAGACTCGGTATCCCGAACCGCTGCACACCCAGCGTCCGTTGCTCGACGCCTTTGCGCTCGCATTGCTGCTCGATCCGCGCCCGACGCAGGGCGCCTGCGCGCACCTGCAGGCGCACCTGGTGCAGGAGGCCGCCGACACCCTCGATGACCCGGCCCTCGAGCGGCTGCGCACCGGCGTGCCGGCCGCCCGCAGCCTGCCGGTGCTGCAGCGTATCGCCCGAGGCGAGCGCGGCCGCGTCGTGTTGGATTATCTCGGGCCGTTGCGGCTCGCCGTCACCGTCGCGCCATGTCCCTGACCCCCGCGCCGCTCGAACCGCCCGCTGTGCACCTGGATCGGCGCTGGCTCGAGGAGCACATCCCGCACCAGGGGCGGATGTGTCTGCTCGATGCGGTGCTCGGCTGGGACACGACCCGAATCCGCTGCCGGGCCACGAGCCACCGCCGGGCCGACAACCCGCTGCGCGCGCGGGGTCAGCTCGGTGCCGTGGCCGGCATCGAATATGCCGGTCAAGCCATGGCGGCCCACGGGGCCCTGATGGCCGGCTTGCTCGGCACCCCGATCCGCACCGGGTATCTGGCGAGCGTGCGCAACTTGAAGCTCTCCGTCACGCGCCTCGATGACCTCGATGGGGATCTGGACGTGCGCGCCGAGCGGATCGCTGGGGACGCCGGCACCGCGCTCTACACCTTCGTGCTGTCGAGTTCGGCGCACGAACTGCTCTCGGGCCGGGCCGGCATCGTGTTCGGCGCACTCGATTCCACCGACGCCGAGGAGCGCTCATGAGCACCGGAAAGCGCGCACTCGTCACCGGCGGCAGCGGCGGCATCGGCGCGGCCATCTGCCGCCGCCTCGCCCAGGCCGGCCATCACGTCTGCGTCCATACCCGTCAGGGGCGGGCGTCCGCCGAGGCGCTCATCGAGCAGATCCGGGCCGAGGGCGGCAGTGCCGAGGTGGTGCAATTTGACGTCACCGACGCGCAGGGTGCACGCGAGGCGCTCGAGGCGCTCGCCGGCCCGATCCAGATCCTCGTCAACAACGCCGGCATCCACGATGACGCGGTGTTGCCGGGCATGCGCGCCGATCAGTGGCACCGGGTCATCGACGTCTCGCTCCATGGGTTCTTCAACGTCACGCAACCCTTGCTGTTGCCGATGATTCGTACGCGATGGGGCCGCATCATCAACATCTCCTCGGTCGCGGCCCTCATCGGCAATCGCGGCCAGGTCAATTACGCCGCCGCCAAGGGCGCGTTGAACTCCGCGACTCGATCGCTGGCACTGGAACTCGGCTCACGCGGCGTCACCGTCAACGCGGTCGCCCCGGGGATCATTGCGACACCCATGAGCGAGGGCCTGTTCGACGAGGCGGACCTCAAGCGCCTGGTGCCGCTCGGCCGGGCCGGTCGACCTGAGGACGTGGCGAATCTCGTGGCGTTCCTCGCCTCGGACGACGCTTCGTACATCACTGCACAGATTCTGTCCGTCGACGGCGGAATGGCCTAACACCCTCGCGCGCGTGCAGTTTTTCTGCACCGTCTCCGCGGACGTCGCACTCTACGTCCGCGTCAAACGTTAAGTTCGAATGGCTTCACTGAGAGTCATTTCACGCGTCTCTCGACACGTTGGATTGGCCGTCTGGCTGTGTAACTTTTTTCGATACATTCAGACCTTTTGATGTTGACATTCTCGATTTTCAGAGGTATTTCGTGGCCCCGGAGACAGTCTTGGCCACGGCAGCATACGACATGACGGATTCCCTCGATGTCCGAGTCGCGAGACTCGAGTCCGACGTTGCGCACATCGGCGCCGATATCAGCGATCTGAAGATCGATCTGCGGCAGATGCGCGAGGAACTCTCGACTCACCGAAGCGAAACACACGCCGGCTTCAAGGCTCTCGACGCGAGAGTCACGTCATTTCAAGCCGAGGTGAACGGGGAGTTCAAGGCCGTGCGCTACGAAATGCAGCAGGAATTCAAGTCCGTGCGCTGCGAGATGCAAACGGGCTTCTCTGCGGTGCACGCCGAGATGGCGGCCCTGGGCCGGGAGACTCTCAAGCGCGAATGGGCCATCCTGACGCTGATGGTCACGCTGTTTTTGGCCCTCCTCGGCGTCATGCTGCGCGGATTCGGGTGGATCGGGTGAGACACCTGGCCTGAACCGCCTGATCGGCGGGCTCCGTCGGCCTACTCGCCGCCGGCTCGCACTGGCGTAAGACCTACGGGCTCAGCGCCGCGAGGCGCAAGTCGGAGTCAAACGCCCACTCGAGCGGAACAGGGGGGCGCGGGCGCCAGAACGGCGGACAGAGGGCCCACCCCTGCCAGGCCGGATCGCTACTCCCCAATGCCGTCGAAGAATTCGACTTCGCCCGTCTCGAGCGAGTACTCCGCACCCACCACCGCAAGACCATCGCTCTGAATGAGCCGTTCAAGGACATCCGAGCCGTAGCGCAGGTGACTCACCGACACCCCAACATTGGCCCGCACGGCCTGACGCACGAGCGCATCCTCGTCGTTGCGCAACTCGGTCTTCAGCAACCCCTCGACCGACGGGCGCACCCGATCGACGATGGAGCGGATGTTCGGCGACTGGTTCTCCGCCGGCCGGCGCAGCTGCTCGAGCGTCGCCTGAATCGCACCGCAGCGTGAGTGCCCGAGCACCACCACCAGGCGGGTCCCGAACTGCTCGGCGGCAAACTCGACGCTGCCGATCAGCGAGGGCGCCACGATGTTGCCGGCCACGCGGATCACGAACAGGTCCCCGAGCCCCTGATCGAACACCAGTTCCGCCGGCACTCGGGAATCCGAGCAGCCGAGCACGATGGCCAAGGGACTCTGCTCCTGAGTGAGGTGGATCTGCGGGGAGGCCCCGAGGGCTGCCTCGTGATTGCGGACCCGCTCGACGAAGCGGCGATTGCCCTCTTTCAGGCGCTGCAGGGCTTGCTGTGCGGTAACCATGGCACAGAAGCGTAACAAGCATCCCCCAGGCGCACAATTGGCCACCCGGGTAAACTCCCGCCTCCCCCTGCGCAATCCTCTGGAGAGAAAATCATGGCCATACGGGAACAGCTGATCGAATACCGCGAGGGCTCGAGCGTCCTCGAGGGTTTTTTCTGCTACGACGATGCCCGCCCCGGCCCGCTGCCGGCCGTGCTGATCAGCCACGCGTGGAATGGACGCGACGAATTCGTCGAGCGCAAGGCACGCCGGCTCGCCTGGCACGGCTATGCGACGTTCGCGCTCGACATGTTCGGCAAGGGCAAGCGCGGTGAGACCACCGAGCAGTGCCAAGCGCTGATCACCCCGCTGGTGCAGGACCGCAAGTTGCTCGCCCGGCGCATCACGAGCGGGCTCGAGACGTTGCGCGCTCAACCGCAGGTCGATGCTCGCCGCGTCGCCGCGATGGGTTTTTGCTTCGGCGGGATGTGCGTGCTCGACCTCGCCCGCAGCGGGGCGGACGTGCGCGGCGTGGTGAGCTTCCACGGCCTGCTGAAGCCCAACGGTCTGCCGGGGCACAAGATGCACTCCAAGGTGCTCATGCTGCACGGCTACGATGACCCGATGGCCCCGCCCGAAGATGTGCTCGCGATCGCCCAAGAGTTCACGGCCGCCGGCGCGGACTGGCAGTTGCTTGCCTTCGGCAAGACACTGCACGCGTTCACCAACCCGCACGCCAACGACCGGGCCCACGGCATGGCCTATGACGAGGCGGCCGACCGGCGCTCGTGGCAGGCGCTGCGTCAGTTCCTCGAAGAAGTCCTGCGCTGAGCGAGAACGGACCTCAGGGCGCAGGCCGGCGCGAGAGCGCGCCGGCCTGCGCGTTGAGCGTCACGGATTCGGTGTCAGGATCGTAGAAGATGTGCGCCTCGCCGCGCTGCAACTGGGCGAGCACTGCGGCGCACTTTTGTTCGAGCGTGTACTCGCGCTCGCCATAATCGGTGCCTTCGCGCAATACGAAGGCCTCGATCACTCCGCGCAGCGCCTCGGGTGAGAGCGCCGTGTAGGGCACTTCCACCGGCTCGAGCACAGGTCCGTCGTCCATCATCCCCCATAATGCGAACCGCCGCGCACCCGGACGGGTACGCGGCGGTTCGTCTCACCAGATCGATGAGGCCGCGGTGACGTCCAACGCACCGCGGCACCGGCTCACTCGCGCAGCTTCGCCATCAGGCGCAGCATCTCCACGTACATCCACACCAGGGTCACCATCAGACCGAAGGCGCCGTACCACTCCATGTACTGCGGGGCCCCTTGCGCCGCGCCCTGCTCGATCATGTCGAAGTCGAGCAACAGCATGAAGGCCGCCACGCCCACGACCAGGATCGAGAACCCGATGCCAAGCGGGCCACCCCCGTTGATGAATGGCACCGCGAAGTGGAAGAACGAGAGGATCCATGCCCCGACGTACAGCAGCACGATGCCGAACATCGCGCCCATGACGACGGCCCGTAACCGCTCGGTGACCCGGATCACGCGCGTTCGGTACAGGGTGAGCATCACCAGAGTGACGGCGAAAGTCGCGCCGATCGCCTGGATCGCAATGCCCGGATAGCGCTGCTCGAACACCGCCGAGATGCCCCCGAGCACCACGCCTTCGAGCGCCGCATAGGGCAGCGCCAGATACGGGGCGGTGGTGGGCTTGAAGCTGATGATCAACGCCAGGATGAACCCGCCGATGGCCCCGAGGGTCATCAGGCCGCTGGCGGCCTGCAGATTGCCGGCGCTCGCCTGCGACCAGGGCCACAGCGCACACACCATCATCACGACCAGCAGCAGGAACGACTTGTTCACCGTGCCGGCCACGGTCATGGGCTGATCGCCGAACCCGACGCGCGGCACCCGCCCGAAGGTGTTCTGATTCAAGCCGGGGTTGCCGGATCGCCGAAACTGAAACGCCATCTGATATCTCCTAGACCGATTGGACGCATTTTACGCTATGGGGGTTCCCCGGCGGAAAATCCAGCCGGTGGCAGAGCATTCTGCTGCCCCTTTTGACCGCTCAGCTGCCGACTCGGTTCGGGTCGCGCCACCCTCGCTCGAACGGCAGCCGCCAGGCGTTCGGGGCGATCAGCTGATGCATGGAGTTCGGGCCCCAGGAGCCCGGCGCGTACAGGCGCACCGGCGGCGGGGCCTCGAGCAGCGGCGTGGAGACCTCCCAGAGCCGCTCGATGCCCTCGGCCGTGGTGAACAGCGTGCGATCCCCGCGCATGGCATCGAGGATCAGGCGCTCGTACGCCTCGAGCACCTCCCCGACGAGCCCCGTGTCGTGCATGGCGAACTGCAGACTGAGCTTATCGAGGCGCATCCCAGGACCTGGGCGTTTGCCGTAGAACGACAGGGACATCTTCGAGACGTCCGCCAGGTCGAAGGTGAGGTGATCCGGACCCTGTGCCCCGACGCCGGAGTCCGGCGGGAACATGCTCTTCGGCGGTTCGCGAAACGCAATCGAGATGATGCGCTTGCCCTCGGCGAGACGTTTTCCGGTGCGCAGGTAGAACGGCACACCGGCCCAGCGCCAGTTGTCGATGGTGCACTTCAGCGCAATGAACGTCTCGGTATCGGACTCCGGGCTGATACCCTCCTCGTCGCGATACCCGTTGTACTGTCCGCGCACCACGTCATGCGGCCGGATCGACAGCATGCTGCGGAAGACCTTGTTCTTCTCCTCGCTGATCGCGTTCGGTTCGAGCGCCGTCGGCGGCTCCATCGCGACGAAGGCGAGGATCTGGAACAGGTGCGTGACCACCATGTCGCGGAATGCGCCGATCGAGTCGTAGAAGATCGTGCGCTTGTCGAGTCCGAGCGTCTCGGGCACATCGATCTGCACGTGCTCGATGAAGTTGCGGTTCCAGATCGGCTCGAACAACCCGTTGGCGAAGCGGAAGGCGAGAATGTTCTGCGCCGGCTCCTTGCCGAGGAAGTGATCGATGCGAAAGATCTGCTCCTCGCCGAACACCTCGTGCAGCTTCTCGTTGAGCGAGCGGGCACTGGCCAGATCCGTGCCGAAGGGCTTCTCCATGATGATGCGCGAGCGGTTCACCAGACCGGCCTCACTCAGCAGCCGCACCGTCGAGAGCGCCGCATTCGGCGGCACGCTGAGATAGTGCAGCCGCTGACACTCCCCGGAGAGCGCCAACTCGGCTCGCTGCACCGCTGCGGCGAGCGCCGGGGCTCCGGCGCCGAGCGGCACGTAGTCGATACCGGCGGCGAACTCGGCCCACTCCTTGGGGCTCGACGAGTGGGTGGAGAATTCGGTCACCGCGCTCTGCGCAATCTGACGGAAGCCCTCCGCATCGAGATCATCGAGGGACACCCCGATGATGCGGCAGCCGGGGATGTACCCCGCGGCACTGAGGTGAAACAGCCCCGGCAGGAGCTTGCGCCGGGCCAGATCGCCGGTGGCGCCGAACAGAACTACGACTTGCGGGCGCCGCGGACCGACGCCAAGGGGTACTTTAGCCACCCTGCTCCACCTTCATGTGTGCTGATAAGATGCCTTAGCCAAGAGAATAGCGGCCTGCCGCGCACGAATCCATCGCCAAACTCACAATCTTGGCTGGTTCAAGCCTTCAGGCGCAAGCGGACCATGGAGTCCCGCTTACCGATCGCAACGCCCTGGGCGCACAGGATGTCGTAGCCGGTGGTGGCGTGGAAGTAGAATTTTGCTTGTGCGAACGAGAGCAGCAAATTCTCCCCGTTAAAGGCGAGGTCTCGCTCCGGGGACACGAACTGCATCTCGCGCTCGGCGAGACGCTCGAGCTCCGCCGGCTCGAGGACCGCATCGGTCTCGGCCCCGAGGCACTCGAGGGCGGCGAAACTGCCCGGCGGTGGCGAGCGCTCCGGGGAAAACGACCCGCGCCGCAACCCTTCGATGGCGTCAATCGCGTGCGTCGTGCTAGCGAGTGCGTCGCGGTGGCGCGAACCTGATCGGCAAACGGGAGCATATCGCTCGCCAAGCGCGCGGCGAGCAACTGCTCGGGCGCGAGCTGCCGTTCGGCGCAGAAGGCCCGGGCCTTGCCCAGCAGTCCCGCGACGGCGCCGAGAATCTGCCGATAAGAGGGCACCGTGGCCGAGTAAAGCGTCAGAGCCATCACGACCTCCATTTACCGTACACGCGTCCGGACAATAAAGCTCGAGCGATCTGCTGTGTCAAGCCGCTTCCAACAGGACACGCGTTGCCCGAGTTCGCACCATGATCAGGCAGACATTTTTCACGCTTCTGTGAACCGTCTGAACGGAATCGGTCGTCTCAGGACGCGCAGCAGCGCCTCAGAAATGCTGTCAGGAATAGCGCGATGAGCGGCCCGGGCGGGACTTTAGCCGGATATCGAAGACCAAGATGGGCACAGGCGCCCGAGATCCTCTGGCACTCCTGCTTGGTCACCCGTTCCCCACGCTCAACGGAACGCCACCTCGCTCGCACACACGCTTTCACTTTCACGGATCACTCGCGCCGCTACATCGCGATCAGGTAAAAGCCGCTGCAACCGCGCGAGAAGATCCTCAGCATTCGAACAGCGATCGTGATCACCGACAGCGAGCGCCAGAGCACCGTGTTCGATACTGGCATGCGCGCGGGAGATCACATCGCAAACCGGTGAGAGTCGAAAAGTTTGATTCTGTGCAATGACAGCTCGGCTGCGTGGGTGATCGTGCGTGTTGGAAGCGAGAGCACCTGCACACTACAGCATATCGGCCATCTGCATCTCGACCGAATCTCCCACCGCGAGCGACGCGGCAAAACCGCACCGGGCGAGCGCGCACGCCAGTGGTATCGGGTCTCGTGCCGGACACGGCCCGCAACGATCGCCGGGTGCATGTCGAGTCGCAACGCGAATTCCACTGCAAATAGGGAAAGCGCCGATGGTTCTGGACGTTACGAGTGTGGCAAAGGTCCGCAGGCATGAACCACCGAATCCCGGCCCGCAGGCTCACCCAAGCCGCCGTACGGCAGGGCGCCGAAGCGCGATGCCGTACGGCGGCGCTACCGACAACGATAATCAGTGCAGATGCCCAATCGGCTTCGAACTGAAGAACAGGAAAAAATTCGTCGGCGCCTGGATCGCAACCCCATCGCTTTCCGCTTGCTTCAGCTTAGCGAAACTGGTGATCCCGCTCGAGCCGTCCGCGGTCGGCCAGTATGAGGGTTCAGTCACCAGGACTGTGATGATCTGCCACCACTCCGGCGAGGTCTTAATCGCGTTTCGGCGGACCAGATGGTCGTGATCAGGGAGGGGAACGAAGACATTTTCCTTCGGCGTCGCGGGCACTTTACCCAACGCAGCGAGTACTGGGAACAAATCGATCTTATCTCCGTGCATCGTGCACGACCCCGGGGGCGAGCCGGGGTTCGGACACTGAACCGCGACCAGAGGATGCGTCTTAAACGCCTCAGGGACGGCGCCGAACAGCTTGATGAGCGTCCGTCCCAACGCAGGCGTGAACGCATCGTTTGGATTCTGGTCGTCGTTCAGAGAGAACATGGGTACAAGGACATAAAGCTTGTCTGTCTGCGCAACGGACGCACCCGTCGGATCGATCGTCGACGGCATTCCATCTTGGCAAATGTCCTGTTCGAGCTCTGTTGGGTCTGATTCAGCTGGGGTGCCGTTATAGTTGCGATCGTCTGTTGGCTGGTCAACGCAATCGAAATTCTGAGTGTAGGTGAACCGCAGCAGTTGGTTTGCCCCGAATCCAAGCGTCTGGTTGGGAGCCAGTTGAATGTCGTCGCCATTGAGATTCTCAGCCGCATTGCCGGCGGAGCTGAGTGTCGGCTGCGCCAGCATCAAGGCGCAGGCGGCACAAGTGAACACAAGATTCGAAAGGTTCATGGTCATTATCCTCACAGTGAGTAGGAAGTTCCGCGCTGACCGCACCAGAGAGGCATTACGGGCACCTATGACACCCGATTGCGAGCGAGACGGCTGTCTGCCGCAACTGAACCGAAGGTGTTCGGCGGCGAGAGACGCTCGCCATCGAAAACACGCCAGTTCGCGATGCACCGCAAGAAAGACCCCCTCCCGGACAGATCACAGGTAGGTACGTTGCTGCCAGCTGTTCGGATGCAACCGATCGAAAGTTTTGCAAAAGGATGGCTGCTTC
>JBMFWZ010000088.1:0-13492 GCA_049964755.1 Steroidobacteraceae bacterium | reverse complement strand
GCTGCGGCAAAGAGCGTTCCACCCGCACGGCGAGGCTTGATCAGATACGCCTCGGTGAACGGTGCCCGCGGGGCGGCATCCCGGCCGGTCAAGGCACGATAGAGCTTGAGTTCCTCACGATTCAGGGGCACGCCATCGAGGATCTTGGCCACCGTGCGCCAGGCCGCAAAGGTCGGGCCGGCGAAGGTGCGACCGAAGAGCTTCCGGTCGACCATGGCCTCGTGGAGCGGCCTCAAAGGTCAGCCTCCGCAGGTTCGGCCGGCTCGAGGTCGGCAGTCTCAGCGGGTTCACGATCCGACTCGACCTCGAAGTCGGGCTCGGGCGCTGGTGCCTGGGGCGGCTCATGCCATCCCATGATGGCACCAAGCGACTCGGCGCGCCTCGCGGTCCGCTGGATGCCGAGGTCCTTGTACAGTCCCTTGAGCGTGTTATTGAGTTGCGTTATCGCGCCGATGTCGACCTCCGCACCGGCGGCCACCCTCTGTTCGTAACTTTCGACCAACAACTCGAGCCAGATAGTGCGCTTGATCAGAGAGCGCTGGACATAGCTCAGGTCACCGCCGCAGTGCGCCTCGAGCGCATCCCGCCGGGCCATGACAACACGAGCGATCGCGTAGCGTTTGCTGAGGCGGTCCATGAAGTTCGGATCAAACTTGACGGGGAGCTGCGTGAGTAACTTCTGTTTTGGCCTGCGAGCCATCTGAGAGCCTCAAAATGCCTGCGTGTGCACCGTGTCCGGCACCTGTCAATCGCAGCCTAACAGCGTATCGGGACCGGATGAATTGGAGGATTTATGACCTAACTCCGCATCGAGGCGCTCGATGTCAGCGGCGAGCCGAATCTGCGAGAGGTGCCAATGAATGCTACTCAGAGCCAGAGGCTCGCCATGGGCGCGGAGGGCCGCCTGTAGGGCTCGGGCGGTCAGCGGCCGGCCGAGCGGGCAGCGGGTTGCGTGCTCGAGCAACAGCTGGCGGATCAGTGCGCGGCGGCGCTGACCGGTGGCGAAGGCGACGGGGTTACGGGGCTGAGTCATTCGAAAGCCCTCCGATGGCGGTAGCGAATACGGAACGAGAGCCACGTCACAAACTGTGCTAACTCAAACATGGGGCACCTCATGGAGTAGATCGCGTACAGCGCGCTCAGACAGCCGTAGCGCCTCGGCGATATCGAGGGGTGTCAGGCCACGGGCTCGAAGCTCCAAGGCTGCAGCGCGCAGCGTGGCGCGATCCTGAGGGCGTGGCGGGGAACGGTCGAACGCGCCGGAAACGAGAGTCGTCCAATAGGTGCTCATACGGCCTCCCTGCGGCATTCCCAACGCCGGCCTGACTTGCGCCAGCCATGAAGCTCGATCTGCCAGCCTGCAGCTCGTATGCGCTCGAGGAACGGGCTTGCAGCCACCTTGCGGCGCCGGTTTGCGAGATGGTCGGAGGTCGTCACCTGCACGGCGAGAGTCGTGGCATTGCGCACGGCGATGAGGTCGAACATCCCGAACAGGTCACGCCGGATGCGGGCGCCCGGAATCCAGCGCTCCACGGTATCGACCGTAAAGCCCTCGGCCTCGAGCAAGCGGACACTGCGGGCGGAGGGGGTCATGGCGCGGCCCCTGGACATCGTGCCTGATTGTGCGTACAATTTGCTACGTGGAAATCAGCTTCGACCCGACGAAGAGCCGACGAAACGCAGAGCTTCGCGGGCTGCCTTTCGAGAGGGCGGCTGACTTCGACCTTGAGCATGCGCTCGTCGTAGTTGATGACCGGCGCGACTACGGGGAGAGGCGCTATCGCGCCCTCGGCATGCTCGGGGACAAGCTCCATGCGCTCGTATTCACCGAGACTGCGCGTGGTATCCGAGTCATCAGTTTGCGCCGGGCGAGCAAGCGCGAGAGGACCCACTATGAGCAAAGCAAAGCGACTGGTAACCGCTGAGAGGCCCGATACCGACAATCCCGCGTGGACGGCAAAGGACTTCGCACGCGCCCGCCCGGCTGCCGAGGTATTGCCGGCCAGCCTCATGCGCAAGGTGCGCGGCCCGCAGAAGGCCCCGACCAAAGAGCGCATCACGATCCGGCTCTCGCGCGATGTACTCGAGCGCTTCCGTGCCGCAGGTCCTGGCTGGCAAGCTCGAATCGACCGGGCACTGCGTAAGATCAGCGAGAGCAACCCGCGTGTGACGCACGCATAGCCCGCAGGAGCGGCGCTGTGAGGCAGCGCCGCGGCAGGGATCAGTCGCGCCAAAAGTCCTTGAAGCGAGCAGCGGACTGCGCCGTGTAGCGCTCCGTCGACTGCAGCGAGCGGTGCCCGAGGTAGTGACTCAATGCTCGGGTGTCGACGCCACGGCCAGCAAGATAGAACCCGCATGCGTGCCGCAATGCGTGGGGGTTGACCCTGATCGCGATTGCCGAGCCGGCAACCGTCACGAGCCGGTCGAGCACCTTGCGGAAGTTCGCGGTCGTCATCGGCGTGCCGCGCTCGGACAGGAACACATACTCGCTGTCCGGATTCTCGCGCCGCAGCTTGCCGAGCAGGCGCAGCTCGACCGACCGCAGCGGATGCTCGGTGCTCATGCCGCCCTTGGCGCGGTGAATGCTGATCGTGTGCCCGCGAAGGTCGATCGCTGACCAGCGCAGACTCACGAGCTCCGAGGCTCTCAAACCGTGCCGGTAGGCCACGAGCACCAGCGCCTCGTCGCGCAGGCCGTAGCGCCCGGAATGGCGAGCAGCCTTCAGGAGCGCGCCCACCTCGGCCGGCGTGAGGTGCTTGCGCGGCCTGGTGTCCTTCTGCCGGCGAGGCGGCATGGCGCGGACTTTCCCATTTACTGTATTCGGCGCGCACTCGGTCGACGGTGCTAAGGCATTGATCGTGCTCATTGCGGCATACCTCGACTTTCCCATTTCCTAGCAGAATAGGGAGAGTCGCGAAGTACGTCAAGCCCGAGCAGGCCGCAATGCTCGACGGTCCAGCCTCGAGGGCGCCCCTACCCGGCGCGGCCGACTTCGTTCGGCGCGGTGGCCTTTCCACTTCTCGCTCACCAGTTGTGCGTGCGGTTGTGCGGACGTTGTGCATGCACAAGTTGTTCACACAACTAGGCAAGCGAGAAGTTGTTGTGCGCGCCCTATTTATAGGGCGCACAACAACTTTGCCGCGGGGGTGTTTTGGGGTCATGGGGTCCCCTCAGGTTGTGCGAAGGTAATCTCCGATCCGTTGCCTCGGCCTGGGGTGGCACGCATCACGATCCGGACCCGCTTGCCGTCGACGGGAGCCCAGAGCCCCGTGCCGATCATGGCGGGCAACTTTCGGCGGACGGTGAACTCGGAAAGCGTCTCACCTTTCTTGCCGGCCACCAGTTCCGGTGCGTGCGTGATGAGCCACAGCGCCGCTGCGTTCGCGGTCCTGGGCCGCTGCTCGGTGAGCATCTTGGCAAGCGCCGCCGCCAGGCGATCCTGGGCCGCTCTCTGGATTGCGGCCTTGCGCTCCTTGGCTTCACCCTGGACGATCTCGAGGTCCTGCTCTACGAGCACCGGGACGGACTCACCATTCCCGATGGTGACGGACTCCACGCGCAGCAGGCGCATCTGCTCACCGTCCGGCCCGTAGGAGGTCTTGAGCGCATCGAGCCGCCGATATCGGGACCGCTCCACCTCGGGGATGCCGTGCACCATGGCCGTCTCAGCATTGAGCCGCGCCAAGGTAAACGCCCAGCGCGTCGCGCCGATCAGAGAGCCGGCGCCACGCACTGAGGCGAGGTTGCCGACGTGGCCCTCGGGGTCGCCCATCGTCACCTTGGTAACGTGATGGTCGATGCCGACGTGACGCTTACCCTGCACGGCGATGGCGCGCATGGCCGTGCTGAGGATCTGCACAGCCTCGTTGCTGTTTTCCATCAGCCGGTGCCAGGCCATCAGCGGGTCGATAAAGACGGCGATAGTGTCGGGCAAGTCCCGCAGCCAGCCGAGCATCTGAAGGTTCAGTGCGGCCACGTCCTCGGCCATCTGCGCGAGGGTGTAGGTTGTCGCGTCCACCTCCCCGAGGTACAACACGTGCAGCCGGTCTCCGAGTTCGGCCGGCTCGATCTCGTAGAACTTCAAGATGCCGGCGAGCCGCGCCTCAACGTCGCGCCGGGCATCCTCGCCCGCGAGGTAGAGCACCGCGCCGGTCTCGTGCACCTCATCGTTGAGGATCTTGCGGCCCGTGGTGATTGCCACGGCGTCGGTGAGCATCAACGTACTCTTGTTCACGCCCGGCGGTCCCGCATCGAGCGTCATCTCGCCGATGGACCGGCGATTGCCGATCAGCCAGCGCCGCAGCGGGATCTGCGCGGGGTCGAAGCTGGCGCCGTAGGCCACGAACGTCGGGGCGGTCCAGCCTTCGGACTGCGCCTTCTGCGGCTCCTTCGCCCGGCCGTTCAGCGTCCGAGGCATTGCTGCCGGTTCGTCCTCATACGCCTCGAGCGGTGGCAGCTCGTCGTCCGGTGGCGAGTTCCGCTCTGCCATCCACTCAGCATGCGCATCGTGCCGCGCCTCGAGTTCGGCCTCGAGCCTCGCGCGGAGGTTATCGATGTCGCCACCGCCATTGAAGCTCATGGACGTCCCTCGAGTTGATCGCGCACGCGCCCGATACGCGCGGCCGCGCGCGCGAACGTGCGCCAATCATCGGCCGACAGCTCGCCGCGGCTCACGAAGTCCGATGTGAGGATCGCGCAGAGCGTTATATCCGCGTCCACCACGCGCAGCAGGTCCGCTGCCGGGATGCGCGAGCGCGTAGGTGCGAAACCGCCAGCCGGTCCCGTGCCTGGCAGTCGCTTCTCGAATAAATCCGACATGTTCAGCCCGAGCGCATCCAACACTGCTTGCGTGTCGCATCCACCAAAATCGTGTAACAAAACGCGACCGTCATCGAGTTGTCGGATGGAAAGGGACGGCGTGTTGTCTTTGTGCGCCGGGCATTTCGCGAGCCATCGGGAGGGCCCGGTCTGCTTCACGCCCTC
The DNA here is from genome assembly GCA_049964755.1 of Steroidobacteraceae bacterium. GTDB lineage: Bacteria > Pseudomonadota > Gammaproteobacteria > Steroidobacterales > Steroidobacteraceae > 13-2-20CM-66-19. The sequence goes on along the minus strand of JBMFWZ010000088.1, from coordinate 8,509 downwards.
GAGCCGCTCGAGCAGCTTCTCGGAGCTCATGTCGTCCCCCAGACCGGCGCGCGCCGGTGTCTTTCAAACATCCAGACGCGCGCAAGCGGTGCCGCCTCTGGCGTCGACCGTTCCGGCGCGGGCATCACGTCGATCGTGACGGGTGCGTTACGGTTCGCTGAAAATCCAGCGCGCCGTGCCCTGTATGCCGCCTGCCGGCAGGCGCTCGAACAGAACTTCGAGTCAGCCCGAGCCGGCTTGAACGACGCCCCGCAGCACGCGCACGCCTTTTCGACTCGCTGGGCCTTGGGTCTCCGATTGTTGTACCAGGATTGCGCGCAGGCCCCCGAGCACCATGCGCGCCGCCGCCTGCCGTCGATCCGCGCGATGTCAGTCGGCCGGCCACAGTTTTCGCAAACGACGTTACGGGTAATTGAAAGGCGTCTGTTCCATTCGGCCCGGCTGGAATTCAGCCACGTGAGCAGCCGCCGATCAGGTCCGGGGTGATGGACGCGCCAATCCTTTGAACGGTTCGAGAATCGGATGCGTGCGGGCTGAAAGTGCGGTATCGTTTGCACGTCGAGTCCTTTGCAAAAACCGCGTTTTCCTTGGCCGGGAGCGCGGTTTTTTGCGTCTGAGGGATTACGCCGCCGCTTGCTGCGCCGGTGAGTACGTTCCAGGGCTGGGGGTGCCGAGGGCGACCAGATTACGATCGAGCTCGGCGACCGCCTCCGCAGTCCACCGAACGCGCGACTGAGCTGCTGTGCCGAGTTTGATCGGCGGCGGCAGCAGACCTCGGGCGCGCCAGTTATCGACCGTGCGCGCAGTCACCCCACGATCGCTGGCGATTCTCTGCTTTGTGTAGTACGGCATGTCTGCAAGCACCTTTGAGAACGTGCTGGCAGAATAAGGGCCGTTTTTTTCCGGGCGAGTCTCGCCCGTACCGAATTTTTAGAGTTTTCCGGCCTTCAGCAATGCGTGTAGGCGCCTGCGGACGCGGTCCGGCACCTTTGCGACGCTGATGTAACGCCGCAGTTTTTCCTTTGTATTCAGCGGCCCGACTACAGTGCGGCGCCTCTGATCGGCGCACCAAGCGTTGAATGCGGTCACGGCCTTGACATCCGCGCTGTCTTTTAGCGCCGAGCGACGGCGCGCGAGATTGCCGGCGCCTGCTGCATCGCGGCGTTGGTTCTTTTGAGTTTCGCTATCGAGAAGCTCGACGTGCAGGCGCTCGCGCGTGGCTGCGTCCTTCAGCGTCTCGCCCAGGGGGTCTGCGAGGTAGCGCTTGATCTGCGCCTTCAGGTCCAGGTCGCCGTTAGGGTTCCCCGGCTCAAGGCGCGCGTTGCGCTCCCATCCTGGAGCGCGAACCGCGTTGCCGAACGGAATGCCCGTAGCCGGTCGTTTTTTCGGTTGCTTGGGTGGCTTCGCGCGCCGGGTCATGGCTTGGTTCCATCGTTTGCGGACAGGATGCGCTCCAGCTCGCTTGCCCATGCGTCGAGCGCGGCACGCATCTCTGCGCGGTAGGGGTGCTGGTTGTACGTCGCGACCATCGGATCATCAGGGCCGTGACCGAGCACGCGCTCGGCGACCGTGTCGCTGACGCCGATCTTTGCCATGAAGGTGCGCGCAGTGCGGCGCAGGTCGTGCGGGCGCCAGTCTCTCATCTGCAGTGCGGCCCGCGCCTCGCGCGCGGCCTTCGATATCGAGCGGGCGCGGTCGCGCGAGAGTTTCCCGGTGCGCTGACTCGGGAGCCAGTAGGCAGACCCCTCGGCCAGGCTGCGCAGCTCGTCGAGCAGCCGCTCAGCAAACGGGGAGAGCGGCACGCAGTGCGGGACGTGCTCCTTCGCGCGCTTTTTCTTCGGGCTGAGGGGGATGCACCAAGCTCCGTCTGAGATATCGTCCCACCGGGCCGAGGCGATCTCGCCGCGGCGCTGCGCGGTCACGAGCTGCAACTTCAATGCGAGAGCAATAGGTCGGAGAACGCGGACTGTCTCACCGTCCTTTGTCTCGACGCCGGCACCGGCGGAGAGGGTATCGAGGCCGTTCCATAGGGCGCGGATTTCCGATTCGCTCAATACCCGGGTACGGACCTGCTCATCGCCGCCAGCCAGAGCACGCGGGAAGATCGGGACCGATTCGATCAGGTCCCGATCGGCAGCGACCTGGAACGCCTGCTTGAGCACCTGCTGCACCCTGTTCGCCAACACGGGCGAGCCGCGGCGCACTATCTTGTCGAGCACCTCGATGATGTCCCGCTTGCGCAGCTCGTTCACCGGCCGATCACCCAGGGAGGGGATCACATTCGACTCGAGCAGATAGCGCGCCTGCTCGGGGCGCTTGCGCTGCCGCTCGGCCACCGCGAGAAATTCCTTTACCACGTCGGCGACCGTCGGCCCGGATTCCGCAGCGGCGCGGGCCCGAGGGGCGCGCTCGGCCCAGTAGGCTTCCACAAGCGCCTGCGGGTCGCCCCCGCTCTTGGCGACGTTCACGCAGCGCGCGTGCAGCTCGTGGGCATCAGCAAGTGTCAGGCGCGGATAGTCGCCGAGTGTGACGTACCTTGCGGCGCCGTCGCGGAAGTAGCGATATCTGAAAACGCGAGAGGTGCGCCCGCGGTCAGGCGTGAGGCGCAGGATCAGGCCGGCGCGCCCGGTGACTGAGAGGTCGCGGCGCTTGTCGGCCTTCACCCCTTGCAGGTATTTCTCGGTGAGCTTCAAGACTGTCCCCACATTGACCGCGTGGGGACAGTATGGCATATTCTAGTCGTTGCTCAAGCGTTCCCATCATTGCGCATCTAAATGCCAGTAATCACAGCGAATCGTAGCGGTCTGGATCGGAAACGAAGTGAACGCATACGAAGCGAAACGTTGCATGGGGTGCAAGGGGTCCCGAGTTCAAATCTCGGCGCTCCGACCACTAAAAACGAGCAATCCCGAAAACGCCTGTGGCCAATTACGTGGCCAATTTGAAAATCGGTGCTCGTTCCCCTCGTGGTTCCTTGCGCGCAAGCGCCGCCCGAGCCGGCCTCGTTGGGCGGCATGACGCTGATCGTGGCGTACTGGTGATCGAGCCGGCATCCGCGAAGCCGACCATTCCCGCCGATGCCGAGCTCGGGATCGCGTGGTACAACGGCCTCAGCAAGGCCGAGCGGCTGCATTGGCACCGGGCGGCAGGCTCAGCCGTGCCAGCCGATGCGTGGCGGGCATTCCAAGCCGGGGCGACGCTGCCGGATTGACCGCTGCCACATCTCGATCTACAGCGCCGCCTGCTCGTGGGGCGGCGCATTCGCTAGACTCGAGGGCGCACCATGAAGATCCGCAGCATCCTGATCCTCGCCACGTGCCTGCTGCTGCCGCTCACCGCACAGGCGCATTGGCATCATTGGCACCACTGGCGCCGTTACCGCACGTGGACGTTCCCGCGGCGTGACGCGCTGCCCAATCCTGCGCTCACCCCGGGCGCTGTGAGCCCCGCGGTGCGGCAGTCGAACATCTACCGCACCATCTGCCGGTACGGTTACACGCGCACGGTGCGGCCACCGGAGCAGTACACCGAGCGCCTGAAGCGGCGGCAGATTCGCGAGTACGGATACCGGGATCACTGGCTCAGCGACTACGAGGAGGATCACCTGATCCCGCTCGAACTCGGCGGCTCGCCTACGTCGCCCCTGAACTTGTGGCCCGAGCCGCACTACGTCGTCGGCGGCTGGGGCGCCTACCGCAAGGACCGGCTGGAAAATCGGCTCAATCACCTGGTGTGCGACGGCCGCGTGACGCTGCGCACCGCCCAGCGTGCCATCGCGACCAACTGGATCGCGGCCTATCGGCGGTACGGCGCGTAGGCGCGCAGCTCTACCCCTCGGGGATACTTGCGTCGACGCGCGCGATCTGCGCTGCAGCGGTGCGGGCGATCTCAGCGTTGCGCACGCTCGTCCACATGCCGGCCGCACGCTTCTCGGCCGCGATTGCCCACGCGACCGCAGTCGGCGAGCATTGCGTCGCCTGCCCGAGGCAGTAGGCGCTCACCTGCCTCTGCGCCTCGAGCTGGTCGCTCAAGGAGCGGACGGACGCCTGACTGTCGCGGTAGGCAGCCGTCCAATGCGCGCCGAGCTGCTCTTGTGGGCCGCAACGGAAACGGGGAGCTTGCCCCGAGCGGTGACTATGCTTGCTCCTTACAGTCCGATCGCCTTGCGCAACAGCTCGGCGCCTGCCGCGACGCTGCGGCGCTGTGCCCGATCGTGCACACCCTCGCGGTCGATCATCATGGCTTCGTGCTCGATCTTCGCAACATTCTCCATCATGTTCGGCTCGCGCTCGGCCTTGAACGAAGGGCGGCGCTCGGCCTCGGCTGCCTTCTGCAGAGTGTCGCGGACCTGCTGCTTCGCAACAGCTTCGATCTTTGCCTGGATCACGGGGTTGGTTTTGATCGCGAAGGGGGGGTGGTTCATGGGTGTTGTCCGGGTGAGGGGGTGGTGAGGTGTCCGTTCTCTGCGCCAGGGCGCAGGCGCGCACACTGTCTGCGGTAATACTCGATGATCGAGGCATTGTTGGGCATCACAAAGGACGCGAAGGCTCGACTGGCGGCGTCCACCTGGTCGTCGTGCGCTCCGTTCGGGAAGGCGCGCAGTTCCTCGATGAAGTCCCGATTCCAGGCGCCCCGCACCAGGTAGGCGTTGCCGACATTAATCTGTGCGGCGAGCGGCTCGGCACGGGTGACCTTGTTGCCGCTTTCCGTGGAACTCTGCACATTGAAACCGACGAGGCACCGCGTCAGGTATTGCACCTGCGCCTTACCGGCTTGCCCGGGGTCCCGCGGCAGGTCGATGGTTACCGCGCGACCGTCGCGCTGGGCAGTCGCCGCGAGCACCCACTCCACTTCGTCGGGTGAGCCTTGCAGCCGTACGACATCCGCCACGACGGGGTGATCGTTCCACATGCCGAGTTTCACGCCGACCGTCGGATCTCCGCCCCCCGAGGTGGCGCCAAAGTCCCAGGCGCGAATCCAGTGCACGCCTGCCGGTTCGGCCTCGAGGATCTGCAGCGCGTCGGGCTTGAACAGCGCGCCCTCCAGAGGCGCCGGGTGTTGCTGGTAGAGAGCCGACCATTCGCGCTCGCCGACCACGTTGCGGATCCCGCGCAGCGCGTCCTCGCTGTACTTGTCGGGCCAGAGCGCATCGCCAACCTTGCGGTACTCGTCGGCGACCTCGGCGATCGCGGGCAGCGCGAGCACGTGCCATCCGGTGTCATCCTGCAGGACGCGGCCGACCAGGTCGTCTTCGTGCCACCTGGTCATGATGATCGCCACGGCGCCGCCTTTCTCGAGGCGCGTGTATGCGGTGGACCTGAACCAGTCAAAGACCGCATCCCGGCTGACCTTCGATTCCGCCTCGAGCCGGTTTTTATGCGGGTCGTCGATCAACAGGAAGTCGGCACCGCGACCTGTGAGCGCGCCGCCGACGCCGACCGCGAAGTAGCTTCCGCCTGTGACGGTCTGCCAGCGTGATACGGCTCTGGATTCCTGCGAGAGTGCCGAGCGCGGCCAGAGCTGGGAGTAGATCGGAAGCTCCAGTACGGCGCGCGCCTTGCGCCCGAGGTCGTCGGCGAATTCGCCGGCATAGGTAGCACTCACGATGCTCGCGCCCGGGCGCTGGGTGAGCAGCCACGGAGCGAATCGCACCGAGGCCAGCTCCGACTTCCCATGCCGGGGCGGCATGCTGATGATGAGCCGCGTGATCTCCCCGTGGGCGAGCGCCTCGAGCTTGGAGGCGAGCAGTTCGTGGTGCCAGCTCGGACGATAGTCGTGGTGCGTGAGTCTCGCGAATTCGATGAGACTGGTGCCGGCCTGCGTGCGCTGCAGCGCTGCGGCGAGGACGGCGTGCGCCTTGTGGCTACTGCTGCGCTGCATGAGCATGCTGGTGCGCCAGGGCGGGAAGGTCGATGACACGCTCCTCGGGCTGCTGCTCGAGGCGGCTGAACTGCTCGAACACGGCGCGGCGAGCCTCGGAGTAGGGCGCAAGCGCCCGCGCCACGTCGTCCATGAGCTGCTGGAACTCGGGCGCCTCCGTCAAGTGCACGTGGTAGTGGGTGCTGGTCACGAGCGCCGACTGCGCGAGCTCCCCGGTGAGTTTCCCGATGAGGGCGCACGTCTTCACGTACTGAGCGGCTGCAGCGGCCGCCGGTAGGGTTTGCCCGCGCGCGCGCGACTCGGTGAGCATCTGCCACAGGATCGCCCGCACCGCCTTCAGGTGGTCGAGGCTCGAGGTGTTCTCCTCGGCGATCTGCGCACTGAGTTCCATCCGTGCCAGGAGCGCCTCGGCGCCCGGCCGGAGCGCCTTGCGGTGCTTCTCCGGCACGTATCGCTTCCAGTGTCGCTCGAGAGAGTCCTCGCTCATGCCGAACTTGCGGGCCGTCTCGCTGAACTTGCCGCCGGCGGCGAGCAACAGCTCGGCCCTGGCGCGCTCCTGATGCACGCAAATTGAGCACACACCGCGGCGCTGCTTGGGCTTTTCTGACTCGTCCAACATGTGCGGGACTTTACCGCGAAGTCCCGCGCTGTGATAGTCTCGGTCTATCGAGTGAAGCACTGCGTTAGACGCAACCTATTGTGCGTGAGGGTCCGCAGCGGGTGCCGTAGCGGCTGCCGCCTGCTCTCGGTCGAGCTGCTCCGCAAGCAACTCTCGAATCTCACTCTCGATCCGCAGCGATGCGACGAGCTGCTGAATGCGCCGCACCCGAAGATGCAATCCTGTGAGCCGGCGCAGCTCCAGAGCGGTCAGCGGTCGGCTGAGCGGGTGTGCCTGCGCGTGCTCGAGCATCGCCTCACGGATCAGCTCGCGAGACCGTGCGGACGCGGCTGCAGCTCGTCGGTTGCGCGGTCCGCTCATTGCAGTTTCCGGGCTCGATGCTCGGCCAGCAGCAGCCGCACGACACGCCACAGGCACACGCCAATCGCGGCAAGTATGGCAACGCCAATCAGTCGGGCGCTCATGTGATGGACTCCTCAAAATGGGATTGAGTCGTTGAACTCGGGATCGGCGTCTGCAGGTGCGGGTGCATCCGCAGTCGACCGTGACGGCGCAGGCTCGTCACGCTCGCCGTTGACGGCGTTGCGCTTGCGTGTGATGTGGTACTCGGTGAGCACCTTGTGCGCGACCAGGTCGAGGCTCGGACGCGGTTCGCCGCCGTCCCGAGGATGGTAGATCTTCGGCTGCAGTTCGCCCGCGAGTGCCACGCTGTCACCATCATCGAGCGCGAGCAGTGCGTCACAAGCCGACTGCGAGAACACGATCACGGACACGAATAGGGCGTCACCGTCGCGAGCAGCGGCGCGGACCACGGCCGTGCAGAAGCGCTTGCCGTTGGCCGAGACGCGAGATTGCGGGGTCTTGTGGACACGCCCGGCTATCAGTGCATCAATCATTGTCTGTCTCCAGGTTGTGGGTCAGAAAGCAGCCGCAGCGCGCGGCCGATGCAGTCGAGCGCGGCTTCGTTCCAGCCGCGTTCAAGGTCGTAGCGAGTGCGTTCGAGCAGCGTGCGGACTTCGCCAGTGAGCGCGAGGTGGATCGAGCGCGGCATCGAGGTGTCAGCGTTCATCGCTTCACCTCGAGCAGATCGAGCACGGCACGCTCAGTGAGCTTCAGGGCGGCGGCGATATCGAAGTGGGTCAGAGGCCACGGGCGCGCAGCTCGAAGGCCGCAGCGCGCCGCGTGGCGCGATCGGCGGGCCGGTGACGGGTGGCGCCGAGGTCGAGGGCGGCGGCGGCGCCGGTGGCAAGGGCCGGGATCATGGTGCGCTATCCCGGTAGATGCACTTGCATAGCGGTATACTGTGGTATACACTTGCCGGGTGCTCGAAGTCCTCAAGTCCGCAACCTTCGAGGCGTGGTTCGGGCGCCTTCGCGACCGCGAGGCGCAGGCGCGGATCAACGCCCGCATCCGAAGGTTGTCGCTCGGCAATCCTGGGGATGTGAAAGCGGTCGGCGCGGGCGTCTCCGAGATGCGGATCGACTACGGACCGGGATACCGCGTCTACTACGCACAGCGCGGAAACGTCCGCGTGCTGCTCTGCTGCGGCGGAGACAAGCGGACTCAGGATGCCGATATCAAGCTGGCAATCGCAATCGCAAAAGACTGGAGGTAACCCACTATGGCAACCAAACGACGCGCAAAAGAGACTTTCTCCCGGTGGGATGCCGCTGATTACCTGAAGTCCGAGGCTGACATGGCCGCGTACCTGAAAGCGTGCCTCGAGGAGGCCCCTGACGATCCGGCGTTCCTTGCCGCAGCGCTCGGCGATATCGCCCGCGCCCATGGCATGGTTCAGCTCGCGAAGGAAACCGGGATCACCCGCGATGGTCTGTACAAGGCTCTGTCGAAGGACGGTAACCCGACCTTCGGGACGGTGCTGAAGGTAATGCACGCCCTCGGCCTGACACTCGTACCGGGGTCGGCCGCCGGCAGGCAGCGCCGCGGCAGGGATCAGTCGCGCCAAAAGTCCTTGAAGCGAGCAGCGGACTGCGCCGTGTAGCGCTCCGT
>JBMFWZ010000087.1:0-13540 GCA_049964755.1 Steroidobacteraceae bacterium | reverse complement strand
GCTCGCCGGCGCCGACTTCATCGAATCCCTGCTCGATCAGCCGCGACTTGAACGCGCCGAGCAGCTTCGCTCGCTTGAACAGATTGAGCTTCAGGGGCTTCGCTTCGAGCACCGCGCGTTGCAGCAAGCGCTGCACTTCGATCCGTCGATCGCCCCGCTGAGCCTTGGCACGTCCCTGGGTCGCCCGAGCGTCGTCGCGCAGAAATGAATCCGCGAGTGCGTGCCCGGCTGCAATCGCCTCTTGAGCATTAAACCAATCAAGAATCATGGACTTGGCTGCCGCAAACCCGACACCCGAAACCTAGCCTATAGATGCTGGGACATGTCCAATTGATTGTAAAGGAGCGCACCCGTTCACAGTCCTGTCGTGCATGAGTCGCCACGGCCGCCCGTGCTTCACAATCTCAAGTTGTGGACATGGTCACATCTTGCCCTGCACAGTATCCTGCCAGGCCATGCAACGCCATTCGCCATCCTGCGGAGACCGCGATTGGGTATCGGACCCCTAGTTCGTCGCAGTTTCGGACGGCACGAGCAACTCATTTCCGAGCTCTATCGGCGCTTCTTCGTCGACCTCGATGAATTCGTAAGTTCGATCCGGACGCACATTCGCGCACCGAGCACGATCCTCGAAATCGGCTGCGGCGATGGAATGGTTACCGAACGCATTGTGCACACCTTCCCAGACGCAACCGTGACCGGCGTCGATATCTGCGCGCAGCCCGGCAGGCTGTATCGCGGAGAGCGCTCGCGCGTCCGCTTTGTGCGAACCACGGCCCAGGACCTCGCCGCCGCGGAACCCGCCCACTACCATCTGGTCATCATTGCTGACGTCCTGCACCACGTCCCGTACCCTGAATGGGCGGATTTTTTATCTGCCGCTCACCGTCTGATGGCGGGCGGCGGAACGCTCGTGCTCAAGGACTGGGTCCGGCAACGGACCTTCGCGTACCTGCTCGGCTATCTCTCCGATCGCTACGTCACTGGCGAACGCATCCGTTACCCCCACGAATCTGAATTGCGCACGTTGGCGCAGAACACGTTCGGCGCGAACTCCATAAAATCGGACTTCCGCATCAAGCCGTGGAACTGCAACTTGGCGCTCGTCATCGCACCGTACTCGACTTGCGCAACACCGGGCAACATCGAACTTCCCTGGGATCGGCCGAGGCGAGTCACCGAGTGATGGAGACATTACCTTCACCACGTGAGCGCCCCCTCGAGCGCGTGCCCGCGCAAACTCATCTTCGGCAACTCGGGCGCTTCTGTGGGGTCGGCTTGACATGCCTCATCATCAGTCTTGCCGTTCTTGTGGGATTACACACGTTCGCGGGCATGAACTATCTTTTCGCGTATATCGTATCTTTCATCGCCGGAAACCTTGCCGGGTACGTCCTCAACGCACATTTCACGTTTTCCGTTAGCACAATCACTCATGGGGGCGCGATCCGATATATGGGAGTCAACGGCGCTCTATTGTGCGTGAGCACGGCCGTAATGAGACTGATGGTTGGCGAATTTCACATTTGGTACCTGGCCGCAGCGCTCGCGACCGCTGCGGTCAATACGCCCGTGAGTTTCCTAGTCCAACGAATCGTGACGTATGGCGTCACCGTAGTGGGCAGCGCCAGACACCGCTAGAAAGAGCTCCCGCTATCCCCAGTAGCCCCGCGTCATACTCAATCTCCGGCACAGCCCTCGCGGCAAGCATTCAAACATTCTGCCGAGTCTATAGCCCGCATATTTCGCCGCGCTGCGCACCGGAACCAGGGGCAGTTGCAACGGCGCGTGTCGTGCAACATAGCGCATTTCAGAGGTGACGAACCTCATTCCCTCACCCTCCGCAGCGCCAAAGGTACGCCCAAGCTGCGGCAATTGAGCATGCATCACGCCGAAATCAAAATACCGCCGCGCATCCTGCGCAATGGTGTAGGCGTGCGAGTGGCGCACCCTGGCATCTGCGCAGTATCTGATCGACCAGCCCGCCAGGAGCATCTTCACAGCCACATCGGTGTCTTCGCCGAGAATGAGATGACTCGGAAAACCGCCGCACGCCGTGAGCGCACTTAAGCGGTAGGCGGCGAACGAGTTTGAGAGATACGCGGTCTTGATTCCAAGCCGGGGCGCATCGGCAATTGTCCGCGTCTCACTGCGAGTGCCGTAATTGAAGAGAATCACGTGCGCCTCGAAGGGTCCAGCTCCCGCATGGGGCACTTGCCGCCCGTAAGCCGCCCCGACTGTCGGGTCTGAAAATGCCTGCAACAGCGCCCAAATAGCGTCCGGTCCTTCTAGGACGGCGTCCTGCGTCAGGAATACGGCGAACTCTCTCCCTGCGCAGAACTGCTCAACCGCCCACTGCCGGGTTCGGCCGTGATTGAAGGCTCGGGGCTCGATCCGGTGCAGCTCAAAGCCACAGTCGATCGCCACGCGATCACTGCCGTCGTTCGACCCAGAGTCCACTACCACCACCATCGCCGCGTAGGGGACCGCAATCGACAACGCCCGGGCTGCCTCCTGCCACCGAGGACCGCCATTGAGTACCGGAACGATGACCCGCGATCGATTCAGGTCAGAGAGATCGGTCGTGGCTGCGCGCTCACTCATGGCGGGAGAATCTTCAGAAACCCCGCCCCGCGCCATCCGCAAGCAACGCGCGGGGGTGATTGTGCCCACATCCGTTCCGATCCGGCATCTTCCTCCCGCCCTCCGGGCGCCAGTTTTTGAAACCGAATGATCCCGTGAGCGATCCACGCGTGCACTGCGGACCCGGTGTATTTGCGCAGAAAGATATAGCCGGCCTTGGGATCGCCCATGAGGACATCCACGGGCCGGCGCGGCTGAAAGAGCGCCGGACAGGCGTCTTCCAAATGATCAAAGGCAGCATCGGCCGTTCGCTGGCCTGAGAGCTGCGCTTTCGCGAACGGATCACCGATCACGTGACAGGTCATGAGGTGCTTGGTGTCGGGGGTTGCTTGTGGCTGGCGCGTCCTGTGCCGGACACGAGAGCCGACCATGAAGATGACATCGACACCCTGCGCGACAATCATTGAACAACGTTTCGTATCCACGCTTAAGCCGAATGGCTCCAGCGCGTCGTTCGCGGCATCGAAGAATGATGGACGGGCCTGCGCAGCCGCGATCGCAGCAGGATCGGACCATACTGCGCGCAAATGGGGCGCATAGCGCCTAATCAGCGCTGAAATGTGTCGACCGTTTGCGCCCACCGGTCCGAGTTCGTACTGGCCGCTGAGGTTGACGAAGCCTGAAGCTCTGGGCAACTCCGGAATGATGAACGAATTGCTTTGCCCTCCAATGAGGAAATAGAGGTCCGCTTGCTTCTCCAGCGAGGGCGGGATCAAGAGGTTGAACCAAGGGCCATCGCGCCACGGTAGGTACTGGCGGTATTCAGTCCCCGCATGCAGCTGGAAGAACTGTACGGCGAACACCGCGATGAGCACTCCGTTGCGCAATGCAGGTCGCGCGGAGAAGAGGCGAAAGATCAGCACTATGCCCAAGATTGCGGCAACGCAGGCCATGGGCATGAAGTAGCGGCTGTTACCTGAGACCGGCAGCCAAAGCGCCCAATCCACTAAAAAAGCGAGCCCCAAAGCGCCCAAAGCGCGCTCGGACGGATCCAGCGTGCGGGGCTTCAAACGGTATTCCCCGGACCACTGTCGCCACAACCACCGCGCGAGCAATAGCAGCGACAGCACCAGAAGGAGCGCATAGCGCAGATCCGGTGCCGGCATCTCGAAGTGGATCCAGGAAATCGGCAGGACCATCGTAAATGGCCGCAGAAGAGCCGCACCGAGTGTGGCGGGGATGAAGCGATGGTCGAGCATCGAGCCGGTCGAGTAATCCGGCGAGCGGAACAATCCATTGAGGAGCGGAAAAACCGGGTTACCGAAATGCCGTTCGAGATGAATCGACCACGGGAGATTCACCACCACGAAGGCCGCAACCAGCGTCGCTCCAAACACGAGGCCATAGCGCGCGCGTCGGGGCCAGTCGACCGGAATGAACAGCAGTAAGACTCCTGCGGCGAGGGCGTGCACCGCATTGGTCGGCTTCAGCCCCGTGGCCGCACCGAGCAACAGCGCAGCCCCAAAAACGCGCAGCGCACTGGGCGTCCAGACGGCATTGACCAGCAGCAGCCACCCCGTCAGCGCCAGTTCGGCCGTGGTGATGTCCGAGTAGCTCGAACCCAACTCATTGATCAGAACCGGATTGGCGAATGCCAAGGCGACCGCCAGGATCGCGATGGCCGTGCGCACACTCGGCGTGTCCCGCGGCACCACCCGCAGAGCCAGTTCGTAGGTCAACCACAGAATCGCGCTTTGAATCAGCGCCAGGATCGAGGCGATTGCGAGCGGCGAAAGCGATGAGCGCAACAACAGATAGAACGGGACGTACGCATAGGGATTGAAGTACCCCTGCGGTCCGGCGGCAAAGTAATCCTGACGGAACCGGTCGTGCAGCGCGCTGAAGCCCGCGTACACATGGTATTCCATCATGTCCCAGGACATCGCCTTGCCAAGGTGATAGCTGGTCAGTACCACCAGGAGGGACGAGGCTACATAGACGAGCCAACGGGGCGCGGCGGCAACGCGCCTCAGCAGCATCATTGTGGATCGCAGCGGCGAGGACTGCGCTCCGTCAGTGGGAGTCACTCGTCTGTACTTTCGTCGGGACGGACGTCGATCAGTCCGAGCAAGAAGGATGCAAATAGGATCTCCCCGCCCGCCAACATCAGCGTCACCGACGTAATCACGGCATGCATGGCTGTGAGGGGATTCAAGGGGCCAAACCGGGCTCGGAACCAAGTGTCGAGTGAATACACGGCGAGCCCGAGTCCGGAGAAGCCGAGCGCTGCACCGAAAAGGATCCCGCGCTCCACCGTGAACACCCGCAGAAATGCCCTCAGTCGCGGCGTCATCGGTAAGAGATGCTTCAACACCCCGACGGTCCGCCCGATCACCGAGAAAAGGACCAGCTGCAGACCCAGTATGGTCGCTCCCGCGGCATACAGCATGGTGTGAACGCCGAATCCCACGCCGTGAACGGCGATCGGTCCGTGCAGGAGCAGGAGTTCGACCGCGACGCCGACGGTAATGAGCGACATCCCTGGATAAAAGAGCAACCAGCACGGACTCATCATGAGCAGGAACCGCAGGTGGCGCCAGCCATCGCGCCAACTGCGCAAATGCGGCGCTCGCGAGCGCCCCGCGGGCGAGAGGACGGTCGGAACTTCGTCGATTTGCCAGCCCGCCAGGGCCGCCTTCACGATCATCTCGCTGGCGAATTCCATCCCGGGTGCACTCAGGCCCAGCATCAGCGCCGCATCGCGATGGATCCCGCGCAGTCCGCAGTGAAAGTCACCGATGCGGCACGAAAAAAAGAGCCGGCCGATAAAACTGAGGATGGGGTTGCCAATGTAGCGATGCAACCAAGGCATCGCGCCCGGACGAATGCCACCGCGGAAGCGGTGACCGATCACGAGTTCGTGACCGTTGCGCAGGGATTGCAGAAATTCATCGAGTCGGGAGAAGTCGTAACTGTCATCGGCATCGGCCATGATGACGAACTGCCCTTGCGCGGCGGCGATTCCCGCAATGAGCGCACTGCCATACCCCTTCTGCGGCACTTGCACGACCCGCGCACCCGCGCGCTGCGCAAGCTCGGCGGATCCGTCGCTGGAGCCATTGTCCGCCACCAGGACTTCTCCGGCGGCGCCCGTGCGCTGCAGAAATTCCCTCGCCTTGCGCACGCAGATCGCCACGGTCTCAGCCTCATTGAGACAGGGCATAAGGATGGTGAGCTCGATGTTGCGCGGTCTGAGCGCTTCTCGAGCCTCTGCGTTCGACGGCATCGTGACCACCGCACCCATCGCCAACCCTCCGCCCCAATAGTATCGGTCCCAACAGTGCCGGATTCAAAGCATGATCGCCGCGAGCGCTCTGCGACCGCGGGAAGTTCGAGCCGGCTGATTGTGGCTGAGTCCGCGCCAACCCAGAAGTGATGGGGTCAGCAGATTCTGTTCCGGCCCGAGCCGAGCATCGCCTCGCAGAGACGCTGCCGCGAGGTTCTCCTCAGAATGTGACCATTCACGTCACTTTGTGACGTCGATGTGCTCCCCAGGATGCCAGAGATCCGAATGTGCACTTGACATAGCGGACGGAGCTCCAGAGGATTTCTTCGCAAACTCAATTAGTTGCACTGAGGCTCTGCCATTGGCACAGCACTTGCTTTCTACTCAGCAGCAGGCGCCCGTTGCGCCTCTTGGCCAGAACTCATTCGTTTCTCAGAGGAGTCTTCAGTAATGAAATCGGTGCAACAGGGCTTTACCCTCATTGAGTTGATGATCGTCATTGCGATCATCGGCATCCTGGCGGCGATTGCCATCCCCGCCTACCAGAACTACACCATCCGCGCACAGGTCTCGGAAGGGCTCTCGCTCGCCGGTGGTATCGAAACCGCGTTCGATGAATGTTATGCCAACAAGGGAACCGCGGGCGGCACTTGCGCGACTCTTGCCGACTTGGGCATCAACAGTGCGATCAGCGGAACGTATGTCAGCAGCATGACGTACGGTACCGGCGTGATTACTGCGACCTACGGCGGCCCCAGCACGAATTCCAACATCAGCGGCAAGACGATCGAGCTTACCGCGTATCAATCGGCAAATGGCGATATCAGTTGGGTTTGCAGCGCCGGCACTGGTAATACCGCCCCGTCAGGCCTCTCGACGGTCAAGGGCGGACACACTGTGGCGAAAGGCTCAGTTTCCAACGATGCTTATCTGCCCGCCACCTGCTACTAAAATCCTCCCAGCAAGTGACCCTCAGAAGCCCCCGCCTCGGCGGGGGCTTCTTCTTTTGGGAGCCCAGTCACGGTGACGGGACTTGGCCTGTGCGAGGATCGGGCGCAGATTTGACAATTGCCGGCGTCACCGGCTTCGGTACACTTGAGCCCCGCGGATCGAACCGGACCACCGTAAGTCCATGAATGACAACGTCTCTGCAGCGCTCGGGGGCGCACGCACCGGGCTTGGCGGCCTGCCGCAGCGCCTCGTCCAGGACGGGGTCGTCGACGAGGCGACCGTTCTTGAGGCTCTGAATACCTCGCGCGAGCGACAAATATCGCTCGTGACCCAGCTCGTGGAGAGCGGCGCCGCACAGGCACGCGACATCGCCGTCGCTGCCTCGAACGAATTCGGCGTCCCGGTGTTCGACCTCGATGCCGCCAGCTTCGACCTGGATACGATCAAGCTGGTCAGCGACAAGCTGCTGGCCAAGCATCGCGTGCTGCCGCTGTATCGCCGCGGCAAGAAGCTCTTTCTCGGGGTCGCCGACCCGACCCACCTGCATGCGATCGATGAGATCAAATTCCAGACCAGCCTCAGCATCGAGGTGGTCATCGTCGATGACGACAAGCTGCAGGCCGCGCTCGATAAGGCGATCGAGCAGGCCGGCAGCCAGATCGACTCCCTCGGCACCGAGGGAGACGTCGATCTCGAGGGCCTGGATGTCACCGGGGGCGACCAGGAAGCGGAGGATCGCGGCGCCCGAGACGACGTCGAAGACGCCCCCATCGTCCGCTTCGTGAACAAGGTGATGCTGGATGCCATCCGGCGCGGCGCCTCGGACATCCACTTCGAACCCTACGAGAAGACTTATCGGGTTCGCTTTCGCATGGACGGGGTATTGAAGGAAATGGCGCAGCCCCCAGTCCAGCTTGGCGGCAAGCTGGCGGCGCGCCTCAAGGTCATGGCGCGGCTGGACATCGCCGAGCGGCGAGTGCCCCAGGACGGGCGCATCAAGATGAAGCTCTCGAAGACGCGGGCCATCGATTTTCGCGTCAGCACCTGCCCGACGCTCTTCGGCGAGAAGGTGGTGATGCGTATTCTTGACCCGTCGCAGGCGATGCTCGGGATCGACTCCCTCGGCTACGAACCATTCCAGCGCGTGCTCTACGAGGAATACCTGGCGAAGCCCCAGGGCATGATCCTGGTCACGGGCCCGACCGGTAGCGGCAAGACCGTCTCGCTGTACACGGGGCTGAATATCCTCAATCGCGAAGGCACGAACATCTCCACCTGCGAGGACCCGGCGGAAATCAACCTGCCCGGGGTCAACCAGGTCAACATCAATCCGAAGGTCGGACTGACCTTTGCCGCCGCCATGCGCGCCTTTTTGCGCCAGGACCCCGATGTCATCATGGTCGGTGAGATCCGTGATCTGGAGACTGCGGAAATCGCCATCAAGGCGGCGCAGACCGGTCACTTGGTGCTCTCCACTCTGCACACCAATGATGCGCAGCAGACCCTGACGCGATTGGTGGACATGGGCGTCAAGCCCTATGCGATCGCCACCTCCATCAGCCTGATCATCGCGCAGCGCCTGGCGCGCAAACTGTGCAACCAATGCAAGCAACCGCTCGACATCCCGGCAGAGGCGCTCCTGAAGGAAGGCTTCAGCGAGGAAGATGCGCGCGGCGGCATGAAAATTTTCGGACCCGTGGGCTGTGCGAACTGCACCGACGGCTACAAGGGCCGCACGGGCCTCTACCAGGTCATGCCGCTCACCACCGCCATTGCGCGCATCATCCTCGGCGGCGGCAGCGCCGTTGAGATCGGCGATGAAGCGGCGCGCGAAGGCATCTGGGATCTGCGCCGGGCGGGCCTCGAGAAGGTCAAGTCTGGCATCACCAGTCTCGAAGAAGTCAACAGCGTCACCATCGACTGACGTAGGACGGCCAACCCATGCCCCCGGCACTCTCCGCGACCGCCAAGAGCTCGAAACCCGATGTCCCCTTTCTCTGGGAAGGGCGCGACAAACGTGGCCAGCGCATCAAGGGCAATACCATGGCCCCCGACGAGGCCTCGGTCCGCGCGGACCTGCGCCGCCAGGGCATTGCCGCCTCGCGCGTGCGCCGCAAGCGCGAGAGCTTGAAGGGCGGCAAAGTCAATGCCGCGGACATCTCGGTGTTCAGCCGCCAGCTCGCCACCATGCTCATCGCCGGCATCCCCATGGTGCAGTCGTTCGAGATCGTCGCGAGCGGCGTCGACAAGCCCTCGCTGCGCAATCTGATCCTCGCCATCAAGGCGGACGTGGAGTCGGGCACCTCGTTGTACGAGGCGCTGGCGAGGCACCCGTTGTATTTCGACGATCTGTTCGTGAACCTGGTGCGCGCCGGCGAGCAGGCCGGCGCGCTCGACACGCTGCTCGATAAGATCGCGACCTACAAGGAAAAGTCCGAGGCAACCAAGAAGAAGGTCAAAAAGGCGCTGTTCTATCCTGCGGCCGTCTTGATCGTGGCCGGCATCGTCACCACGGTGCTGATGATTTTCGTGATCCCGGAGTTCCAGAAGCTGTTCAAAGGCTTCGGCGCGAATCTGCCCGCCTTCACGATGTTCGTGATCGGCATCTCCAACGCTCTGCGCCGTCATGGCATCTGGATCGCGCTCGTGATCGGCGCGGCGGGCTGGACGTTCATGTACTTCAAGAAGCGCTCGCGCAAGATGCGCGAGGTGCTCGATCGGATCTCGCTGAAGATCCCGATCATCGGCCCGATCCTCAACAAGGCGGCGATCGCCCGCTACGCGCGCACGCTCTCGACCATGTTCGCCGCTGGCGTGCCGCTCGTGGAGGCCCTCGAATCCGTCGCCGGGGCGACCGGCAACATCGTCTACGAGAACGCGGTCCTGAAGATGCGCGATGAGGTCGCGACTGGCCAGCGCCTGCAGCGCGCCATGGAGACTCAAGGAGTGTTCCCCAACATGGTGGTGCAGATGATCGCAGTCGGGGAGGAATCCGGCTCGCTGGATGAGATGGCGGCCAAGGTCGCCGTATTTTACGAGGCCGAAGTGGACAACGCGGTGGACTCGATGTCGAGTCTGCTCGAGCCGCTGATCATGGTGATCCTGGGCGTGATCGTCGGTGGCTTGGTCATCGCGATGTACCTGCCGATCTTCCAGCTCGGCAACGTCGTCCACTGACGTGTCGGCCGCTGCACTGCTCGCTGCGTCGCCTGCATTCTTCACCGGCACCTGCGGGGTGCTGGGGCTGGTGATCGGCAGTTTTCTGAACGTGGTCATTCACCGCGTGCCGATCATGCTCGAGCGACGCTGGCGCGCGGAATGCGCGGAGCTGGCGGGCGACGCGGCGAGTCCGCCCACCGGCGATGTGGCACCGTACAACCTGGTCGTGCCGCGCTCGTGCTGCCCGGCGTGCAGAGCACCGATCCGGGCCTGGCACAATGTTCCGCTCCTGAGCTATGTGTGGCTGCGCGGCCGGTGTGCGAACTGCTCGGCACGCATCAGCCTGCGCTATCCGCTCGTGGAGCTGTTGACGGGAGGACTGTCGGGGCTGGTGGCCTGGAAATTCGGGTTCGGCTGGCCGACGCTGGCCGCCCTCGTGCTCACGTGGTTCCTCGTGGCGCTCGCGGCGATCGACATCGACCGCCAACTGCTGCCGGACTCCCTCACCCTGCCGCTGATGTGGCTCGGATTGCTGCTCAGCCTATTGGCTCCGGCGCCCGGCGGTCTGCCGGTACCGGTCGATCCGCGTTCGGCACTCCTCGGCGCAGCGGCCGGGTATCTGAGCCTCTGGAGCGTCTATCACCTGTTCCGTGAGCTCACCGCGAAGGAAGGCATGGGCTACGGGGATTTCAAACTGCTGGCCGCACTCGGCGCCTGGCTCGGCTGGCAGATGTTGCTGCCGACGGTGATCATTGCCGCGGCGGTGGGCGCACTGATCGGAATCGTGCTCATCGTGGCGCGTGGCCGCAGCAGCAGTGTGCCGATTCCGTTCGGGCCGTTCCTCGCCGCCGGCGGCTGGCTGATGCTCATGTATGGGCACGCGATGGTTCGGCTCTACCTGGGGCTCTTTCCGGGCTGATCGCCCCCGCTCGGCGCAAAATCGCGCTAGAATTCGCCCCTTGGGCACGAAAATCATCCGTATTGGACTCACCGGCGGCGTCGCCAGCGGCAAATCCACCGTGGCGGAGCTGTTCCGCGCGCGCGCCATTCCGATCATCGACACCGACCAGATCGCGCGCGAGGTGGTCGAGCCGGGGCAGCCGCCGCTCGAGCGGCTGGTGGAGCGCTTCGGTACCGGCATCCTGACCCCGGACGGTCATCTGGACCGTCCGCGACTGCGCGAGATCGTGTTCTCCGATCCGATGGCGCGCGCGGACCTCGAGGCGCTGACGCACCCGGCGATCGGCACCGCGGTGGAATCCCTCGCGGCCGCGGCCGGTGGACCTTATCAGATCCTGGTCATTCCGCTGCTGGTCGAGAAGGGACTGGCCTCTCGGGTCGATCGGGTGCTGGTGGTGGACTGTCCGGAAGAGCTGCAGCTGCAGCGACTGACGGAGCGCGACGGCTCGACGAGCGAGCAGGCGCGCGCGATGCTCAACGCGCAGACCTCGCGCGCAGCGCGGCTGAAGGCCGCCCACGACGTCATCCACAACGAGTCGGATCTGGCGGCATTGCGCGAACAGGTCGCTTCGCTGCACCAACGCTATCTGGAGCTCGCCAAGAAGTCCTGACCGGACGTGTCACGTCGCGCCTTGCGGACATTTACGCAACACACGCTCGTCACGCACAATAGCTGCCATGACCACCGAGACCGCTGAAGTCGCAGCCCCCGTCCCCGCTGCGTCCCCCGCCCCGGCCAGCACCCCGACCGTCGCCGCACACGGCGGCCGGGTGCTCGTGTTCGAGCAACCCCTGAATGAGCGGATGCGCACCTTCCTGCGGCTGGATTTTCTCTACAACCAGGCGCTCTACCACAATGAGACCGGCAGCCAATGGGGCAGCCGCGCCGCGATGGCGAGCCTGATCGATATCCTCGCGGTGATCTCGCGCAGCGATCTGCGCTCCGATGCGCTGAAGGAAATCGAACGCCAGCTGCAGCTGCTCGGGGAATACCAGGCCCGAGCCGGCGTCGATACGCAGCGGCTGAAGACCTTCATCACGAACCTCGGCCGCCTGCGCGCCGACCTGATGAAT
The DNA here is from genome assembly GCA_049964755.1 of Steroidobacteraceae bacterium. Taxonomy (GTDB): domain Bacteria; phylum Pseudomonadota; class Gammaproteobacteria; order Steroidobacterales; family Steroidobacteraceae; genus 13-2-20CM-66-19. The sequence continues at coordinate 1,527 of JBMFWZ010000087.1, read as the reverse complement.
GCGGGCGTCGCCTGCCAGCAGCCGCTGCGCGATTCGGAATTCCTAAACGCCATCAAGCACCGCAGCAGCATCCCGGGCGGGACGTGCGAGTTCGATCTGCCGGATTACCTGTACTGGTTGAACGAGCCCGATGAGCTGCGCATGCATGCCTTCAACCAGTGGCTCACGTTGCTGCGCCCGCTGTGCGATGCGGTGGCCGAGCTGCTGTGGTTGACGCGCCAGTTCGGCCGCACTCGCCAGGAGTGCGCACGCGGGGGCACCTTCACCATCACCTTCGATCGGGACAATCCGCTGCAGCTGCTGCGCATCCTGCTGCCGGCCTCGAGCGGCTTGTATCCGGAGGTCAGCGGCAGCCATCACCGCTGCAGTCTGCGCTTTCTGCACTGGAACGGACTGTCGCAGCGCGCCACGCAGAGCAGCGAGGACGTGCCGTTCCAGCTGGCCACCTGCGCATAAGGCGCGCGATGCAGATCCGATGCCCCACCTGCGCTCGCCAGCTGGAGTGGAGCGAGGCGCCGTTGCGCCCGTTCTGCAGCGAGCGCTGCCGGCTGATCGATCTGGGCGCGTGGCTGACCGAGCGCAATGCGATCCCGGGTGAGGCGCTCGCGCCGGACCCGGACGATCTGTCCGGGTCCGAACCGGAGAGCTGATCAGCCCAGTTTGATCTTACCGCCGCCGGGCAAACCGCCCGCGCCGCCGCCGGCGACATCCGGCACCACGATGCGCGAGGCAGACTCGCGACGCATTTCGCGGGCCTCTTCGATGGCCTGTTCGATCGCGGCGCGAACGCCTTCGGAGAACTTTGCGAGCGCCTCCGGGAGCGTCGTACCCGGCAGCTCGAACGACAGCGGCAGCACGCCGGCGGGCGTCAGCAGCTGCGTCTGACCGGAAAACTGCACGGCGCGGGACGGATCCGCAGCACCCTCGGGCGTCACGGGCGTCAGCCGCCGCAGCGTCCCGGCGCGCCGGTCGGTGAAGATTTCCTCGCGGTAGAGATTGGTCGCGTCCAGTTCGATTTCAGGGATGTCGTTCGGGTCGGCCATCGAGGCCCTCGCAAGCGGTGGGTGAACCCAGCCATTCTACCAGCGCCGCGACAAAAGGACGGTCCGCCGCGAGGATATCCGCACCGGCGAGCTGAGCGGCGCTCACCCAGCGCACCGCCTGACCCTCCAGTCCGCGCGGCTCGCCGCGATACTGCGCGACGATCCACAGCGAAAGCTCCACGATGCGGTCTGGGTACTCGTGCGTGAGGCGCATCCACGGCGAACCGCCACACATCTCGATGCCGAGCTCCTCGGCGAGCTCGCGGGCGAGCGCCGTCGCTTCGCTCTCCCCGGGTTCGAGCTTGCCGCCGGGAAACTCCCATTGACCCGAGAGGGCCTTACCGGCGGGCCGCTCGGCGATGAGCACCCGGCGGTCCGGGTCGACCAGCGCCGCGGCCACCACTCGGACCACGTTCACGGGCCGCTCAGCCGTCGTTCGAGAGCGTGCCGTGGCAGTGTTTGTACTTCTTGCCCGAGCCGCACG
>JBMFWZ010000086.1:0-13697 GCA_049964755.1 Steroidobacteraceae bacterium | reverse complement strand
CACGTCGAGAACTTCCTGCGCGAGATCGCCGCCGATGCCGACGGCAAGATCCGCCTGCACATCATCGATCCGCGACCCTACTCGGTCGAGGAAGACCGCGCCGCCGAGCTCGGCGTACGCGGCACGCCGGTCAACGATGCCGGCAGCAAGTTCTACTTCGGCCTCGCCGGCACGAATGCCACCAACGGTCGCCAGGCGATTCCGTTCTTCGATCCACGCAAACAGCGCTTCCTCGAATACGACATTGCCAAGCTGATCTACCAGCTCGCCCATCCGACCAAGCCTCGCATCGAGTGGTACTCGAGCCTGCCGATGAGTGGCGGATTCGACCCGCAGAGCGGACAGATGCGCCAGCCCTGGCTCGCTTACCGTCAGGCCGAGCAGCTCTATGACCTGCACACGCTTGAGCCTGATGCGACGAGGATTCCGGCCGGCACCCGCGTGCTGGTGCTCGTCGACCCGCGGCACCTCTCGCCGGCGACCCGCTTCGCCATCGACCAGTACGCGCTCGCCGGCGGTCATATCATCGCCTTCGTCGATCCGCTCGCCGAGTCGGCCGTGACCCCCGGCAGCCCACCGCAGCCCGGCAGTACCGACCTCGACCGGCTGCTCGCCTCCTGGGGCGTGCGCTTCAATCCCAATGAGGTCATCGCCGACCGGTCGCTCGCACTGAATGTCGCCGGTGCCAACGGCACGCCCCACCTCGATCCGCTGATCATCGGCCTGGGGCGCGCGCAGATGTCGCGCCACGACGTGATCACTTCCGGGCTGTCGAACGTCAACCTGTCCACGGCCGGATACCTGCGCGCGCTGAAGGGCGCTGGGACGAGCTTCCAGCCGTTGCTGTGGAGCAGCACCGATGCCATGCCGCTCGCGACGCAATCGCTCTTGGGCCTGACCGATCCGTCGAGCGTGCTGAGTGGCTTCAAGCCGACCGGCGAGCGCTATGTGTTCGCCGCGCGCGTCAGCGGCAAGGTCAAGAGCGCCTATCCGCACGGACCGCCCGCCGGGGTGAAACTGCCCGCCGGCACGCCGGTGCTCACCGCAGCGCGCAAGCCGCTGCAGCTGGTGGTGTTCGCCGATTCGGACCTGCTCTCCGATTACCTCTGGGTGCGGCACCTGGCTCTGTTCGGTGAAACCATCAATCAGGCCTGGGCGAGCAACGGCGATCTGTTGCTGAACTCTCTCGACAATCTCGGCGGCAGCGACGATCTGATCAGCGTACGTGCCAAGGCCGGCTTCACCCGACCGTTTACGCGGGTCGCGGCACTGCGCCGCGCCGCCGAGACACGCTACCGGGCGCAGCAGCAGCGACTGCAGGCGCAGCTGCAGCAGACCGAGCGGCAGCTGACGCTGCTGCAGACCGAGCGCAATCACAAGTCGACACTGATCCTCACCCCGGCGCAGGAGCAGCAGATCGAGCACTTCGAGACCGAGCGGGTCACGATCCGCAAGCGTCTGCGCGCCGTGCAGGCGGGGCTCGTGCGTAGCATCGATGCGCTCGGCACGGAACTGAAAGTCATCAACATCATCGTCATGCCGGCGCTGTTCGCGCTGGCAGCGCTCGCCGGTGCGGCGTTGCGCCGCCGCCGCCGCGTGCGTCGGCACTCCGGGAGTGAGTCATGAAGCAACGCCATCTGGCCATCCTGTTCGTCGTCAGCCTCGTGGTGCTGTTGGCGGCGATCTGGGTCTCGCACCGCGCGCAGCAGAGCGGCGCATCGGTCGCCGGCACCCCGGTGCTGCCCGGACTCGAAGCCCACCTCAATGCGCTCACCGAGGTGCGCATCCGCGGCGCCGACGGGCGGCACGTCACGCTGCTCAAGGGTGCCCGGCACTGGCAGGTCAAGCAGCGCGACTATCCGGCCGACTCCGGCAAGTTGCGCAAACTGTTGATCGATCTCGGCAATCTCAAGGCGGTGGCGCGCAAGACCCGCCTCCCGGCTCAGTATGCGGCGCTCGGCGTGCAATCCCCGAGCGTCGCCGGCGCGAGCGGCGTGCGCATCGACCTGGTGAGCCCGGGGCGCACCTGGTCATTGATCGTCGGGCACAGCGATGGCGGCAGCGGCGCCTACGTGCGCCCCGTCGGTCGCCGGCAGAGCCTGCTCGCAGCGCCGCTGGTGATGGCCGAGGCGAAGCCATCGCAGTGGCTAAGCCCGATCATCATCGACCTGAAACACCAACAGGTGCGCAGTGTCGAGGAGCGCCTCGCGCACGAGCCCCCGTATCGCATCGCGCGGAGTGCGCCGACGGTGGCACAGTTTCGCGTACTCGGTATTCCGCCCGGACGCACACTCAGCGGTCCTGGCGCCGCTGATGCGCTCGCCAACGCGCTCTCCAACTTGACGCTGAACGACGTGCGCAAGGCGACCTCGCCACCGCCCGGCGTGGCGTTCTCGAGCGCCGTGTTCACGACCTTCGCGGGTCTGAGGGTAACGGTGCGCGGCTTCCCGGCGGTGCAGAAGGGACCGCACTACATCGAGCTCACCGTACGGGCCTTGGGCACGAAGGCCGCGGCGGCGGCGGCGCGCCTCTCGGCACGCGTGCGTGGCTGGGAATACCGCATTCCCGACTACCGCTACCAGCAGATCTTCCAGCCCCTCTCGGAGTTGCTGCAGCCGCTCGCCGGACCTGCGGGGAGTGTGCGCAAGCCCTCGGCCTGAGTCGGCGGCTCAGCGCGCGCGCGCGAGCAGCAGGAGCGTCACGGTCGCCAGCAGCGCTGTCGGCAACCATGCGACGATCACCGGATTGAGGTGAAAGACGATGGTGCCGCTCTCGATGAGCCGCTGCAGGAGGAAAAAGCCGATGCCGATCGCGAGCGCGAGCATCGCGCGCGTCCCGGCACCGGCCGAGCGCATCGAGCCGAGCACGAAGGGCACGGCGAGCAGCACCGCGAACGCGATCGCAAAGATGCGCGCGATGCGTGACCAGAACGCAAACTCGTACTGGCCAGCATCGAGGGAGTTGGTGTGCAGGTAGCCGATCAGCTGCCACAGCGCGCGTAGCGTCATCTGCGCCGGGTCCTGCACGGTGAAACCGAGAAAGCTTGCCGAGATATCCGAGTGCAGCACCTTGCGGCCCGGCTTGCGCACCGTCACGCGGTCCCCCGCGAAATGCGAGGCCGCGTAGTGATCGAGCAGCCAGCGGTCGTGGCCGGCCGCGGTGGCGCGCGTGGCATGTCCGACCGCCAGCAGCTGGTGCGTCGAGGAGAGCTGAAACACCTGCATGCCGCCGAACTGGCGCGAACTCGACTGGCGCGCGACGTTCAGGATCAGATCCCCATCGCGCACCCACGCGCCCGTGCCGCCACCGAAACTGATGGTGCCGTATTGACTGAAGGCGCGCTGCTGGTTGGCCGCCTCCTGCAACTGCGGGGCCACGAACTCCCCGACCACCGCTTCAAGCGCGATCAACACCGCCGCGGCGATCAGCGCCGCTGCGGCGAGGCGCGCCACTGACATCCCGGTGGCGCGCAGCACGACGATCTCACTGCCGCGGGCGAGCGCACCGAGGCCGAGCAGCGAGCCCATCATCGCCGTGATCGGCAGCAACTCGTAGGCCTGTTGCGGCAGGTTCAGCAGAGTGAACCACAGCGCATCGAGCAGCGTGTAGTGACCGACGCCGATGTCGCCCTGCTGGCTGATGAAGGCGAACAGCCCGCCGAGCACCAGGAACACCGCCAGCACCAGCAGCACCGAGCCGAGGATGGCCCGCACCACGTAGCGATCCAGGATGCTCATGCGCGCGCCCCGAGCATGCGCATCCGACTCGCCCATTCAGGGCCACGGATCATCGCCACGGCGAGCAGGATCACCACGACATGCACCCACCACAGCCCGAACAGCAGCGGGATCCGCCCATGGCCGAGCCACTCCTCGCCGGCCGAGAGCAGGTTCAGGTACACCACGTACAGCACGAGCGCCACCCACACGCGCGCGTAGCGGCCCTGGCGGGGTCTGAGCCGCGAGAGCGGCAGCGCCACGATGGCGAGCACCAGGCACATCAGTGGGAGCGCGATGCGCCACTGCAGCTTCGCCTGCTCTCCCAGATCGCTCGAGACGTACAGCGCCGCGGTCGGCGCCGCATCCAGATCGGTCACCACCTGATTCACCGCGGGCATCGGGATCGGCACGGTGTGCTCGGCGAAGCGCATGATCCGAAACTGCGCACTGCCCGGCACGCCCTCGAAGCGCTCCCCATGGTAGAGCTCAATGGTCTGGGTGGTGCCATCCGGGGAGACGGTGTGGCGCGCCTGGTTGGCCACCGCCACCTCCACCGTGCGGCCGCGGGTGCGCTCGATGAACACATTGCCGAGCGCGCCGTTCGGCTCGACCTGCTGGGCGTACACCACCGCGCTGCCACCGCCGAAGGAGCGGAACTGTCCGGGTTCGAGCGGCGCGAACTGCCCGGCGCGGATCGCCTTGTCCCGCAGCGTCAGGGCCTGGAAGGTGGCCCGCGGCGCCAGCACCAGCGTCACCGCCGCGAGCCCCGCGGCCACCACCACTGCGAGCGCGATCACCGGGCGGTACAGCACCGCCGGACGCACCCCACAGGCCAGTGCCGCGGCCATCTCGCTGTCGTGGTAGAGCCGGCCGAATGCCCAGATGATCCCGAGCAGCAGCGCCATCGGCGCCACCAGGCTCACGTACTGCAGCAATCCGAGGTAAATCAGCCGTGCGATGACGCCCTGGGGGAACTGGCTGGCCGCCGCCCGCTCGAGCACCGCCCCGACCTCGTAGGCCGTCAGGATGATCAGCAGCACCGCCATCATCAGCAGCCAGGCGCTCAGAACCTCGCGCAATACGTAACGACCGATGATTTTTCCCACCCGAGGAGCCCGCCCGCCGGAATCCCGGCTTGAGTTACACTGCCCGCGCGCGCCGCGGGGCACACAACACCGGGGCGAAACGCAGCGGTAGTGAAGATAAAGCAGCGAGTGGCGCAGCTCAATGGCGCAACGAGCGGGCACACACAGTTCACCGGCCCGGGCCGGTCGGCGGGAGAAGCGGAATGCGGTTCGAGACCTGGAGCAAGAGCATCACCACCCTCGAGGTGGACTGCCTGATCGTTGGCGTTTTCGAGGAAAATACCCTCACCGAGACGGCGCGGCACATCGACCAGGCCGCCGGCGGGCGGCTCGGCAAGCTCCTTGCACGCGGGGATTTTCCAGGACGCGCCGGGGAATCGCTGCTGCTCGGGGATTTGCCGGGACTGAGCGCGCGGCGCGTGCTGCTCACCGGGTTGGGCTCGCGCGAGGCCTTCACCCGCCGCAGCTGGCGCAAGGCACTGACGACGGCCATCGCGGCGCTGGCACGTACCGGAGTCAAGAGCGCTGCAGTTGCGCTCGAGCGGCCGACGGACGAGACGCTCGATGATTACTACGTCGGGCGCGCCGTGGCCGAACTGACCGTGCGCACGCTCTACCGCGTCAATGACCTCAAGAGCGGCAAGAAGCCGAAGCCCGCCCCACTCGCGCAGGTGCTCGCCGGTCCGGCCACGCGCACCTCGGCCGCGGCGCTCGAGCGCGGTCTCGCGCACGGACAGGCGATCGGCGAGGCCGCCGCCCTGCAGCGCGATCTCGGCAATCTGCCCGGCAACATCTGCACGCCCCGCTACCTGGCCGAGCAGGCTCGCGAGCTGGCGCGGCGGCACCGCTCGCTCAGCGCACAGGTGCTCGATGAGCCGGCGCTGCGACGGGAGAAGATGGGCTGCCTGCTCGCCGTCGCCCAGGGCAGCGCCGAGCCGCCGCGGCTGATCGTGCTCGAGCACAAAGGCGCCAAGAGCAGCCAGGCGCCGGTGGTGCTGGTCGGCAAGGGTGTGACCTTCGACAGCGGCGGTATCTCCATCAAGCCCTCCGGGGAGATGGACGAGATGAAATACGACATGAGCGGCGCAGCGGCGGTGCTCGCCGCGCTCGCCTTCGCCGCCCGCGTGAAGCTGCCGCTGAACGTGGTCGGCATCGTCGGGGCGGTGGAGAACATGCCCGATGGCAAGGCCATCAAGCCCGGGGACATCGTCACCAGCGCCTCCGGCCAGACTGTCGAGATCCTCAACACCGACGCCGAGGGCCGGCTGGTGCTGTGCGATGCGCTGCACTTCGCACGCCGCTACAAGCCCGCCGCACTGGTCGATCTCGCCACGCTCACCGGCGCGTGCGTCATCGCACTCGGCCACCATCACTCCGGGGCCATGGGCACCGATGAGGCACTGGTACGCGAACTCATCGAGGCCGGCGTGCGCGCCGATGATCGCGCCTGGGCGCTGCCGCTCACCGAGGAGTACGGCGAGCAGCTGAAGAGCAACTTCGCCGACTTCGCCAACATCGGCGGGCGCGACGGCGGGGCGATCACGGCCGGTGCGTTTCTCGCCAAGTTCACTCGCGGGATGAGCTGGGCGCACCTGGACATCGCCGGCACCGCCTGGCAGGGCGGCGCGCTCAAGGGCAGTACCGGCCGGCCGACCGCGCTGCTTGCGGACTTCCTGCTGCGCCGCGCCGAGCGGTAGAGCGCCGAGTTGCGCGCGGACTTCTACATCCTGACTGAGCCGGGGGCGTCCGGGCGACTGAAGGTCGCCTGCCGCCTCGCCGAGAAGGCCTATCAGACCGGCCAGCGCGTGCTGATCTGGCACGACGACAAGGACGAGCTGACGCGCCTCGATGAGCTGCTGTGGACCTTCTCCGACACCAGCTTCGTGCCGCACGAGTGGGTCGATGCCAGTCACGATGCCCCGGTGCTGCTCAGCGCCGGGGCGCATCCCTCAGGTCCCATCGGCGTGCTGATCAACTTGGCCACCGCGCCCGAACCACCCCCGAGCGCCGCGGCGGTCGAGCGGATCGCCGAGATCATCGCGCCCGAGCCGGCGCAGCGCGAGGCCGCACGGGCACGCTTTCGCACCTACCGGCAACTCGGCTGCGAGCCGGTGACGCACACGCTGCGCGGCGCGTAAGCGCCCTATAATCGGCATCCCGACCGCTGTGCAAGAGCTTCCCGAGAACCATGGATAAAGTCTACGCGCCGCATCAGATCGAGCGGCGGATCTACGAGCGCTGGGAATCGAACGGCTGGTTCGCCCCCTCGGGCCACGGCGCGCCGTTTTGCATCATGATTCCGCCGCCGAACGTGACCGGCACGCTGCACATGGGTCACGCGTTCAATCACACCCTGATGGACCTGCTCACCCGCTATCACCGCATGCGCGGCGAGGATGCGCTCTGGCAGCCAGGGACCGATCATGCCGGCATCGCCACGCAGATGGTGGTCGAGCGGCAGCTCGAGGCGCAGGGCCTACGTCGCACCGACCTCGGGCGCGAGGCGTTCCTCGAGCGCGTCTGGCAGTGGAAGGGGCAGTCCGGCGGCACCATGGCCGCGCAGATGCGCCGGCTCGGTGACTCGGTCGACTGGTCGCGCGAGCGCTTCACCATGGACGAGGGGCTCTCGCAGGCGGTCATCGAAGTGTTCGTGCGCCTGCACGAGGAAGGGCTGATCTACCGCGGCAAGCGTCTGGTCAACTGGGACCCCGTGCTGCTCACGGCGCTCTCGGACCTGGAGGTGCAGAGCGCTGAGGAGGACGGGCACCTCTGGCACCTGCGCTACCGACTTAGGGACGGCAGCGGCCACGTCGTGGTCGCCACCACCCGGCCGGAGACGCTGCTCGGGGACACCGCCGTCGCCGTCAACCCGGACGACGAACGCTATCGTCACCTGATCGGCCAACAGGTCCGCGTGCCGATCGTCGAGCGGTTGATTCCGATCATCGCCGATAGTTACGTGGATGCCGCCTTCGGCTCCGGCTGCGTCAAAATCACTCCGGCGCATGACTTCAACGACTACGAGATCGGACTGCGGCACCACCTGGAGCAGATCAATATCTTCACGCCGCGCGCGGAACTGAACGAGAACGCGCCACCGCGGCTGCGCGGCCTGGAGCGCACCGAGGCGCGCCGCCGCGTGCTCGAGGAGCTCGAGGCGGCCGGACTGATCGAGCGCACCGAGGCGCACAAAATGATGGTGCCGCGCGGGGACCGCAGCGGCGCGGCGCTCGAGCCCTATCTCACCGACCAGTGGTACGTGAAGATCGCCCCGCTTGCCGCGCCGGCCATTGAGGCCGTCGAGAGCGGCCGCACCCGCTTCATCCCTGAGAACTGGGCGAAGACGTACTTCGAGTGGATGCACAACATCAAGGACTGGTGCATCAGCCGCCAGCTGTGGTGGGGCCATCGCATCCCGGCCTGGTACGACGAGCAGGGCAATGTCTACGTGGGTCGCAGCGAGCAAGACGTGCGCACCCGGCACGCACTCGGTGCCGAAGCGCCGCTGCGTCAGGACCCGGACGTGCTCGACACCTGGTTCTCCTCGGCACTGTGGCCGTTCTCGACGCTCGGCTGGCCGCAACGCACGCCGGAGCTCTCGCGCTACTACCCGACTGCAGTGCTGCTCACGGGTTTTGACATCATCTTCTTCTGGGTCGCCCGGATGATGATGATGGGCCTGAAGTTCATGGGCGACGTGCCGTTTCGCGACATCTACATCCATGGGCTGATCCGCGACGAGTCCGGCGAGAAGATGTCCAAGTCCAAGGGCAACGTCATCGATCCGCTCGACATCGTCGATGGCATCGACCTGCCGACGCTGATCGAGAAGCGCACCAGCGGACTGATGCAGCCGCAGAAGCGGCCCGCCATCGAGAAGGCCACACGCAAGCAGTTCCCGGACGGGATCCCCTCGCACGGCACCGACGCGCTGCGCTTTACGTTTGCCGCCCTCGCCTCCCCGAGCCGCGACATCCGCTTCGATCTGGGGCGCGTCGCCGGCTACCGCAACTTCTGCAACAAGTTGTGGAATGCCGCTCGCTTCGTCACCCTGATGTGCGAGCAGGACGACCTGCGAGCAGAGGCGCACCTCTCGGTGGCCGATCGCTGGATCCGCTCGCGCTTCGGACGCGCGCTCGCGACGGTCGAGAAGGCGCTCGCCGAGTACCGCTTCGACTACGCCGCCAACGCGCTGTACGAGTTCACCTGGTACGAGTACTGCGACTGGTATTTGGAACTGACCAAGCCGGTGCTGCAGGCCGAGGCACCCGACGCCGCGGCGCAGCGCGGCGCGCGACGCACGCTCGCGGAGGTTCTCGAAGCGCTGCAGCGTGCCCTGCACCCGATCATGCCGTTCATCACCGAGGAGATCTGGCAGCGCGCCGCGCCGCTCGCCGGTCGCCCGGGCGAGACGGTCATTCACTCGCCGTACCCGCTGCCGGAGCAGTTCCCGACGGACGAGGCGAGTGAGCGCGAGATCGGCTGGATCCAGGCTTTCGTGCTCGCCGTGCGGCAGATCCGCGGTGAGATGAACATCGCGCCCTCGCGCCGCATCCCGGTGCTGCTGAAGGGGGCCTGCGAGCAGGACCGGGTCTACCTCGAGCGCCATCGGCCCTACCTCGAGCGCCTCGCCGGCATCGACTCGGCGCAGGTGCTCGCGGCCGATGAGCCGGCACCGCAATCGGCGACCGCGCTGGTCGGGGAGCTGACGCTGCTCGTACCGATGGAAGGGCTCATCGACGCCGCCGCCGAGGCCGAGCGGCTCGAGAAACTCCTCGCCCGCTCCGAGAGCGACCTCGGCAAGGTGCGTGCGCGGCTCGCCAACGAGAGTTTCGTCAGCAACGCCCCGCCGGCCGTGGTGGGCGCTGAGCGCGAGCGCGTCGCGGAGCTCGAGCGCACCGTTGCGGGACTCGCCGCTCAGCTCGAGCGGGTGCGCGCGATGTTGCGCGCGGGCTAGAACGGATAGTCGATGCCGGTGAACTCGGCGGCGCCGCTGCGCTAGAGCGCGTGCTCGCGGGTCTCGCGAAAGACGATGTCGGGCCAGCGCTCTCGGGTCAATTCGAGGTTGACCCGGGACGGCGCCAGATACACCGGGGCGTCGCTGTGATCGACGGCGAGGTTCTCGTAGGCGCGCGTACGGAACTCCTCGAGCTTGCGCGCGTCGTCGCAGACGATCCAACGGGCCGTGTAGACGTTGACCGGCTCAAACGCGCAGCTGACGCCGTATTCGTCCTGCAGGCGGAAGGCGACCACCTCAAACTGCAGCGGCCCGACCGCCCCCAAGATCAGATCATTGTTGCGCAGCGGCTTGAACAGCTGCGTCGCACCCTCCTCGCACAGCTGCGAGAGTCCCTTCTGCAGCGCCTTCATCTTCAGCGGATCCTTCAACACCGCGCGGCGGAAGATTTCCGGAGCGAAGTTCGGCACGCCGGTGAACACCAGATGCTCGCCGTCGGTGAACGTATCGCCGATGTTGATCGTGCCGTGGTTGTGCAGTCCGATGATGTCCCCGGCGAAGGCCTCCTCGGCATGTTCGCGCTCGGCCGCCATGAACGTGAGCGCATCGGAGATGCGCACCTCCTTGCCAAGCCGCACGTGATGCAGGCGCATCCCGCGGCTGTAGCGGCCCGAGCACAGCCGCATGAACGCGATGCGGTCGCGGTGCCCCGGATCCATGTTGGCCTGGATCTTGAACACGAAACCGGTGAGCGCCGGCTCGATCGGGTCGACCTGCCGCTCGCGCGCCGCGCGCGGCAGCGGCCCCGGCGCGTGGCGGGTGAACGAGGCGAGCAGTTCCTCGACGCCGAAGTTGTTGACCGCGGAGCCGAAGAACACCGGCGTCTGCCGCCCGGCGCGATACGCCTCGGAATCGAACGGCTCGGTCGCGCCGCGCACCAGCTCGATCTCCTCGCGCACCGCGGCGGCCTCGGCACCGAGAAACTCCTCGGCCGCCGCGCTCGAGAGTCCCTCGATCACCTGGTTCTCACCCACGCGGCCGCGCTCGGCGGCATTGTAGACGTACAGTCGGTCCTCGAGCAGGTGGTAGATGCCGCGCAGCGCCCGTCCCATGCCGATCGGCCAGGTCACCGGCGCGGTGCGGATGGCGAGCACGCGCTCGATCTCATCGAGCAGATCGATCGGCGCGCGTCCCTCGCGGTCGAGTTTGTTGATGAAGGTCATGATCGGCGTGTCGCGCATGCGGCACACCTCCATCAGCTTGATGGTGCGCTGCTCGACGCCCTTGGCGCAGTCGATCACCATCAACGCCGAGTCGACCGCGGTCAGCGTGCGGTAGGTGTCCTCGGAGAAGTCCTCGTGGCCCGGCGTGTCGAGCAGGTTGACGATGCACTGCCCGTACGGGAACTGCATCACCGAGGAGGTGACCGAGATGCCGCGCTGCTGCTCGAGCCGCATCCAGTCCGAAGTGGCATGGCGGTCGGCCTTGCGGCCCTTGACGGTACCGGCCATCTGGATCGCCCCGCCGAACAGCAGCAGCTTCTCGGTGAGCGTCGTCTTGCCCGCATCAGGGTGCGAGATGATGGCAAATGTCCTTCGCCGTTTAACTTCATCGGTGATCTGGGCATTCGTCATCGGTCCGTTTTCCTCGCTATGTACACAGGTATGTACGCAGTCCTCAATGTGCTCTCAACCTGTTGCACATCGCCTCTCAGGCCGAGCGCCTAGAAGCGATCAGCGGACCGATTCTAGCACACTTCAATAAATAAGCGCTCTTAAGAGCTTATTGAATGCCTTAAACTGCTCTTGAAGGCGAATATTCTTGACCCGACCGGACGGGGCATGGTACTGGTTAAAGAAAACCGGACCCTAGTCTCAATGGACCCATGACCGCTCGCAACAAGCTGCTGACTGCGCCACCTTACCCCGTAGAACAGACGCTGAAGCGGCTGGGGGCGAACCTGCGCACGGCGCGGCTTCGGCGCAACCTGACGATCGCCGAGATGGCCGAGAAGATCGGCACCGGGGAGCGCGCTGTCGCCGATGCCGAGAAGGGCAAGCCCTCAACCGGCATCGCGGTCTATGCGGCGATGCTTTGGGCGCTCGACCTCCTCGGCCAGATGTCTGACGTTGCGGCCCCTGAACGCGACGACGAGGGCCAGACCCTGGCTCTTGCCCGCGAGCGTGCGCGGGCACGACCAAAGACGGATCTGAGCAATGACTTCTGAATCTCCGTCGGAATGCTTCGTCTACATCACGCTCCCGGGCGAGGTTGAGCCGGTCACGGCTGGCCGCTTCGTTCTGGGACGCGACCGCAGGGACGTGCCGGAGGGACGGTTTGTCTACGGGCGCAGCTACATGGAGCGCCCGAATGCGGTCGCGCTCGATCCGATCGAGCTGAAGCTCGCCCCCCGCACCTACAGCACGGTGACGCTTGGAGGCCTCTTTGGCGCGCTGCGCGACGCGAGCCCGGATTCCTGGGGGCGACGCGTCATTCAGCGGCACTTAGGCACGGCGCAGCCCGGTGAAGTGGAGTACCTCCTGTACTCGCCGGACGACCGGGCGGGCGCGCTGGGCTTTGGCCTCAATCAGGCCCCACCCGCTCCAAAGCGCACATTCAATCAAACGCTGGACCTCGCGAACCTTCAGGCGATTGCCGACAAGATCGTTGCCGAGGAGGAGGCCCCGTCGTCGGCGGCGAACGCTGACGCCGCGCAGCAGGTCGAGAACCTGATGCTGATCGGCACGTCGATGGGCGGTGCGCGTCCGAAGGCTGTTGTCGAAGACGAGACCGGGCTCTGGATCGCGAAGTTCAACCGTCCCGACGATGACTGGAACAGCGCGCGCGTCGAGCACGCGATGCTGCTGCTCGGTCGCGCCTGCGGCTTGACGACGGCGGAGAGCCGCGTCGAGGTTGTCGGCGGGCGGGACATTCTGCTCGTCAAGCGCTTCGACCGGGAGAGGCTCAAGAGCGGATACCTGCGGGCACGCATGGTGAGCGCGCTCACGTTGCTACGGGCCGAGGACACCTACCAATCCCGCGACAAATGGTCCTACGTCCTGCTCGCCGAAGAGCTGCGGCGCATATGTGACGACCCGCAGGAGAACACGCGGGAGCTCTTCCGGCGGATGTGCTTCAACGCGCTGATCTCCAACATCGACGATCATCCACGCAACCATGCTGTCATCGCGAAAGGCGCGGCCTGGAATCTCTCTGCGGCGTATGACCTGACACCAGCAGTGCCGATCAGCATCGGACGGCGGGACCTCGCCATGGCCTGCGGCGACGTCGGACGCCTTGCCAGTGCCGAGAACCTGCTGACCCAGCGCGCGCGGTTTCTCCTTGACGACGACGACGCGCGCGGCATCGTCGATGCGATTGAAGGGCAGGTCCGAGCATCCTGGTACGCCACCGCGCGGGCCGCTGGCGTCAGCGAACGGGATTGCGAGAAGATCGCCGGGGCGTTCGCCTACGAGGGATTCCGTCAAGAAAGCGGCAAGCCATGGTGATCGAGCACGTCTTTGCACAGGTTGTCGGGCAGACGGCTCCACTCAGGGAAGTGTTTGGTGGACAGCTCATCGAACACAGAGAGACATCCGAGCATGCGCACGCGCTGCTTGCAATGGTTCCGGTTCCGCTGATCGGCACCGGTGCGTTCTGGAACCGGATTACCGGGCTTTGGCGCTACAAATGATCCTCTTCTTTGGTGAGGCCGGTCTGCCGGGTTTGCGCCAGCTCGTAGAGTGAGAGCTGCCCGGCCTGTCGCGACTTGTCGTAGCCAGAGGTCAGCGTGAGGCCATGGTCGCGAGCGAAGGCCCGCGTGACGTGCATCAGCGCTTGCGCCGGTCAAATGCGATCTGAACCGCGAAGCGAGCACGGACGCTCGCGACCCCGTCGGTTCAAGCCATTTGCGCAGCGTCCATTCATCACGTCAGT
>JBMFWZ010000085.1:0-14131 GCA_049964755.1 Steroidobacteraceae bacterium | reverse complement strand
CCTCGGGCAAAAAGCCAGCCCCACCGCTCCTCGGTATTACCTCAAGAACTTAGGATTCACTTTGCCGGGGCCCTGGGAGCGCCACCGTCGTCTCGTGCCGATGCAGCGCATGCCCCGGGTCACCGCGTCGCACGTCGCGGGCGGGCGAAGGCGCGCCGCCCTGACGGTGTTGATGGTTGCCTCTCCCCAAGGGGCGAGAGCAAACCGGAACACCGGGAAAGGCGCGGGCCGGGCAGATCGTGGTGTCGTAGTCCCTTTTGCGATCGAGGCTCTCTGTCAGTACCGCGGCGTCATGTCGGACTCTCTTCGGCCAGGCTCGGCTGCTGAACCATCCGTCGTGAGTCCCGATGGTCGGCGAGGCGCTGGACGGATGGTTCTGTGCACATCTTGGACGCGCATCAACACTGAACACGACCAGAGTATTGCGCACCCCTACCTGATACGTTAGCATGCTAAGCATTAAATTTTGGTGAGACGACGAGCGGTAGCCTCCGGGAAGAGGAGGGGACCTCGGTCTTGCTTAGATCGCGCGGAAATTGTGCTCGATGTGCTCAGGATGCACCCAAATTACCGTAATCCAAGAGTGGTCCGCATGCGCGCCGTGCGGCAGCGTTGTACCGGAACACGCATGACCAAATACGCGGGCGCGCTACGTGCCGGGGTCTGCACAGTTCTGCTCAGCCTCGCGGGCTGTTCGTTTGCACCGAGGTATACGCTACCTGCGGTGCCGACGAGATCCTACACGCATGCTCCATCGCCACAGACCACCGTGAGTGCCGTCGGGCCGGCCGGTCAGGCTCAGCAGTTCGACTACGGTGCATCGCCGGCGGCAAAATGGTGGCGGCAGTTTCATTCGCCCCAACTCGACACCCTGATCCGCCAAGCACTGGCGAACAATCCCGGGCTGGTGCAGGAACAGGCAAAATTGCGCCAGGCGCAGGCCGCGATGGCCGCCGCCGCCGGCATTTTCTATCCACAGGTGAACGGAGATCTCGGCGCTTCACGGCAGAGGACTTCCGCGGCGAGTTCTGGCGGCTCCTTTCCCGGACGGATTTACTCGCTGTATTCCGGCGGGCTCGCAGTCAGCTACTACCCGGACTTCTTCGGCGTCAACCGTTTGGTCTTCAAGGGTGAAAGGGCGCTGGTCGACTACCAGCGTTACCAGCTCGATGCGGCGCGCCTGACACTGATCGGGAACGTCGCCTCCGCGGCGATTAATGCCGCAGCGGTGCGCGCGCAAATCGTGGCGATTCGCTCGATCGTCGCGCATGAAAAGAATCTCCTGAAGCTGACCGAAACGCAATATCACTTCGGCGCAGTGCCCTACTTGAGCGTGCTCACGCAGCGCAGCCAAGTGGCCTCGAGCGAGGCGAGCCTGCCGCCGCTTAAGCAGCAGTGGGCGGTCTATCGACACGAGCTTGCGATCCTGGTAGGTGAACTGCCCGCACAGTGGCGCGATCGCTCGCCGCGCATGGATCAGGTACGGCTGCCCGTGCGGATTCCGGTGAGTTTGCCGTCCACGTTACTGCAGCAGCGGCCCGATATCCGTGCCGCAGAAGCACAGTTGCGCTACGCGGACGTCGAGATCGGCGTCGCGAAGGCGCAAATGTACCCAGCCGTGACGCTGACCGCCCAATTCGGTCAGGAGAGCAGCGCGCCCGGGGCATTCGTGCATGCGGCAAGCAATATCTGGAGCGTCGCAGGTGATCTGGTCATGCCGATATTCGCGGGCGGCACACTCGAGGCGCAGAAGCATGAAGCAATTGCGTCCTATGACGCGACATTTGCGGCGTACCGGCAGACCGTCTTGGGGGCCTTCGAGCAGGTCGCCAACGCTCTGCGGGCGCTTCAGCACGACGCGCAAACCCTGCGAGCCGAGCAGCATGCGCTCGCTGCCAATCGCGCGGCCTTGAGCGTAGCCGAGACGAGTTATCGCGACGGCGCGGTCGATTATCTCTCGCTATTGACCGCCGAGGTCCAATACAGCAACGCGCGGTTGAGTTATATCCAAGCGCAATCGCAGCGTTATCTCGACACCGTGAGCCTGTTCGTCGCGCTGGGAGGGAGCTGGACGGGACAGCTGCCGGCCGCCCACGCACAACCGGTGGCGACGTCCAGAGGAACATCCAGTATGGCTGAGGAGAATTGACCGATGGCGAACCCCGAGCGGCGCATGCTATGGCGCACAGTGCTCATCGTCGCGGTGGCGATTGCTGTGATCGGCGGCATCAAGCTCTGGCGGGAACACGCCGCGCGGGCGGCCCAGGCACACCAGGGTCCGTACGAGGTGAGCGTCTCGGCGGCGCCAGTCGTCAACGTGTCTTGGCGGTCCGAAATCCACACGGTCGCGAGCCTGGTTGCCACGTCCGGCGTCAATCTCACACCACAGCTCTCCGGGCAAGTCACCGGCATTTATTTCCATTCCGGCGAGCACGTGCGCAAGGGCCAGCGGCTCGTGCAGCTCGATGACTCGAATCAGCTGGCGACGCTGGCTCAAGATCGCGCCAATGAATCACTGGCCCGTATCAATTTCCAACGGGCACAGCATTTATACGCGGCGCGTGCCACCAGCCTGGCTGCGCTCGATACCGCTCGGGCCGATGAGCAAAGTGCCAAGGCCACCGTTGCAAACGTGCAAGCGACGCTTACCAAGCTGGCCGTCAGCGCGCCCTTCTCGGGCTGGATGGGCGTACGCCAAATCAGCCTAGGTGAGTATCTCTCGCCGGGCACGGACATTGCCGCGCTCGCGGTGTGGAATCCGCTGCGCGCGGAGTTCACGGTGCCGCAGGAACAGAGCGGCTTGGTCCATCCCGGTCAAATGGTCGATCTCACCGTCGATGCCTTTCCCGGTCGGCATTTTCAAGGCCGCATCAAAGCCATCGATTCCCAGATCAATCCCAATACGCGGAATGTGACAGTCGAAGCCATTGTCCAAAACCCGCATCTGCGGCTGCGCCCGGGTATGTTTGGCAGAGCCCGGATTATGGTCGGTGGAAAGCAAACGCATCTTGCCATCCCAACGGTGGCGATTACGTACAGCACGTTTGGCAATTTCGTTTACGTCATTACCACGCACAAGTCGGGTGACCACGCGCTTCAGGTGGCCATTGCGACGCCTATCACGACCGGACACACGAGAGGGCCGCTTACTGAAGTACTCTCCGGGCTGCGCGCAGGGGAGCTCGTGGTGACTGCCGGGCAGATCAAGCTGCGCAATGGCATTCCGGTCGTGATCCATAGTCGCAGCGCACACTGAGCACAAGGACAGGGCGATGCGTTTTACGGATATCTTCGTACGTCGGCCGGTGCTTGCCAGCGCCTTGAGCCTCGTGATTTTGCTGCTCGGATTACGGGCCTGGACCGAAATGGCCGTGCGTCAGTATCCGAGGGTCACGAGCACGCTGGTCACCGTCACCACGGCGTACCCCGGTGCGAGCTCCTCCACGGTGCTCGGATTCGTCACCGCGCGGCTCGAGCAGGCGATCGCTTCGGCGCCGGGCATCGACTACATGACGGCCGCCAGCTCACAGGGGATCTCGACGATCACGGTGTACATGCGGCTCAACTATGACCCCAATGCCGCCGTCGCGCAGATCATGTCCAAGGTGCAACAGGTGCAGAACCAGTTGCCGACCGGCACCCAGGCCCCGGTGATCAACGAAACCGTGGGTAATCAGACCGCGCTGATGTACCTGGCGTTCTACAGCAAGACGCTCAGTCAGCAGCAGGTGAACGATTACGTTTTGCGGGTCGTTCAGCCTGCGATTCAGGGAGTCAAGGGCGTCGGGCAGGCGCAGATCGTACCGGCGGGAACGGGCCCGAGCGGGGACAGTTTCGCGCTGCGCGTGTGGCTGAATCCGAACCGCATGGCGGCCCTGGGCGTGACGCCAGCGGAGGTATCCGCGGCATTGGCCGCGAATAATTACATCAGCGCCGTGGGCCGAACCCGCTCTGCGGATATTGCACGACCTATCCGCGCAGACACGATTCTGCACAGCGCTAGCGAGTTCCGTAACCTGGTGGTGGCCCACTCGGGCAATACTCTGGTGCGACTAAAGGACGTCGCTCGCGTTGAGCTCGGCGGCCAGAACTACAATCAGGCTGTGTACTACAACGGAAAGCCGGCTGTATTTATCGGTGTTTTCGCGACTCCCAATGCCAACAGTCTGTCGGTTGCCGCGGGAGTTCACCGAGCCTTCGCTCATTTGAGCCATTCGCTGCCGCCGGGCATCGAGGCGGCGATTCCATATGACGGCAGTGTCTTCATTCAGAAATCCATCCATGAGGTGATGACCACGATAGCGATTACGCTCGCTGTGGTGGTCGTGGTGATCTTCCTGTTCCTCGGCTCGTTGCGCTCCTTGCTCATCCCCGCCGTTGCCATTCCGTTGGCGATTATAGGGGGCGGCATCTTCATGGTCGCCGCTGGGTACACGATCAACCTGATCACATTGCTTGCCGTTGTGCTCGCGATCGGATTGGTCGTGGACGACGCGATCATCATCGTCGAAAACATCCATCGGCACATGGAAGAGGGGATGAGCGGATTCGACGCGTCGATCCTAGGAGCTCGAGAGCTCGGCAGTCCGATCATCGTCATGTCAACAACCCTGGCGGCGGTTTTTGCGCCCATCGCGCTGACGGGCGGACTGACCGGGAGTCTATTCTCGGAATTCGCTTTCACTCTTGTCTTCACGGTTGCGGTCTCGGCGGTCATCGCACTCACCCTCTCACCGATGCTCTCCTCAAAAGTTCTGCGGCCATCGGCTACACACGGCTTCGCGCATGCGCTCGATGTAGGCTATGAGCGCCTGCGCCGAGCGTACGATCGCTCTCTTTCCGGGGTGATCAGGTACCGCACCGCGGCGCTGGTGGTGTCCGCCGTGGTGCTCGTGGCGATTCCGGTGCTGTTCTTTGGCACGCCGAGTGAACTGGCACCCACGGAAGATCAGGGGCTTTTGCTCGTCTCGGCGACTGGTCCGGCGACGGCAACGTTGCATTATTTGGATCATTATTCGCGCCAGATCGCGCGGATCTTCAAGAGCTTTCCGGAGACAAAGCAGGTCTTCCAGATCAATGGTATATCGCTCAGCGGAGCCTCTGACAATGCCCTGATTGGCGGTATGAAGCTCAAGGCCTGGAGTCACCGCTCCAGGACGCAGATGGAATTGATGCCGCTGGTGCAGCAGAAGCTCAACAAACTGACCGGTGTGCAGGCTGCAGCCTTTCCCAAACCGACGCTACCAGGTTCGGCCGGCGGTTTCCCGGTCCAATTCGTCATTACTTCCAGCAGTCGTTTCAGCCAGATCGATCAGGTCGCCAACGAACTGATCGGCAAAGCGATGCAGAGCGGAAAATTCTCTTTCCTGACCAAAGATCTTCGCTACGACTCGCCTGGCGTCGTATTGCATGTCGACCGCAATCTCGCAGGAGATCTCGACATCAATATGGCCGACATTGCCGATAATCTCGAGCCATTGCTCGGCGGCAACTATGTCAATCGCTTTGACATGTCCGGTCACAGCTACAAGGTGATTCCGCAGGTTTCAGATCGCTTCCGCGCGGACCCTTCCATGCTGCGGGATTACTATATCGCCAGCGGAACCGGTGCATTGATCCCGCTCTCGACGATCATGCGCGTGCATACCGAAGTGCAGCCGGAATTCCTGCCACAGTTCCAGCAGCTGAATTCCGCAACCATCCAAGGCGTGATGGCGCCCGGCGTGACGCTGGGGCAGGCACTCACGTACCTCAAGACGGAGGCGAAGAAGATTCTCCCGCCGGGGTTCGGCATCAACTATGCGAGCGAATCGCGGCAGTACATTCAGCAGGGTCACGCAATCATCGTCAGCTTTGCGCTGTCCGTAGTACTGGTATATCTGCTGTTGGCCATGCAGTTTGAGAGTTTCCGAGATCCCCTGATCGTTCTGGTCACACTGCCCATGGCGATCACGGGAGCGTTGGTGTTTCTGTACCTCGGCGCCGCGTCGATCAATATCTATACTGAGGTAGGACTGATCACTCTCATCGGACTGATCACGAAGCAGGGCATCCTGATCGTACAGTTCGCGAACGTGATTCAGGAGACCGAAGGATTGAATCGTGCCGCCGCTGTTGAGAAGGCCTCGAGTATCCGTCTTCGTCCGATTCTGATGACGACCGGTGCGATGGTGTTTGGGGCGCTGCCGCTGGTTTTTGCGACCGGCCCCGGTGCGGTGAGCCGCTTCGATATGGGACTGGTGATTGCCGCGGGTCTTGCGATCGGGGCGCTGTTCTCGCTGTATGTGGTACCGGTCGTATATACATATCTGGGACAGGATAGACGCGCGACCATCGCGGCGGACCCGAAGCCGTGAGGGTTCTTATAAATCGCCAGCCATGCCGAACGCCCTTGCGCACATTGATGCGTGGAACTGCGCGATGATGTGGCGATTTACGCTCGGCCGCGATTCACCGGTGCGAGTACGCTGCACTGAGCCGGCTCATGGGGATCTCGGTTCGGGTATGAGTCGCAGCGCAGGGCGGGGCGGTCAGGCGTTCAAGCTCCGGGCTCGGCGTGCTGCCTAAATCCACCAAAGACCCGGGCATTGGTGCGCTGCTTGGCGAAACGGGGCGAGCGTGGCGCTATCGACTCGACCAGCGTCTCAAGCCACTTGGACTGAGCCAGGCAAAGTGGCTCACGCTGCTGAAGCTCTCTTGCGCTGAGGACGGCATGACGCAGACGGAGCTGGCTGATCGCCTTGGTGTAGAAGGTCCCACGCTCGCCCGGCTGCTCGATCGAATGTCGGCAGATGGCTGGATCGAACGGCGTGAATCGGATGCGGACCGGCGCAGCAAGACTGTGCATCTTCGTCGCAAGGCCTGTGTGTTGCTCGAGCAAATCACTGCGGTGGCGATGCAGTTGAATGCTGATCTGCTGGAGGGGGTGCCAGCCGGTGAGATTCGCTGCTGCATGGAGGTCCTGCGGCGCATCAAGGAACGAGCGCTCAGCCTGGATACCGCGATCGAAATGAGTGAAGCGTCAGCTGGCGGTGGACGCACAAAGGCTCCGCGAGGCGGGGCCCGCGTACACGTGCAAAGGAAGAACAAATAAAGCGAGCCGTGCGAGCACCGGTCACGCCAAAGAAGCCGGACAGTTGGCGGATGTTGAGCTGATCGCTCTGAAAATGCTCCGCACAGAGCCGTAAAGGATTCCGGCGATGCTCTTTCAGGGCTATGTCGAGATCAGTCCGGCGGTGATGTTGATCGCGAAGCCGATGATCGCTACATTAAACGCGAAAGAAATGATTTCCTGAATGATCACTACGCGTCGGATACTGGTCTGCGTCGTGGACACGTCCGCGGTCTGATTCGCCGCGGAAATCGTGATCGCGAAGTAGGCGAAATCCCAGAATGTCGGCATATCCGTTTTAGGGAACAAAAGCGGACGGCTATCGGGCGGAGCGCTATAGAACAGATCCGCATAATGCGTCGTGAACATCGTTGGCACGAGCAGCCATGACTCGATGAGTGTCGCCGCAGCAAGCACCACTCGCCAGACACGAATGCTGGGCGGTACATGGTGAAGAGTCGCAAGAGGCTTGACGATAGCGATTACACTCAGGAGCGCGCTAACGATCACGATCGCCAGAATGGCAGGACCCGAAGGGTCCTCATCCATGTAGTGCGATTGGATTTGGTCGGCTGTGAGCCGACCCATCCACAGATAAATCGTGAGTAAAAACAGCGCAACCGCGCCGTCCCAACTGACGAGAACGCGACTGATGAATGCCCAACGCGATGGAAGGCAAAAGTAAGCGACAATACCCGCGGCGAGCGCGATCCAGAACCTCAAATGTTGGCGTAAAAATTTGATTAGAGGCTCTCCGCGCTTGGTTGCAGGCTAATACGATACCCTGCGCACTCGCGCCTAGCAATTACCCTGGGTCGCGGACATCTCTAGAGCGTCTAGGGCTGCCCGCCTAAAACATTGCTTGAGGGTGCCGACAGGGGAGCCGAAGGACTGACCCGAAGGCTCTGCAAAGGGTAACGCCACCGACCCCTGTGTGCCAACGTGACGTGGGACAGCCGCCTTCTGGAATTTGCAGTCCGAGGTAGTATCACTCATGGCAGCAGCACTGGATGCTGCGATGATCCCCGATCCGTCGACTCCAAGCCCGGACATCCTGTCAGGAGCCCGTAGGGCGAGTGACAAGATGCCCGAGGCCACGGTTCGGCGCGACCCCGAAGTTGTGAGTTTGCCCGGCAACGTCTATGTTGCACAGGTCGCTCTGGGTGCCGATCTCCGGCAGAGACTGCTCGCACTGCGGGAAGTGGGGCCTATCCCGGTCCATCGCCGGTCCTCGCCGACGGCCACTGAATCGCGCACGGCTGCGATCTGCGCTTCGGGCTGCGGCAGCAGTATCTCGCGACCGTGCGCGGCTACTGGGCGCTCGCTCGCTACCGTCCGGCCATGCGCACGGTCGGAGAGCGGTCGTTCCGCCTGGACTCGCCGCGGGCGGCCATTTCGGTCAAGGAACATGCCTACAACGATCTGTGGGCTCGGGCACTCTCGTATGCTGACCGGAGGTCGGCCGAGGTGCGGCTGGCCCGGACCCGGCAGCTCGTGACGGAGAAGTACCGGTAGTACGAGGAGTTCGCGGGCGCGGCGCGGAATCCTTCGAACGCTGGCCGGTAGGGAGGGTCGAAGGGGGCGATGAGCCGCCGCAGCGTATCCTCTGAGCGAACGATCTGGCGATCAGGCCTGCGCCGCCTCGGGTATGAGTGTCTGAGGAGCGGTGACGTGCACGGTTGACGGGTTCCCGACACCGACTGTCAAGCGCGTTCGGCGGAGATTCGTCGTCGAAATCTGGATCAAGGCTCAACCGGCGCCAATCAGCAGCGATGCCTGGCTGTGCCTTCCAACCATACGCACATGTCCTGATGCGGTCGGTGGCGTAGGCTGACAGCATGGCAGTGCACGGGAATTTTAACGCTCGCGCAGGTACGACGATCATGGCTGAGGACGGCACCCTCAAGAGGCTGCTAGAGGCTGAGTCGAAGGCCGAAGAGATCATTGCTTCCGCTGATCGGCAGCGCGTGGCTTCCATCGAGCAGGCCAGGCAGGCCGCACAGGCGGCGCAGACGGAATCTGCGCAACACCTCGCTGAGATCGCCGCGTCCTTCATGGCACAGGCGGAGCAGCGGGCCGGGCAGACGATCGCGGAACTCAAGCGGCGTCACGCCGAGCGATTGCAGGCCATGAAGGCCGCCGCGGAGCTGGCCAGGGCGCAGGCGCTCGAGGCGGCTCTCGCCGTGCTGATCGGTATCAGCAAGAACCCGCCGTGAGGGTCGCACGTTACGCCTATCTCAACGCGCGCGTCAGCGTGCTCGCCAGGAGACTGCTCGATCTAGAAGAGATCCAGGTGCTGCTCGAGGGAAATGCCACGCGAGCCGATGCGATCCTGCCTGAGCCTTCCCAGGGTGAAGCCAGCGTCGGGCTTGCCAATGATCTCGATCAGGAGCACATCAGCATCCTGCTGAGGGAACTGGGGGTGCTGATTCGGCCCCTCACGGGACCGGCGCGCGACCTGCTCTCATACTGGGCGCACCGATTCGAGCTCACCAATCTCAAGGTGATCATTCGCGGCAAGATGACCGGTCAACCCCAGGCCGCCATCGAGCAGGATTTGCTCGACATGGGCAGCCTCGAGCGGCTGCCCACCGCGCAGCTGCTGCAAACCGACAGTCTCGAGGAGCTGCTGCGGCTCTTGGACCAGACCGCCTTTGCGAGCATCACCGAGCAGGCCCGTCGGCTGCTCGAGCGTGGCGAAGCGCTGTTCGCGCTCGATGCGGCGATCGATCGGCGTTACTATGCCGGCCTGGCGCGACGTGGCAACGTGGCCGACGGCGCGGGTGGGCAGCCGCTGCGCGCCATCGTCGGCAGCGTTATCGATCGAATCAACCTCGTATGGCTGTTGCGTTACCGCTTCGCCTACGACCTTCCGGCGGCCCAGGCCTATTATCTATTGATTCCGGCAGGCTACCGACTGAGCGGCGGGCAGCTGCAGCAATTGGCGCAGCGGGCGAGCTTCGAGGACGTGATCGCGAGCCTCCCCAGGCCCTTCGACGATCTGCTCGCCGGGAGCCATAACAGCACCGAAGCGACGCTCAGGCTCGAATTCGAGACTTGGCGAATCGCGAGCGATGTGCTGTACCACACTTCCTTCAATGTCGCGCGGGCACTTGCCTACATGGTGTTGAGGGAACGGGATCTGCGCCGTTGGCGAGCGATTGTTCGCGGTCGCAGCCTGCCTGCAGCGCCGGATATGATCCGCGCCGCTCTGGGGCTGCCGCCGCCCGCGGGGCAAGTGCATTGAAGCCCCAGAGAGGGTCACACGGTGCTTAGGCCGCAGCGCATGAAACGTGTGGAGCTCGTTTTGCTGAAGGACGATGTGCCGCGCGCGGCACTGTCGCTGGCTGAATACGGCAGTTTCGCGCCCGAGCTCACCGAGGTGATGCCCGCATCCCTGCCAGAGCAGGTGGGGGAAGAATATCGCGGGGCATATCAAGAGGCGAGGACGCGCCTCGAGAAGATCCTGGCGCACTTCGCGATTTCGCTCCCGGCCGCGAGTGCTACGCCGCTGCAGGCGGTCGCCGAGTCGCAGTTGCGCGAGCGCGGTGCCTGGCTGAAGGAGCTCTGGACGCGCTGCTCGTTGGCGCAGGAGCGCACGCGCAAGCTGCGGGAGGAGCATCGGCGCATGGAGCAACTGGTGCAGGGGCTCGATCAGTTCCAGAATGTTGATATCGACCTCACGCGATTGCACGCGCAAGGTACGCTGCTTGATATGCGCGTCGGCACGTTGCCTTTGGCAAACCTCACCCGCTTCGAGGATGCGCTTCGTCTCGCGGGTTACACTGCCATTCCCTTCTCTGCCGCCGAAGAGGTGGTCCACCTGATCATTGCGGGCGCCCGCGGCCAGGCAAGCGAGATCGAGCGCGTGCTGCGCGCGGCGAACTGGCACGCGACGGAGCTGCCCGCAGAGTTTCATGGCAAACCGGCGCAGGTGCGCGCGGATCTCACCGAGCGCATGCTGCGGGTGAATCGCCAGGCTGCCGAGGAAGAGCAGCAGCGCCGCGCGGAAGGAACGCGGCCGGAATTTCAGGCGCAGCTCGCCGAGGTCGCCCACATGCTGGAGCGCGCGGCTCCCTACGTGCAGCTGTCAAATTTGATGCGCGGTCGGGGCGAGCTCTTTGCGGTGAGCGGTTGGGTCCCGGATAGTAGGCTGCGACTCTTGCAGGAGCGTCTGCAAGGACATCTCAACGGCCGCTTTGTTTTGAGCGCACGGGATCCGCGCGATGACGAGCATATGCGGGTGCCCTCGCTGGTGAGCCATCGGCGCTGGTTGCGGCCGTTCGCGGCCCTCGTCCTAAACTATGGCGTGCCGCGCTACGACGAGATCGACCCCACCATTCCGTTTGCCGTCTCGTTTGTGCTGATGTTCGGGATGATGTTCGGCGACCTCGGCCAGGGGGCTGTCATCGCGCTCGCGGGCGTGCTCTTCGCACAGCGCCTCAGGGGCTATAGCCCGCTCGTCGTGGCCGTCGGGGCCAGCTCGGCGCTGTTCGGCTTGCTGTACGGGAGCGTGTTCGGCTACGAGGGGCTCATTCCGGCGGTCTGGGTCTCGCCGTTGTCCGAGCCCATGTTGATGCTGCGCGTGGCGCTCGCCTGGGGCGTCGGATTCATTGTTCTGGCAACACTCCTGACCATCTACAACCGACTCATCGAAGGCCGCATACGCGATGCGCTGCTCGAGAGCCACGGCCTCGCCGGTCTGGTCGCTTACCTCGGCCTGCTGTCCGGCGCCTGGCGGCTGCTCACCGCCGGGCGGCTCGGGCTCGCCATCCCTGCGGCCGTGTGCGCGGGCCTCGGTGCAATATGCGCGGATTCCTGGGGGAAAAGCGCCGGCAGCGCTCTCGCGGAGCGGGTCCTGATCGCTTTGGTGGAAGCGTACGAGGCGATCATGGCCTACATCTCCAATACGCTGTCCTTCCTGCGACTTGCGGCGTTCAGCCTCAATCATGTTGCCCTCTCCATAGCCATCTTCGCTCTGGCGAACATGCTGCACGCCACGGGCTACTGGGTTACGGTGGCGCTCGGTAACCTCTTTATCCTGGTCCTGGAGGGCGGTATCGTCGCCATTCAGGCGATACGCCTGGAATATTACGAGGGCTTTTCGCGCTTCTTCAGCGGCGACGGCCGGCTGTTCCGGCCGCTCGCCCTGGGGAGTGATCCCGGGATCGCGCTGCAGGATCACTGACCATCGAACCGAAGAAGAGGAATAACCATGCACTCGCTGATTGCTATCGTCGCCGTGGCCGTGCTCGGCACTCTGGGTCTCGGCGGTTACTTCGCGCTCCGGCCGCCGACGGATGGGCGGCGGGCGAAGCGCTGGTGGCAGGGGACACTGGCTATCCATCTGATTTTGTTCCTCGGCGCCATCGGCGGTGCGCTCATCCTCGGCATGCACGCAGCGCTCGCTCAGCAGGTGCCTGCGCCGCAGGTGCCCGCTGCGGCCGGCGGAATGTCCGTAGGCCTCGGGTTGGCGCTGCTCGGTGCCGGACTACCCACGGGGCTGGCGGCTCTCGGTGCCGGGCTCGCGGTCGGGCCGGTCGGCGCGGCCGCGCTCGCCGTCATCGCAGAGAAGCCCGAGATGTTGGGCCGCACGCTGATTTATCTCGGACTCGCCGAAGGCATCGCGATTTACGGCCTGGTCATCACCATTCTGCTGCTCGGGAAGATCGCATGAGCGGCGCACCACTGGACGCGGCGTCTTCCGCGCCCAAGCCGCTCGCTGCCGCTCGCCTGATCGCACTCGGTAGCGTCGCGCTGATGGAAGGATTCGCGCTGATTGGCTTCGAGACGCACGCGGATCCGACACCCCAGGCGCTGGAGGATCTGCTGCGGGATCTGCTGCAGCACCAGCAGGCCGCGCTGGTGGTGATAGAGCAGGGGCTGGCGCAGAACCCGGGCCGGCAACTGATGCGCGCGCTACGCGAAGGGGCGCGTGTGGTGATCACGGAGATTCCGGCGCTACAGCAGCCCTCGCGTTACTGCTCGCGAGTGGACCGACTGGTGGAGAGCGTGCTCGGCTCGAGCGCGCTCGAGCCCGCGCCATGAGTGATCAGGCCGCCGGTCTGGAGTCTGCGCTCCTCGCGCACGCCCAGAGGCTTGCCGAGGAATATCTCGCCGATGCCACCAAGGTGCAGGAGCAGATTGCCGAGGACTCGAACAAGCAACTGCGGACCGAGGAGGAGCGTGCCGTGCTCACC
This sequence comes from Steroidobacteraceae bacterium, assembly GCA_049964755.1. Classification (GTDB taxonomy): domain Bacteria; phylum Pseudomonadota; class Gammaproteobacteria; order Steroidobacterales; family Steroidobacteraceae; genus 13-2-20CM-66-19. The sequence goes on along the minus strand of JBMFWZ010000085.1, from coordinate 820 downwards.
GCCAAGGCCCGGGCTGAGCGGATATACCAGCAGCGGGTGCAGGCCGCTGAGCTTCAGTTGCGCGGCGAGCTCGAGAGGGCTCGCTGGAGCCTCATCGAGACGGTGCTCGACGAGCTGCCTGCCAGGTTGGCCGAGTTCGCGCGGGACGAGTCGCGCTACCTGCCGCTGCTCGAGCAGTGGTTGCGCGCGGGTGCGCAGGCGATCGAGCGCGGAGAACTCATCGTTCGAGCCAACTCTCGCGATCTGCCGCTCCTCAGCCGCGAGTGGCCGCGGCTTGGCCGCGAGAGCGCCGCAGGCAAAGCCATGCAGCTGTCTGCGGAACCGATCGAGAGCTCCGGAGGCGTTCTCCTCGCCAGCGCCGACGACAAGATCCGGTTCGACAACACCTTCGAGGGACGCATGGAGAGACTGAATGAGAGCATGCAGCGCGCCGTATCCTTGGCCCTCATCCCGGCCGGGTATGATTCCGGTTCACCCTGAGGATGCTCGCGGTGGGTAGAGTAGTGGAGGTCAATGGGCCGCTCGTGACAGCTGAGCTCGCGGACGTGGCAACCGGTGAGCAGGTCAGGATCGGAAAGCTCGAACTCATGGGGGAAGTCATTGCGCGGCAGGGGGCTAGCGCCCTCATCCAGGTGTACGAGCCCACTGAGTCGCTGCGTCCGGGAGAGCCTGCCGAAGCACTGGGTTATCCGCTCTCGGTGGAGCTGGGACCGGGCCTGCTCGGCGGTATTTTCGACGGGGTGCAGCGGCCGCTGCTCGAGCAGGCGAGGCAATACGGCGACTTCATACCCCGCGGCGCCCATCTCTCGCCGCTCGATCG
>JBMFWZ010000084.1:0-14191 GCA_049964755.1 Steroidobacteraceae bacterium | reverse complement strand
CTCACCTTCACCGTCGCGGAACTCGGTGACAAGACCCAAATCGCCAGCGCGGTACTCGGGGCCGCCTACCGCAATTTCGCCGCGGTGGTCGCCGGCAGCACGGTCGGGATGGTGCTCGCCTGCGCCCCGGTGATCTTCATCGGCAAGCTGCTCGCGCTGCGCCTGCCGCTGCGTGCGATTCGGATCGTCGCGAGTCTGCTGTTCCTCGGCCTCGGGGTGTTGTTCCTGGTGCGCGCCGCGCTCGGTCTGCCCTGAGCGATGCTCAGGCCGTGCCGGAACGCAGGGCTGGCAGGGGCGTCGCCCCGAGCATCTCAGGGTCCTCGCCGCCGAGCGCCTTGAGGATGGGGCAATCGGTCGGATCCCCGTGGCCCGGGCAGGCCTCGATGAGGGTCGCGAGCCCATCGCGCACGCGTTGCAGGGCCGCAATGCGCTGCTCGACGTCGGTGAGCTTGCCCTGCGCGGCGCGCTTCACACGCGCCACGTCCCGGCCCTTGGAGAGTGCGAGCAGGTCGCGAATCTCCTTCAGGGAGAACCCGAGCGTCTGGGCGCGGCGAATGAAGCGCAGACGGGCGAGTTCGGCAGCGCCGTAGCGGCGATAGCCGGACTGCAGGCGGGTCTTCGGAGCCAGCAGGCCGCTGCGTTCGTAGTAGCGCACGGTGTCGATCCGTACGCCGGCGCGTCGGGCGAGCGCGCCGATACCCAGGGTGTCCATAGGTCGCTCCCGCAGATGAATCCGAGTTCAGTCTACGCCCTGGAGCAGGGTCCAGAGTCAAGACCCGCCTCCCCGATCCCAGGATGATTTCGTCCTGCCCCGAAGTTCCGGAGAGATAAAGGGGCAGGTCTACCTGGGAGTGATCGGGAAGATCGGCGAGACGCTTGGGTATGGGGCGGGTGCGGGGCAAAGCAGTCGGTAGCGCTGCGAAGGGCGCGGCGGATCTCGCGGCGTCCAGTCGGCCGCTTTCGCGCGATCTGACCGGTCGGGTCCTCGAGGAATGGCAGCGCGCGGTCGCAGGCGCAGCGGCGATCCACGCCAAGCTGTCCGGCTACGATCTGACCTGCGGTGCCGGCCACCTCACGCGGCCAAGAGTGAGCGGGCAAGCGACCGAGATGCGCGCCGCGTTGGATGCGGCCGCCTTGAGGCCCGAGGCCATCGGGTACATCAACGCCCGCGGCTCAGCCGCGCCGCTGACCGATGCCACGGAGACCACCGCGATCAAGGCAGTCATCTGAGAGCGTGCCTAGCGAATCCCGGCAAGTTCCACCAAATCCATGCACAGCGACCTGCTCAGCGCCGCTGGGGCACTCGAATTCCCGCTTGCCATTATCAGTGCGGCAAGCGCGCTGGTACCGCCCCACCATGCGTCTGCGGGGCGCCGATCCGGACTGTGGTCTCGATTACGTGTCCGGTCGGACGCGCAGGGGCCTCGAGCTGCATACGGTGATGTCCAGTTCGTTCGCCTTCGGGTCGGCGCTCATGTGGTACTGATCGCCGCGGCAGCGGGTGCTTCAGGTGCTCGAGAGTCCGAGCGGCACCGGGCGTGATCCGCCACACGCCGCTTGACCTTCCAACGAGCCAAACGGCGCCCGCCGGCGCACGCGCGCAGGTCCGCGGCGGGCTCGACCGGTTGCGGTTCCGAGATAGCGCCGGTCTCTGTCAAACGGCTTGCACTGCCGGGTATCGGCGCCCGTCACTCGGCTTCTGCAGCCGTCGCGAAAGCCGGATCGCGCACCGCGCCCCGAGCCGCAAGCGCTCACGGCGCCGGACCGCTCTGCCCGTCCGACTGGCGCAATTGCACGGTCAGCTCACCGCGGGGGCGAGGCAATCTGGCAGCCGATCGCAACTGCCAGACCGCGCACCTTCGGGCTCAATAAATGCCCGACTTCAGGTTACAGCGCGCGCTCACGCGCGGGCTTGACGCCGTAGTAGCTGTCAAGGCCTGCCGACCACGAATTGTCGGCCATGTCGGGCCAGTGGTCCTTGTCGAAGCCGGGGGCATTTTTCAGATGTTCCTTCTCCACGTTCAGCACCAAATACTTGGTCTTTGGATCGAGCTTCAGCGCACTCCACGGCACCGCAAACAGCTTCTCTCCCATACCGAGAAAGCCGCCGAACGACAGCACCGCGTAGTTGATGGTGCCGGAGTGCAGGTTCAGGATGAGCTCCTTGATGTCGCCCAATACTTCGGATTTCTGGTTATACACATCGGTGCCGATCAGAGTGTCTGCGCCGATCAGGCCATAACCGAGTCCGTGCTCTGTTGCCGGCGCCGGCCGGCCATTGGTGGTGGTTTTGTACATGCCATAGGGATCGTGCTGTTCGTAGTTCATGTCAGTCTCCGGTTTAAATAACTTTGGGGGCATGCCCCTGCGGGGCGAAGGTTGTCAGGATCGGCCAATTGCACCGTACTGACCGGACGTGCGGCGTGGAACGTCTGCCAATGCGCTGAATCGTGCATACCTAAGGTCACGGCGCTGCGCGTTGGTGCGCGGTTCTATCGGTAGGTGCCGAGGGGTGCGCAGGTTGGGATGGCGATGGCAGAGCACTCTGGGCTTGCGCCGCGTCCTCAAATCCTGTTCATTCCCCGATCGCTCCTGCCGCGTGGCACGCTCGCCAGCACATCCCGCACCGTCACATGGGACACGTGCGTCCCGGGTCCTGCGCCGACGCCTCGGTGCCTTGCGCAATCCTCGGGCAGGATGCGCCAGCATGGAGTGTCCGTCTGTGCGCTGACGCACCGCGCTCGTGTTGGGTACGAGGCGCTCTGGACAAGTGCTTGGCTTGGGCGCTACCGGCTTCGGCCCGCTGGTGACGGGCCGCCGGTCCGCTCGACCGCTCGGCATCCAACGTGATCGAGGAAGGAGCGCCATACTGGCGCGGGGCCTGCGAATACCGCTAGAGTGCCAACGGCCTGGAAGTCGGCATGTACGGCGCCGATTTCAAGCTGTACCCGGGCCCCGCCCTGGGCGCCGATACGCCGCTGCAGAGCGGACTTTCAGTATCGGTACTTCGGCGAAGACAATATCTTCTTCGTCGAAGGCGCGCTCATCCACGAGCAGATGAACCTCGCCCGCGAGTGTCGGCGTCGCGGTTGCGTCGAACCCGAGCGACGACCTGACAGCCAGCAGGGTGTGTGGAACCTACTCCTATCATCGTCAGTACGGCGGTGCGTTCGGCTGGTTCTAGTTCACCGGAACCAGCGATGCGGGGTCCTATCCGGCAGCGGCGCTCGGCGTGTCCCGGGCGTCGTGATGAGCGCGAGCGGCTCGCCTGATACGACCGGCGTCATCGGTGAGTTGGTCTTTCTGCCCTGGCCCGGGGTGAAGCTGTCGATGCAATACGCCCACTACACGAGGTTCAACGGCGGGGCTACCGATTACGACGGCCTGGGTCGAGATGTCTCCGGCAACGACACGCTCTCTATCCTTCTCAGGCTCCCCTATTGAGGTCCCACCTGCGAGGCATCGGAATCCAGTTAGTGGCGGGGCTCTCGCGGCAGGTCTCGACCTGCGGAGCGTTCCGGTCCCGGGCGCAGATGCACCCGGCCGACGAGGTCACCATTGCCGGTGACATGACCAGCGGCGTCCGCAAAATCTGCCACGGTCCGCACGGTAACAGCAATAACCCGATGATTCCGTGCCGCGCGCGCCAGCAGGCTGGGTATTTGGAGCATTAGCAGAAGGCGTTCAAGGACGAGACGCGGCGCCACCCGGACGCGGTCGCATACATGAGCGGGATGGCGAGCGGGTTGTCGGTCACCACCATCGATGCGCTGGTTGAGTACTTTGCGCACCCGGCAGGCTGATCCCGGGAAGCCGCACCGCGCGGGGGCCCTGGCCAGGGGGAAGGGTATCTGTGAGCATGGCATCTCCATCCCAGGGCCCGCCCGCCTGGGCCGCATCGCGGTCCGCAGGCCCTTGGTGGTTCGATGACCGCCCGCCTCGCCAATCAGTGCGCCGAGTAGATCCTGAAGCAGCTCGCCTCGTTCAGGAGCAACATGTGCGACGTCGCGGCCACCCCTGGCGCTCGGCGCTACCTTGGCCCTCACGCGCCGCCTCCTTGACCGAGCACCGGCTGCTCTCGATGCGCCTCTTCGATCAGTCAGCGTCGAGGGCGTAACGGCACGGCGCGCAGTTGAATGCTGCCTTGATTCCGGTCCTGCCCGGAGGCCTCCGCATGACGGCAGTCAATGCCGTGGTGTCTTCGGATTATGAACTCGCAATGCGCAGCGTATCGTCCCGGCGCCGACCCATGGTGCAACGCGCCCGCAAGCTGGCACCACGGAGCGTCGTGCCCCTTTGCATCGCCGTACGCCACGAGCGAAGCGCAAGCGTATGCCGCTTGTGAGCAATGCCGGCCGCCGCCGAATGCACGGGGGCCGCCACTACACTGAATCACCGGTACGTTGCCGCACATACGCTGGCGTCCCACTCAAATACACTTGCGTTGTGTCCGGCTCCGCGTCAGAGGCCAATGCAGTTCGTCCGGTCGAGCGGGATCGGCCGGGCAGACCAGATGCGTAATGCCATGATTCGTCCCGCTAGACTCATTAATGTCGCGTTGGCGCTGATCGGTGCGCTGGCCATGCTGGCGGGCATCGGCACGGCCGCCTTCTTCTTCAGCGGACTCTTTAACGTCGCGGCCGATCACCCGGATCCGAAGATCGTGAACTGGGTGCTCGTGCAGGTTCGCATGGCGTCCATCAGGCGACACGCGGTCGCGCGTCCACCGGCAGGATTGCTCGAAAATGCGGCAACAGTGCAGGCCGGCGCACTGGCGTACGCCAGGATCGGTTGCGTCAATTGTCATGGCGAACCCGGTGTGATGTCTGCAACCTTCTCAGAAGGGCTCAACCCGCCACCGGACCTGAGAAGGGTTGTCAACCACCGCACGCCGGAAGAGCTATTCTGGGTCATCAAACATGGTATCAAAATGACGGCGATGCCGAGTTTCGGCGCCGATAGGCCGCCGGTCAAAAACACGACGATCTGGGCCATTGTGGCCTACCTCAGTGAGCTGTCGAGCGTCTCGGACGCAAATTTCAAGGCGTGGAACGAGACTCCCATTGGCGGAAACTGGGTGTCTGGCTGTGGATCAGGTCGGACCTCGGGCTGCGGACCGGGTCGGTAACGATGTCCTCTCCCAATCTAACTTCGAGACGTACGGCAAGGGCAGGCGGATGAAGTACATCGGCGCACTTCTGGCGATACCATTGGCAATCCTAACGATATTGCTCTCAGGGACACGTTTCGCGGCCGGCGCGCCGGCGAACAGCATTTCGGAGCATATTCTTCTGGCCAAGATTCAATACTGTCAGGACTGCCACGGACCATCCGGACGAGGTACTGTCGGTGGATATCTTCCCATCCCGCGGATCGCGGGCCAGGCACCCGAATATATCGAGAGACAGCTGTTGGCGTTTTCGAAATCCATGCGAGACAAGAACAGTTCCGTCGGTATAACATCCGCGCATGCGGTCAGCCCGGCAATGCGCGCTCTTTTGGCGGCGCACTTTAGCAGTCTCGACCCTGAGCCGATCGGAGGGGGTCCGAGGGATCTGGTGGCCACAGGCAGAACAATCTACGAGGAGGGTGTTCCCGCGGACAATGTTCCCGCGTGTTCCGGCTGTCACGGCCCCGGCGCCAAGGGGACGAGGGAAATCCCTCGTCTGGCTGGTCAGATTGATTCCTACACTGAAAGAGAACTGAAGGATTGGAGCACAAAGCGCGGGCAAAATCCGCTCAAGGCAGGTGCAGCTGCTCCCATGAAGCATGTCGCGAATAGTCTATCGCCGTCGCAGATTGCGGCCGTCGCGGCCTACCTCAGTTATCTGAAGAGATAGCGTCGAATGCCGCGAGTCATGGCGGCGTCTGCCTGCCGGGCATCTCGGCTGCGGTCCCCGTTGTGGCGATTCCCGTTCGCGGATTGCGCTTTACGACGCCTCTTCAGCTCTGACTTGGCATCGCCCGGATGCAAGTCCTCTCAATCCTGGGCTCACTCAGCATCCTGACATCGCGAAGGAAGTACAGAAGCAACGGATCGCTGAACGGAATCGGAGCCCGTGGGTCCTATATTCCTCGCCGAACCGACCCGCTGTTGGAATGACCGAGACCTCGAAGTGTGCACATTCGTGGACAAGCGTCTGGCAGAGAGATTCGTACGTTGCTGGAACAGTTGTCGTCTAGCGCTGGTGAGAGTATCCCCGAGGCCTGTCAAGACTGGGCGAACACCAAAGGGGCGTATCGACTCTTCGTGAACGAATCGGTCAACGCGGTGGTCTTCCTCGGGGGGACATTTTTTAATCGACGCGAAAGAGAGTTGCCGGAATGGAAATTTCGGCATTGGTCGTACATGGCACCCCAGATCTCGTACTCTCAGCGGGGGGGCGGGCGATCGGAAAGCTCGGTTACACCAATATCGGGACGAAGGGTTGGCCACGGCATCACATTATTGGCGGGATTGTGGTGCATTCGAGCCTGACGGTAACGAAGGAAGGGCTGTCTCTAGGCCTGTCGGCCATCAAAGGCCGCCTGAGCAGTTCCTTTGGGGAGTGGCAGGAAGCGGGCCGAATTTCGGGTCGGTACCGCGCCAGTCCCTTACCCGACAACGCGGCTGCCACGATGTCATCGACGAAGCGAGCACGGACGCTCGCGATCCCCTCGGTTCAAGTCATTTGCGCAGCGTCCATTCATAACGGCAGTGAAGACGGCGTGTAGGGGCGCGCAGCAGGGCGTCCGACGGCTGGTAGAAGTGGTGTCCCGCCCGTTGATTTTTTGTGTCCCGGCGGGGTGCCTGCGCTCATGGCCGAGCCGACGGTCCGTGAGCGAGCCTACCGCATGCGCTGCTACCCGAGCGCGGGCCAATTGCGCGTGCTGGGTCGACTCTTCGGGGGCTTCACGCCTCGTGTGGAATGGGCGCTGACTCGGCGCACGAGCGCGTATCAAGCTGATCAGACACGCCTGAATTGGGTCTCGCTGTCGAGGGAGTTCACGGAGTTGCGCCAAGCCTCGCAGACGCGTTGGCTCTGCGAGCTGCCCCGGGAGCCGTTCAATCAGGTGCTGCGAGACCCGAAGCGGGCATTTCTGAACTTTTTTGCCCACCGGGCCCGCTCCCCGCGATTTCGGTGCCGGGGAGGACGAGCGCGCGTGCGCTTCACGCTCGATCAGCGCCCGGTGCAGGTCGAGCGGGACGTCGCGCACCGGTGGGCTTCGGTAGACCTGCCGGGTCTGGGAAGGATCAAGCTGCGCCGCACCGAGGTCTTACAGGGGCGGCTGCGCTCCGTGACGCTGTCCCGGGATGGGGCCGGCCGGTACTTCGCCTCGATCAGTGCCGATCAGGTGCCTCAGGCGCAATGGCCGGAGCCCCGGAGCGACTTGATCGGGATTGACCTCGGGCTCCGTGATTTGGCGATGGTGAGCGATGGGACTGAGGTGCGCACACTGCGCACGTCGAAGGCCTTGGCACTGAAGCTCACCCGGCTGCGCCGGTATCGGCGGCGCCAGAGCCGCCAGGTGGCCGTGCAGATGCGCACCCAGGGTCTCGATCCCGCCCAGCCCTGCCGCACTGGCTCCGGCTTGATCGTCCGCTCAGCTGCAAAGGGGGTGACGCGAGAGCGAATTCACCGTGGCCCCCACCTGCGGGGCACGGATCGCGCCCCGCACGGCCGCTCGCTAGCTGCTATCATGGCGCACTCCCGGTGATCGTCCTGGGCGCCGCCCGGCAGTGGGCGCGTGCTCAGGGGCGGGTGAGCCCGCTGATGCGGGTACGAGTACATTTGGCTGTGGTGGCCCGCATCGGCTACTCCGCGACGACCAGTCGTGAACCCCGTCAGGGCCGGAAGGCAGCAGCGGCAGCGGCGATGTCGGGTGCCGGAGCACCCGCTGGTGCGGGCCGCCTCCCATTGCGGTTGGGGACCCATGACCGAAACCTACACCGCGCTGGCGCGCAAATGGCGCCCCAAGACGTTCAGTGAACTCGTGGGGCAGGACCATGTGCGCCAAGCGCTCGTCAACGCCCTCACGAGCGGGCGAGTGCACCACGCGTTTCTGTTCACGGGCACGCGCGGGGTGGGCAAAACCACGATCGCGCGCATTTTGGCCAAGTGCCTCAACTGCGAGCGCGGCGTGACCGCCACGCCCTGCGGGGAGTGCGCCAGCTGCCGGGAAATCGACACCGGCCGGTTCGTCGATTTGATCGAAGTCGACGCCGCTTCGCGCACCAAGGTCGACGATACGCGCGAAATCCTCGACAATGTGCAGTTCGCCCCGACGCGCGGGCGCTACAAGGTGTACCTCATCGACGAGGTGCACATGCTCTCGACGCACTCCTTCAACGCGCTGCTGAAGACGCTCGAGGAGCCTCCGCCGCACGTGAAATTCCTCCTCGCCACCACCGATCCGCAGAAGCTTCCCGTGACGGTGCTCTCGCGCTGCCTGCAGTTCAATCTCAAGCGCATCGTGACGGCGCAGATCGCCGCGCACCTGCGTGCGGTGCTCGAGCAAGAACAGATCGAGTTCGAGGCCGCGGGAGTCGCGCTCGTGGCCCAGGCCGCCGACGGCAGCATGCGCGATGGCCTGTCGCTGCTCGATCAGCTGATCGCCTTCGGCGGCGGGCGGGCGGGGGAGGCTGAGGCGCGCGCCATGCTCGGCACCGTGGCCCGCGATCACGTGGTGCAGCTCGCCGAGCGGCTCGCGGCCGCCGATGCCGGTGAGCTGCTGCGCTATGCCCGCTCGATCGAGCAGTGGGCACCCGATTACGCCCAGCTGCTCGATGAGCTCGCCTCGCTCCTGACTCGCATCGCGCTGAAGCAGGTGGTGAGTGATTACCAGGGGGATGAGCTGTACGCCGATGAGCTGCTCGGGCGGCTCGCCGGGGCGCTCGGCGCCGAGGACGTGCAGCTCTATTACCAGAGCGCCATCCTCGGCCGGCGCGACCTGCCGCTCGCACCCGATCCGCGCACGGGTTTCGAGATGACCTTGTTGCGCATGATTGCGTTCCGGCCGCAAGGCGGCCCCGCTGCAATGGCCTCGGCGGGCGCCGGCGCAGCGCCGGGCGCGCTCGCCCCGCGCCTCGAGCCGTCTGCCGCCTCGGCGGGCTCGGCGGCATCGGCGCCGGTGGCCCCGAGCGGCGAGTGGGCGGCGCTGCTCGCCCAGATCGATCTGCAGGGCGCGGCCCGCCAGCTGGCCCAGCACTGCGTGCTGATCGGACGCGAGGGCGCGCGGGTGAAGCTCGCGCTCGACCCACGCAGCCATTCGCTGCGGACCGCATCCCTCGAGGAGAAACTCGCCCAGGCGCTCTCGCGGCATTTCGGCGAGACGGTGCGGCTTGAGTTCGTGGCCGTGAGCGAGCGGCGCGAGACGCCCGCCGAGACGAATCAGCGCGCGGTGCGCGAGCAGGCCGATGCGGCCCGTCAGTCCTTCGAGTCCGATCCCGGGGTACAGGGCTTTCGCGAGCGCTTCGGCGCCGAAGTGATCCCCGAGACCGTTCGTCCCCTGAAATGAACCGGCGCGGTTGCCGTTTCCACTCAACCGATCGAGGAGCGACCTCATGCGAGGCAATATCAATCAGCTGATGCGCCAGGCGCAGGCCATGCAGGCCAACATGCAGAAGGTGCAGGAGGAAATCGCGAGCCTGGAGATCGTCGGGGAAGCCGGCGGTGGCATGGTCAAAGTGACGATGACCGGCAAGCACGAGGTGCGCGCCGTTGCGATCGAGCCGGCGGTGATTGGCGAGGATCGCGAGATGCTCGAGGATCTGGTCGCCGCGGCGATCAACGATGCGGTGCACAAGGTCGAGGCGCGCGTGCAGGAGAGGATGTCCTCGGTCACCGCCGGACTGCAGCTGCCGCCGGGAATGAAGCTGCCGTTCTGATCTGCCCGTGAAGCATCCACCGCGACTCGCCGAGTTGATCGAAGCGCTGCGCACCCTGCCGGGTGTCGGGCCCAAGAGCGCACAGCGCATGGCGTTTCACCTGCTGCAGGATGGCCGCTCCGGTGCACAGCGTCTGGCCCACTCGCTCGAGGCGGCGCTCGCCACGGTGCGTCGCTGCCAGCGCTGCCGCATGTTCGCCGAAGAGGACCTGTGCACGATCTGCGCCGCGCCGCAGCGCGAAGCGGCGCTGCTGTGCGTGGTGGAGTCGGCCGCCGACGTGGTCGCGATCGAGCAGTCCGCGAGCTTCCGCGGGCGTTATTTCGTGCTGATGGGTCACCTCTCGCCGCTCGATGGCATCGGCCCGGAACAGCTCGGGGTGCGCGAGCTCGAGGCCCTTCTCGATGAGGGCCTGGTGCGCGAGCTCATCCTGGCCACCAACCCCACGGTGGAAGGGGAAGCGACCGCGCACTACATCGCGGAGCTCGCCCTGCGGCGCGGACTGAGCGCAAGCCGCATCGCGCACGGTGTGCCGATCGGTGGGGAAATCGAATACGTCGACGGCGGGACGCTGGCCCGGGCATTGAGCGGCCGGCAGAGCGTCTGAACGCTCAGCCTCAGCCGTCGCGCCGGCGAGTTCGCTCGTGGGCCGTCGCGCCGAGAGTCTGCTGCAGCCGGCGCAGGCGGCGATAGCTCTCGTAGCGGCGCGGATCCATCCGCCCCTGCTCGACGGCGGCATGCACCGCACAGTCCGGCTCGCGCAGGTGCTGGCAGTCGAGAAAGCGGCACTCGCCCGCGAGGCGCGCGAGTTCGGCGAAGCCGAGGGTGCGCGCCTCGAGGTGCTCGATCGCCGGGGCGAAGTCGCGCACCCCGGGGGCATCGATGAGCTCACCGCCCCCCGGCAGCGTGAACAACTGCGACGCGGTGGTCGTGTGGCGCCCCTCGGCCGCGCGCGCCAGGGCACCGATCTCGATGCGCTCCTTGGGGGCAAGTCGCGCAGCGAGGGAGGATTTGCCGACGCCGGACTGACCGACCAGTGCGGTGGTGTGGCCGCGGCAGGCCTCGAGCAGTTCGGCCTCACCGGTGCCGGTGACGGCCGACACTTCGATGCACGGGTAGTGCGCCTGCCGGTAGGCCTCGAGTGCCTCCCCGAGCGAAGTATCGCGGCCCAGATCGGCCTTGTTCACGATCAGTGCCGGCTCGATTGCGGCCGAGGTGGCGGCCGCCAGGTACCGGTCGGCGACGAACAGGTCCGGTTCGGGCACCGGAGCGATGACCACCAGCAGGCGGGTGAGATTGGCGAGGACCGCCTCGGCGCGGCCGCGCGCATTGGTCCGGTAGAGCACGGTGCGCCGCGGCAGCACCTCGAGCACGTGTATCTCGCCGTGGCGCTCGTCATGCCGGCAGCGAACCTCATCGCCGCAGACGATGCCGAGTGCGCGCCCGAGCGGCCGGGCAGGGTACTCGGTCCCATCCGCGGCGCGCACCCGCACCTGACGTCCAAATGCGCCGGTCACGCGTGCATCGAAGGTTGCTACACTCATTGGACGCCGATTATCCCCCAGTATGAGCCGAACATGCCGAGCAATGAGAACCTGATCTGGATCGATCTCGAGATGACGGGCCTGAAGCCCGAGCGCGACGCGATCATCGAGATTGCCACCATCGTCACCGACAAGTCGCTCAATGTGCTCGCCGAGGGGCCCGTGGTCGCCATCCACCAGGATGAGTCGGTGCTGGAGCGCATGGACGAGTGGAACCAGCGCCAGCACGGCAGCTCCGGACTGCTCGCGCGGGTGCGCGCCAGCAGAGTCGAGACCGCCGAGGCCGAGGCGCGCACGCTCTCTTTCCTGATGCCCCTGGTGCCGCCCGGGGTCTCACCGATGTGCGGCAACAGCATCTGCCAGGACCGCAGGTTCCTCGCGCGGTTGATGCCGCAGCTCGAGCGCTTCTTCCACTACCGCAACCTCGACGTGAGCACCCTGAAGGAGCTGGCGCGCCGCTGGGCGCCGAGCGCCCTCGAGGGTTTGACCAAGCAGGAAGCGCACCTAGCGCTCGCCGACATCCGCGAGTCGATCCGCGAGCTGGCGCATTACCGCGCCAAACTGTTCCGGCCGGCCTTCGGCGGCGAGCCGCTCTGAGGCGCCCGTCCCGGGCGGCTCAGCGGCCGCTCTGCCGGGCGAGGAACAGCCAGGTCTCGACCACCGTATCGGGATTGAGCGAGAGGCTCTCGATGCCCTGCTCGAGCAGCCAGCGGGCGAGGTCGGGGTGGTCCGAGGGGCCCTGACCACAGATGCCGATGTACTTGCCTTGCGCGCGGCACGCGCTGATCGCCATGGCGATCAGGCGCCGCACCGCCGGGTCGCGCTCATCGAACTGGTGTGCGACGATGGCCGAGTCGCGATCCAAGCCGAGCGTCAGCTGCGTCAGGTCATTCGAGCCGATCGACATGCCGTCGAAGTGCTCCAGATACTGCTCGGCGAGCAGCGCATTGGTCGGCAGCTCGCACATCATCACGACCTTCAGGCCGTTCTCCCCGCGCTTCAGGCCGTTCGCGGCGAGCAGCTCGCTCACCCGCCGACCCTCCTCGACGCTGCGCACGAACGGCACCATGACCTGCACGTTGGTGAGCCCCATCGCCTCGCGCACGCGCTTCAGGGCGCGGCACTCGAGTTCGAAGCACGGCCGGAAGCGCTCATCGACGTAGCGCGCCGCGCCGCGAAAGCCCAGCATCGGGTTCTCCTCGTGCGGCTCGTAGCGGCTGCCACCGATGAGATTGGCGTACTCGTTCGACTTGAAGTCCGAGAGGCGCACGATCACCGGTTCCGGGGCGAAGGCCGCGGCGATCTGCGCGATGCCCTCGGTGAGCTTCGTCACGTAGAAGTCGACCGGATCATCGTAGCCGGCCATCTGCGCACGCACCTGCTCCTTCAACGCCGCATCGAGCCGCTCGAACTCGAGCAGTGCACGCGGATGCACGCCGATCATGCGGTTGATGATGAACTCCAGCCGTGCCAGTCCCACCCCGCGGTTCGGCGTACCGGCGAAGCTGAACGCCCGGTCCGGGTTGCCGACGTTCATCATGATCTTCACCGGCAGCGGCGGCAGCGAATCGAGCTCGATCTGGCGCTGCTCGAACTCGAGCAGTCCCTGATAGACGTACCCCGTGTCTCCCTCGGCGCACGAGACCGTGACGTTCTGACCCTCGGCGATGCGCTGCGTTGCGTCCCCACAGCCGACGACCGCCGGAATGCCGAGCTCGCGCGCAATGATGGCGGCGTGGCAAGTCCGCCCGCCACGGTTGGTGACGATGGCCGCAGCGCGCTTCATCACCGGCTCCCAGTCCGGGTCGGTCATGTCGGCGACCAACACGTCGCCGCTCTGCACGCGGGCCATTTCACTCACATCGCGGATGATGCGCGCCGGGCCCGCACCGATGCGCTGGCCGATGCTGCGCCCCGTGACGAGCACCGTCGTGCGCGCCGCTTTGAGCGTGTAGCGCTGGATGGTGCGACCGGCGCGGCTCTGGACCGTCTCCGGCCGGGCTTGCAGGATGTACAGCTCGCCCGTGGCGCCGTCCTTGCCCCACTCGATGTCCATCGGCTTGCCGTAGTGTGTTTCGATCAACAGCGCCTGACGAGCCAGGGCGAGGATATCGGCCTCGCTCAGGCAGAAGCGCGCGCGCTCAGCCGGCGCGACGTCGACCGTGCAGACGCGCTCGGTGGAGCCCGCCGGCGCATAGACCATCTTGATCGCCTTGGCGCCGAGGTTGCGCCGCACGATCGCCTCGTGGCCGGAGCGCAGCGCGGGCTTGTAAACGTAGAACTCATCGGGGTTCACCGCGCCCTGCACCACGGTCTCCCCGAGCCCGTAGGCCGCGGTGATGAACACGACGTCGCGAAAGCCGGAGTCGGTGTCGAGCGTGAACATCACACCGCTCGCCCCGAGGTCGCTGCGCACCATGTGCTGCACGCCGGCTGATAGCGCTACCGCGCCGTGATCGAACCCCTGATGCACCCGATAGGCGATGGCGCGGTCGTTGAACAGCGAGGCGAACACCTGATGCATCGTCGTGAGCACCTGCGTTTCGCCGCGGACATTGAGAAATGTCTCCTGCTGACCGGCGAAGGAGGCCTCGGGCAGATCCTCGGCGGTCGCCGAGGAGCGCACCGCCACGGCGATCTGCTCCCCGCCGCTCATCTGGCGCAGGCCCGCGCGCACCGCCTGCTCGAGTGCCGGCGGGAAGGGCGTGGCGAGGATCCACTGGCGGATGCGCGCCCCGCAGACCGCCAGTCGCTCCACGTCGTTCACATCAAGTGAGCCGAG
>JBMFWZ010000083.1:0-15233 GCA_049964755.1 Steroidobacteraceae bacterium | reverse complement strand
TACGACGCCGCCTTCGAGCAGGGTGGTGCCGTGGGCCGGTACTTCATGCTGGGTGCGACCTACAGCTACTAAGAAGAATACTCGGGGCATGACCTCGAGGCGGTTGCGGCGCGGCCGAGGCGGTCGCGCCGCAATCCCTGAATACGGCCCCGAAAGGGGCCGTATTTTGCGAAGGAGCGGCAGCGGCGAAGTGTCCGAATGTGCACCGAGCGCGGCACGGCTCGTCTGGCGCCGCGATCGCGTTGCAAGCGCTCAGAGTGCCGTGGGCTCGGTCGCAATCACCCGATTGCGACCGGCGTCCTTGGCGCGATACAAGGCGAAGTCGGCGTCCTGGATGAGCAGTTCAGCGGTGCAGCGCGGATGCGATGCGGAGCGGGTTGCGATGCCGATGCTGATCGTGAGGCTGCGACGCTCCCAGCGGGCGGCTTGAACCTCGGCGCGCACCCGCTCGGCAAGTGTATGCGCGCCCTTGCTGTCCGTGGCGGGCAGGATGACCACGAACTCCTCCCCGCCATAACGGGCGACGATGTCCGACTCGCGGACTGCGGCCCGGATGATCTGCGCGAGCTGACGCAGTGCGTCATCGCCCACCTGGTGCCCGAAAGTGTCGTTGAACGACTTGAAGTGATCGGCATCGATGAGGAGCAGTGACAGCCATTCCTGTGCGCGGTGGCTGTGGGCCACGGCCTGGTTCAGCTGCTGGGCGAGGGCGAGACGATTGTAGAGGCCGGTGAGCGGATCGGTGATGGCCTGGGTGTGCAATTGCATGTTCAGGTGGCGCAGCCGGCTCTGATACTCCTCGAGTTCATGCTGGTAGGTTCGGGCAGATTCGAGTGCCTCCTGCAGCGCCCGGTGCGTTGAGCGCAGCTTCAGCTGGACCGCCGTCTGGCGAGCGAGCGCCTGCAGCGCCGCGCGCTGACGCGGCTCGAGTCGCCGCGGTCGCTGATCCAGAACGCACAGTGTGCCGAGCGCATGGCCCTCGTCGGTGACGAGCGGGGCGCCGGCGTAGAAGCGGATCCGCAGCCCCTCGAGCACGAGGGGGTTGTCGGCAAAGCGTTCATCCGCGGCGGTGTCCGGCACTTCCATGATCTGGTCAGGGACGAGAATGGCATGCGCACAGAACGCCAGCTCGCGTGCCGTTTGCTCGAGCACCGTACCGAAGTGGGACTTGAACCACTGCCGGTCTGCGTCGATCAGGCTGACGAACGACAACGGCGTATCGCACAGCGTCGCAGCGAGCAGCGTCAGGTCGTCGAACGCCTGTTCGGGGACGGAGTCGAGGATTTCGAGGATTCGCAGCGATTTGAGACGCTCGACCTCGTTGTCCGGAGCCGCCGCGCTCTTCATCTCGCCGTGGCCGGTGCGCACATGGGAGGAGTCCTCGTGCCAGATACTTGCAGGATGTTAGCAAAGGCACCGGCGTGCACGACAGTGTTGCGGGAGGCCGACGGCTTGAACGTTGACTGGTGCACAGTGGTTGGACCGCTCGTCCGCCCGTAAGGTTCGGGGGGGAGTGACGAACCATCGCTCGCCGCTGTCGACCCATGTTCAGTCGTCGTTCGAGGCGAACAGATAGCCCTGATATTGATCGCAGCCTAGCGCGGTGAGACGGGCCAGCTGCAGAGGTGTCTCGACCCCCTCGGCGATGACCTTCATGTGCAGGCTGTGCGCGAGGGAGATGATGGCGTGCACAATCAGTCCGGTTTGCGGGTCGTCGTTCATCTCGCGCACGAAGCTGGCATCGATCTTGAGGCGGTCGATCGGGAAGCGGCGCAGATAATTCATATTCGAGTAGCCGGTGCCGAAGTCATCCACCGACACCAGCACCCCCATGTGGCTCAACTGTTCGAGGATGGCCACGGAGGATTGCGCGTCGGTCATGACCACGCTCTCGGTGATCTCCAGTTCGAGTAGCTTCGGCGCCAGGTGATGGGCATCGAGCGCCGCGGCAATGGTCTGCAGCAGGCCGCTCTCGCGAAACTGCAGCGCTGAGAGGTTCACCGCCACGCGCACCGTCAGCCCGTCGTTCTGCCACTCTCGAGCCTGGAGGCAGGCTTCCTGCAGTACCCAGGCGCCGATGGGAAGAATGAGCCCGGTTTCCTCGGCGATCGGGATGAAGGTGAGCGGCGGGATGTAGCCACGCTCAGGGTGGCGCCAGCGCAGCAGCGCCTCGACGCTGCTCACGTGCCCGGTGGCGACGTCGACGCGCGGCTGGTAGTGCAGCTCGAACTGGTCGCGCTCGAGTGCACGGTGCAGGTCGCTCTCCAGGCGCAGACGCTCCTGCGTGAAGCCATTCATGTCCGCGGCGAAGCACTGCCAGGTCCGCCCGCCTCGCCGCTTTGCGCTGTACATCGCCTCGTCCGCATGCGCCAACAGCGTCTCCTGGGTATCGCCGTCGCCAGGGTGCAGACTGATCCCGATGCTGGTGGCCACCAGGACTTCGAGTGTCCCGAGGCCCAGCGGCATACGGAGTGCCGCGATGATGTTCTCCGCGATCTGGCCGGCCTCGGCGGGGCTGCGCACGTGGCGGGCGAGGACCAGAAACTCATCCCCGCTCATGCGCGCGACCAGGTCACCGGAGCGCACCGCAACGCGCAGCCGGCGCGCCACCTCGCGCAGCAGTTCGTCGCCGACGCTGTGGCCGAGCGAATCGTTGATCAGTTTGAAACGGTCGAGGTCGAGGTCGAGGGCCAGAACGGCACACGGCCCGAAGCCGGCGCGCGCATCCTTCAAGGCCGCGCCGAGGCACTCGAGGAAGGCGGTGCGATTCGGCAGGCCGGTCAGCGCATCGTGCAGTGCTTGGTGGTGCAGCTGTGCATTGATCTGGCGCAGCCGACCCGCGTGCGCCCGGGCTCGCGCCGCCAGCTCCGTGGTGTACAGGTCGTTGATCAGCGTGAAGGCGAGGGCGCTGCCGGCGGTCAGCGCGATCGTGGTGGAGCACCAGAAGCTATTCAGAACCAGTCCGCCGTGGCTGACGGCACCGGGGGCGAAGTGGGCGGCGGCCATGCCGAGGTAATGCGTCCCGCTGATGCCCAGACCTATCAGCACGGCACCGCCGAGGCGAGCCAATGGATCTGCGGGCGGATCGCGCTGCAGCGGGAATGTCAGACGCAGCGCGAGACCCGAGGCAAGAACGCCGAAGAGAATCGACGAGGCGACGAGCACGGGCCGATAATGAATTGCCGGGGTGATGTCGATCGCGGCCATGCCGAGGTAGTGCATCGCGCCAATACCGCCGCCCATCACCAGAGCGCCGACGGTCAGTCGGCGGGTATTCATCCGCCCCGTGGCGGCGATGCGGATCGCGCCCCAGGAGGTGAGGATGGCCACCAGAAGTGACAGTAGCGTCAGAGCGATGTTGTAGTGCAGCGGAATCGGCATCGCCATGGCGAGCATGCCGATGAAGTGCATCGACCAGATGCCGATGCCGAGCACGAAGGCGCCACCGAACGCCCAGAATCGGCGCAGCGGCCGGCCCTCATCCGCAACGCGCGCGGCGAGTCGAAACGCGGTGTACGAGACGAAGACGGCGATCGCAATCGACAGAGCGACCAGCCAGCCATCGAAAGTGGCCGAGCGCGGCACAGACGGCCGACCGTCGGATCGCAATCGACAGAGCGACCAGCCAGCCATCGAAAATGGTGTGCATGGCGACCGATTTCATGTGCGCATCCTAACGACGGCCCGCCGGTGCGACGTGACTCACGTCGCAGCCGCGCGCAGGCAGCTCGACGCTGCCGCGGCGCTCGCGCGGAGGCTTAACTCGTTCATTCACCGAATATTTTTTGCGATTTGTCGCGGATCGGGGCGGTTCGCATACGTACAAATCCCGATTCTCGATGAGCACGTGGCTGGCGCGAGCGGGTGGGACTAGGACATTTTCGGTGGCCGGCGCAAGACTTGTTGTGGGCCGGCCGATTGCGCATAGTGCAGCCTCCTTCGGCCGACCCCCTCCCACCGCTGATGCTGTCCATCGAATCCCGTATCGCCGCGGAGCTCGCGGTCCGTCCGCCGCAGGTCCTCGCCGCCGTCGCGCTGCTCGACGGCGGCGCCACCGTCCCGTTCGTCGCCCGCTACCGCAAGGAAGCCACTGGCGGCCTTGATGATGCTCAGCTGCGCACGCTGCAGGAGCGCCTGGTGTATCTGCGCGAACTGGAGGAGCGGCGCGCGGTGGTACTGAAGAGCATCGAGGAGCAGGGGAAGCTGACGCCGGAGCTGCGCGCGAGTCTCGAGGCCGCCGAGACCAAGCAGCGCCTTGAGGATTTGTATCTGCCTTACAAACCCAAGCGACGCACCAAGGCGCAAATCGCGCGCGAGGCGGGCCTCGATGTGCTCGCTGCGGCGCTGCTCGAGGATCCACGGCTCGATCCGGACACCGAGGCCGCCCAGTATCTGCGCGAGCCGTTCAGCACCGAGCAGGGCGAGAACCCGGGTGTCCCGGACACCAAGGCGGCGCTGGAAGGTGCCCGCCAGGTGCTGATGGAGCGATTTGCGGAGGATGCGGCGCTGGTCGGCACGCTGCGTGAGCATCTGCGCGAGACGGGGTGGGTGGTCGCGAAAATCGAGCCGGGCAAAGAGGAGGCAGGCGCGAAGTTCCGTGACTACTTCGACTATCGCGAGCCACTCAAGGCGATTCCGTCGCATCGGGCGCTTGCGTTGTTTCGCGGCCGCAAGGAACAGGTGCTGCAGATCGTCCTGAAGCTGCCCGAGCAGCTCGAGACCGCCGATGCGCCAGCGCCGGCCGTCACCGAAGTCAATTCCTGCGAGCGCAAGATTGCCGCGCGCTTCGCCATTGCCGATCAGGGCCGCCCGGCGGATGCGTGGCTCGCCCAGACCGTGCGCTGGTGCTGGCAGGTGAAGCTCGCCTGGCAGCTCGAGGGCGAGCTGTTCGCCGAGCTGCGCGAGAGTGCTGAAACCGAGGCGATTTCGGTCTTTGCGCGCAACCTTCACGACCTGCTGCTCGCCGCGCCTGCCGGTCCGCGGGCGACCATGGGGCTCGATCCGGGACTGCGCACGGGCGTGAAGGTGGCGGTGGTGGATCGTACGGGCAAGGTGCTCGATACCGCGACGGTCTACCCGCACGTGCCGCGCAATGATTGGGAGATGGCGCTGCAGGTGCTCGCGACGCTGTGCCGCAAGCACTCGGTTGATTTGATCAGTATCGGCAACGGTACCGCGTCGCGCGAGACGGACCGCCTGGCCGCCGAGCTGATCAAGCGCTTCCCGGACTTGAAGCTCACGAAGATCGTGGTATCGGAGGCGGGCGCCTCGGTGTACTCGGCTTCCGAACTGGCATCGCGGGAGTTGCCCGAACTCGACGTCAGTCTGCGCGGTGCGGTGTCCATTGCGCGCCGCTTGCAGGACCCACTCGCCGAGTTGGTGAAAATCGATCCGAAATCGATCGGCGTCGGTCAGTACCAGCACGACGTCAACCAGAGCAAACTTGCCCGCTCGCTCGATGCGGTGGTCGAGGACTGCGTCAACGCCGTGGGCGTCGACGTGAACACCGCCTCCCCGGCGCTGCTGGCGCGCATCTCGGGCCTGTCGGCGACGCTGGCCGAGTCCATCGTGCGTCACCGCAACGAGCACGGGGCGTTTGCCAGTCGCGAGGCGCTGCTCGCCGTGCCGCGCCTGGGGGCGAAGACGTTCGAGCAGGCCGCCGGATTCCTGCGCGTCAACGACGGATCGAACCCGCTCGACCGCTCGGCGGTGCACCCGGAGGCCTATCCGCTCATCGAGCGCATCCTCGAGGATCTCGACAAGCCGCTCGCTCAGGTGATGGGCGATGCCGGTGCTCTGAAGCAGCTCGATGCCCACCGGTATATCGATGAGCGCTTCGGTCTGCCGACGGTGTGTGACATCTTGCGCGAGCTCGAGAAACCCGGCCGTGACCCGCGGCCGGAGTTCAAGACCGCGGTGTTCCACGAGGGCGTGGAGGATCTGAAGGATCTGCAGCCGGGCCTGTTGCTCGAAGGCGTCGTGACGAACGTGACCAACTTCGGCGCATTCGTCGACATCGGTGTGCACCAAGACGGTCTGGTGCACATCTCCATGATGTCGCACCGGTTCGTGAAAGACCCGCGCGAGCTCGTCAAGGCGGGCGACGTGGTCAAGGTCAAAGTGCTCGAGGTGGATCTGCAGCGTCGGCGTGTCGCGCTCACCATGAGGCTCGATGAGGCGCCGTCACGCGAGCGTACGGGGGGGGCGCCGCGGCCGAACGCGCAAGCCGATCGAGACCGACGCGGCTCGCGTCCCGTTGCGCGTGCCCAGAACGCCCGGGCTGCCGAACCCGGTGGCAATGGCGTGATGGCCGAGGCGTTGGCGCGCGCGCTGAAGCGCTAGCGGGGCGCTGCGCCAGCTCACGCTGGCGGCGCAGCGCAAGCGCTCCCCTTCAATGCGCTGAAGTAGTAGTGGCGAAAGCGCAATGTAGCGCGGTCGGTGGGTACGGAGCGGTCCGCGCGCGCCGGCGGGATCTCCGGCGGTTCGGACGATTCGACAATGGCGCGGTCTTCCGCGGCGATGCGTCGGTTGGCGCGGTTGAACAGGCCATCGAGCAGCGGTAAGCGTGCGAAATTGCGCGCGGCGCTGAGCAGGAGTTTGGTGCGCCGTTCAGCCATCGGGATGCAGGCCACCGCCAGCGTCAGCTCGCGGCCTGGCACGGGAATGTGCAAATTCATCTGGTTGGGCCGGCGAAAGTCGAGCATGCCGGGCCGCACCTGCCCGTGCAGGGCCGTGCGAACCCGCCAACCCCACTCATGCGGCTCGATCAGCGTCTCGAGACGTTCCCCGAGCAGCGCCACGAGGTCCTTGCCGATGCTGCGCCGGTGAACGAAGGGCAGGTGCGGCCAATCGAGCATGTTTTCCATCGCACGGGTCCAGTGCGTGTTCCAGGTCATCTCGATGCCGCTGATACGGGTGCGCGTGCCGAGCAGTGCCTCATGCACCGACGGGGGCTGCGGTGGCGGATCGCCCGTCGAGGTGTGGATCCACACCTGGCCTGCGAGCTCGACGGCAGGCACGGCGAGGGCGGCGAGGCGCTCGCGGCGCACGTCTGGATTCCAGGGAACATCGACGCACGGTCCGGAACCAGCGAACCGCCAGCCGTGAAACGGGCACTGCAGGCAACCGTCGACTACGGTGCCCAGCGAGAGCGCTACGCCGCGGTGCGGACAGCGGTCGAGCAGTGCCGCGGGCGCCCCGTGCGCATCTCGAAACAGCACGAGCGCAGTGCCTGCCACCTCGACGCGCAGGGGGCGCGCGCGCGCCAGCCGCGAGCTGAACGCGACGGGCGTCCAAACGTGGGCGAAGTCCTCGAACATCCGATTCACTCCGCGTTCGCGATGCGACTTCCGTGTTCGACCCGGTAGTCGGCGATCACCCGCGGCAATTGGTCAAGGCGGGTGATGAAGCGCACGCCGGGGAGGCGGCGACGCAACCGCGCCCAGAGCGCGCCGCCGGCCCAGACTTCGATCTGTTGCGGCAGTCGGGCGCGCAGGTCCTTGAGCATCTCGAGCGCGGCCTTTTGTCGCAGCGCTTCGCTGAAGGACAGGCCCACGACCTCGATGCCCTGCTGCTGCGCTGCCTCGCTGATTTCCCAGGCAGGCGTTTGCACGCCCAAGGAGATACAGCGGAGGCCTTCGACCGCCAGGCACGCATGAGCCATCAGCAGCCCCAACTGGTGCTCTTCTCCCGGCAGCGTCGTCAGCATCACGCTGGGGTGGCGCGCCCCGGGGTAGATGGCCCCGATGCCCTGGCGCAGCTGGTGCTGCATCTGCTCGGTGTAGAGGTGTTCCTGGCTGATCGAGAGCTGGCCGCGCGACCAGGCTTCCCCGACCCGCAGATTCATCCGGGCGGCGAAATCGATGACGAAACGCTGCAGCCCGAGCCGCTGCAACGCCACGGACAGATGCGAACGCAGGCCGGCCTCGTCATAGGCCGCCAGCAGCCCCAGCGTCGTGTCGAGCAGCTCCCCATCTTCGGGCGCGCGGGCGGAACCGTCAGCGTCGCTCGACGCCCGAGCGATCAGCGTCTCGAGCGGCGCTGCGACCAGCTGGCTCGGGCGCAACCCGCGATCGAGCAGTCGGCTGATCAGCCGTAGCTTGAGCACCTGCTCCTGCGGATACAAGCGCTCCCCATGCGCATCTCGCAGCGGCAGCGGAAACCCATAGCGTCGCTCCCAGATCCGCAGCGTGTCCTTGGACAGCCCGGTCTCGCGCTCCACGGCGCTGATCGAGGCATCGGGCAATTGAGGGGTAGACACGTTTGTCCTGGACAAAATTGACAGATCTCAATTGAAAGCCTATTGTCCGCCCACAAATCCTATTTGTCTAGGACAAACAAGTCTACGAGGACGCCCCATGAATGCTGCTGCCCGTGCTGTACTCGCTGACGTTCAGGCCAGTCCCGATAGCCGCAATCTGCGCATCAACCGAGTGGGTGTGAAGGGCCTTCGGACCCTGCTGCGGATACGCCAGGCCGACGGCCGCGAGCAGTCCACGGTGGCCCGGCTGGACATGTCCGTAGGGCTCCCGGGCGAGGTGAAGGGGACGCACATGTCCCGCTTCGTAGAAATCATCGAGGCCAACCCGACGGCGCTCGATCTGCCGGCGCTGCTGGCGCTGCTGCAACGGATGCTTGCGCGGCTCGGTGCGGATCGCGGCGAAATCGCCGTGGCCTGCACGTATTTCATTCGCAAATCCGCGCCGGTTTCGGGCGTCGAGAGTCTGCTCGATCACGAAATCCTGATGCGCGTGGCGCACGACCCGCACGGCGGGACGCGCGCGACGCTGCAGGTGTGTGTCCCGGTGACGAGTCTGTGTCCCTGCTCGAAGGAGATCTCCGACTACGGCGCGCACAATCAGCGCTCGCACGTGACCATCGAGGCACAGCTGAATGCACCGATGACTATCGAGGAGCTCGTACGCATCGCCGAGGAGGAAGCCTCTTGCGAGCTGTTCGGTCTGCTGAAGCGGCCGGATGAGAAGTTCGTCACCGAGCGTGCCTATGAGAATCCAAAGTTTGCCGAAGACCTCGTGCGTGATGTTGCGGTGCGTCTGAACGCCGAGGAGCGGATCACTCGCTACCGCGTGACGGCCGAGAACTTCGAGTCGATCCACAACCACTCCGCGTTCGCCGAAATCGAGCGCGAGGCGCGCCCCGCTGATCGCCCGCATCTGGCCTGAGGGTCACGGCGTTCGCCGGAACGCCGACCTTCCGGGACGGCGCTGGCGCGCGGTGGAACGGGGGCGTAAGGTGGGCCCGCATGAGGGAGGGGGCTTGGACATCGCGCGCGCTGGTCCGCGCGCAGCTGGGTTGCGGTGAGCACCGCGGCTGCGCCGCCCACTCTGAGCGCAGGACTCGTACCGTGGCACTCGGCTGCGGCCCCCAACGGCGTTCCCTGCGGGGACGCGCGCGTGATCTGCACGACTGAGCGGAGTGCAAGCGCCGATGCGTTGGACGACGGAACGTAAGACGCAACTCGCCCTCGCTTGTGCGTTGGCCTGCGTGGTGCTGATCGGAGTCGTCGCCATGCTCAGCCTGCAGCGCCTGCGGCGCGATGCGGCTTGGGTCACGCACACCGTCCTGGTGCTCGCGAATCTACGCCAACTCCAGGGCGGCATCGAGACGGCCGAGTCCGACGAGCGGGACTTTCTCATCACCGAGAGTCCGGCCGACTTGCGCAGTTACCGCCGCGCCGCGCGCGCCATCGAGGACGGCTACGGTCGGCTGCAGCGTCAGACCGCCGACAACCCGCTCGAACAGAACCGTCTGATGCGGCTCGCGCCGCTGCTTGCCGCGCGCATCACCGGGCTCAGTGACCTCATCG
The DNA here is from genome assembly GCA_049964755.1 of Steroidobacteraceae bacterium. Classification (GTDB taxonomy): domain Bacteria; phylum Pseudomonadota; class Gammaproteobacteria; order Steroidobacterales; family Steroidobacteraceae; genus 13-2-20CM-66-19. The sequence goes on along the minus strand of JBMFWZ010000083.1, from coordinate 5,407 downwards.
CGCTGCGGCGCGAACAGGGCTTTCGGGCCGCACAGCGCCAGCAGCTGCTCGCGCAAGCGCATCGCACGGCGGCCCGGCAGATTGACCAGATCATCGGCCGGATGCGCTCGACCGAGCGAACGCTGCTGTCCGGTCGCGAAGCGGCCGCTGCTGCGCGGGCGCACTTGACCGAACAGACCGTCGCCGGCGGTGGCGCACTGGCGTTCATCATCACCGCACTGGCGCTCTGGGCACTGCAGCGGGATTTCGCCGGACGCCGCCGCGCCGAGATCGCAGTGCGCCAGCTGAATGCGGATCTTGAACATCGCGTCATTCAGCGGACCTGCGAACTGGCTCGTGCCCATGCCGCGATGCGCGCCAGTGAGCGGCGGTTGCGTGCCTTCGTCAGCACCACTTCTGATGTGGTGTACCAGATCGCGGCGGATTGGAGCGAACTGCGCGCACAGCGCCCGGACGGTGACGCTGCAGCACAGTCGGTGGCGACTACGGATTGGCTCGAGCGATTTGTGTACCCCGCGGACCGTGAGCGCGTGCGTGCGGCGGTCGCCGAAGCGCTGCGCACGGGTCGACTGCTGGAGCTCGAGCACCGCGTCCGGCGCCCCGACGGTAGCGTCGGTTGGGTGGTCTCACGTGCGGTGCCGTTGAAGGACGACGCGGATCGAATCATCGAGTGGTTCGGCGCCGCCGCCGACGTGACCGAACGCAAGGAGGCGCGCCTGAAGCTCGAAGGGCAGCTTGCGCGGCTGAATCTGCTGGGCAGCATTACGCGCGCCATGGGCGAACGCCAGGACGTCTACAGCATCTTCGAGGTCGTCATTGGCACCCTGGAGGCACACCTGGCGCTCGATTTCTGTTCGATCAACCGGTACGACGGCACCGCGCACCGCCTGATCGTTGCCCGCGTCGGCAGGCACAGCACAGCGCTCGCGCTCGAATTGGCGCTGGGGGAGAACACCAGCATCGATATCGGTCAGAACGGCCTGTCGCGTTGCGTGCACGGCGAGCTGGTGTATGAGCCGAATCTGGCGCTGCTTGGTGCGGCTTTTCCCCGCCGTCTGGCCGGCAGTGGTCTCGGGTCGTTGGTGGCCGCGCCGTTGCGCGTTGAGAGCCAGGTATTCGGCGTGCTGCTCGCGGCACGGCGCGAGCCGGGCAGCTTCTCGAGCGGGGAGTGCGAGTTTCTGCGTCAGCTTGCCGAACACGTCGCACTGGCGGCGCAGCAGGCGCAGCTGCACGAGGCGCTGCAGCGCGCGTACGACGATCTGCGTCAGACCCAGCGGGCGGTACTGCAACAGGAGCGACTGCTCGCCCTGGGCACGATGGCAAGCGGTATCGCGCACGACATCAACAATGCGATCTCGCCCATCATGTTGTATACGGACATGGCGATCCAGGACCCCGAGGTGCCGCCGCGGGTCCACAAGTCTCTGCAGGTGATCCAGCGTGCGGTCGAGCAAGTGGCGCACACGGTGGCGCGCATGCGCGAATTCTATCGAGCGCGCGAACCGCAGCAGCGGTTCATGCCGGTGGACCTGAATCAGCTGGTCGAGGACGTGATCGATCTGACCCGTGCGCGCTGGAGCGACATGCCACAGCAGCGCGGTGTGGTGATCGAGTTGCAGACCGAATTGCATGCGCAACTGCCGCCCGTGCCGGGCGTCGCCAGCGAGCTGCGCGATGCGCTCACTAACCTGGTGTTCAACGCCGTCGATGCCATGCCGCAGGGCGGGCGACTGTCATTGCGCACACGCCTGCTCGTGCCGGCCACGGCGAATGGTGGGGCGCGCGGGTACGTGCAGCTGGCGGTGGCAGACTCCGGGGTCGGCATGGACGAGGAGACCCGCAGTCGTTGTCTTGAACCCTTCTACACCACCAAAGGTGAGCGCGGCACGGGTCTCGGGCTGCCCATGGTCTACGGCACCGTGCAGCGGCATGGCGGAGAGATCGAGGTCGCGAGCGCTCCGGGCGAAGGAACCTGCGTGACGCTGAGCTTCCCGGTGATGCGCGACGATACCGGTGGCGTGACCGGGATCCGCCCCGTCGAGGTGGTGCCGCCCCGGCGCATATTGCTCATCGATGATGATCGGATCGTGATCCAGTCGGTGCGCGAGACGCTGAGTGCCGATGGTCATGCCGTCAGCGTCGCCGACGGTGGACAGGCGGGGATCGAAGCGTTTCACCGTGCGCTGAGTGCAAGTGAACCGTACGAGGTTGTGATTACGGATCTTGGCATGCCGCAGGTCGACGGCCGTCAGGTCGCTGCGGCCGTCAAGCGAGCCCGGCCGCAGACGCTCGTTGTGCTGTTGACTGGCTGGGGGCGGCGGCTCGCGGAGGAGGGGGAGATTCCCCCGCACGTCGATCGGGTGCTCACCAAGCCGCCGCGGTTGCACGATCTGCGTGCGGCATTGGCGGCGCCGCAGGATCCCTCCGTGGTCTGAACGGCTAGAGGCTCAGAGCCGGCCGGCCGAACAAATAGCCCTGCAGCAGATCGACTCCGAGCCGCCGCGCGGTGTCCGCTTCAGCCTCGGTTTCGATACCCTCGAGCACCACTCGGCTGCCTGTGGCTTGGGCGAAGCGGGTGAGCAACTCGACCAACCGCTGTTTGCGCTCCTCGCGGTCGATGTTGCGCACGATGCTCATGTCGACTTTCAGGAAAGCTGGCTGCAGCTCTGCCAGTACCGCGAGCGAGTTGTATCCGGAGCCCAGATCGTCGATCGCGATGCGAAAGCCGGCCTGCGAGAGCCAGAGGATGGCGGCCCGCCAGTCGGTTTCTTCCAGCAAGTTGCTCCGCTCGGTGATTTCGACCACCAAGCGATCTGCGGCCGTCCGCAGCGGTTCGAAGCGTCGCTGCACGGCGGGCAGGTCGGCCAGCTCACGCGGGTGGGCGTTGATGAACAACAGCAGTCCGTTCGGCAGCTTCTGCAGCCAGTCCGCGGCGGCCTGCGCGATCCAGTTGGCGAGCGGACCGAGCATGTCGTGCTGCTCGGCGGCCCCGAGGACCCGCAGCGGGGTGTTGAGCGTCGGGTGGCGGCTGCGCAGCAGTGCCTCGTAGCCCTGCAACTGGCCGGTCCCAGCCTCGATGAGCGGCTGCACGGCGAGCTGCAGCATGCAGCCACCGAGGCACGCTTGGAGTTCGCGGCGCTGCTGTTCCAGGCCATCCTGTTGGGCGCGTCCGTAGATTTGCTCGAGCCGGCCGCGCTCGGCGAGCGCCTCCTCGAGTACGCTGAAGAGCGCATCGAGATGAAAGGGCTTGGCGATCAGCCGGGAAACTTCCCCGCGGTTTACCGCGCCCATCACCACCGGCAGGTCCAACGCCCCGGACATCAGCACGCGTACGCAGCGTGGCTGAACCGCCCGCAACTGGCGCAGGATCTCAAGTCCATCGGGCGGCGGCAGCTGGTAATCGACGATCGCGGCGTCGTAATGCTGCGCGGCAAGGCAGCGCAGCGCCGCGGCTCCATCACCGGCCTCCTCGACTTCGCAGCCGCTGCGCTCCATTGCGGTGCGCAGGACCGAGCGCAGATTGTTGTCGTCTTCGACGACCAGAACGCGCATCGTGCTCTCCTAGTCCGTCGCCGAAAGTTATAGGCGTCCGCCTACGGGGGCGTCAAATCCGTGCGCCGGCAGCCGTGATCGCGGTCGCGCTTCTCTCCCCGCCGCTGCGCGCCCTCAGGCGCTAGTGGACATAAATACGCCGGATTTGCGGTTGAACAGAGCCGTCACCAGCACGGCTCGGACCAGGCAGCCCTTGTCGCTGGGCTGGGTCTTGATGACGTGGGCGACCATGTCCATGCCAAGTGCTTCGATGCGGATGTTTCGCCCCGTCCGCACGGCCACGGCCGTATACAGGCTCACCCCGCTCGCCGACAGATCGCGCAACACCGCCGAGACCGGGGTCTCATTGGGGGCCGCATGTACGGTGACGCGGCTATTTTTCTCTACCCGAGGCGCCGAGCGCCGGCCGAACGGTTCGCGGGCCGTGGCTAATTCAGCGGCCACGGGGGCGAGCGGGCTGGCGCAGCGGCGGCAGCGGGTCTCTGCCTCGATGCGCGCCGGGACGGGGGCGGCACAGAACGGGCAGGTGCCCGCGGTGGCTACGGCCGTACGGCGCACTTCGCCGTCGTTCGGGCGGGCCCGGGAGGACAGCGGGCGGTGGCGGCTGTCGTCATACGCCTTGCGCTTCACCGGATCGCGCAGCACCTGGTAGGCCTGGTTGATGCGTGCGGCCGCCTCGGCATTGCCGCCGAGGTCCGGGTGGGCGCGCAGCTGGCTCATCAGGCAGCGGAACACGGCCGTGATCACCTCGGGCGGGGCCTCGGGCTGAACGTAGAGGATTCGGTACAGATTGCGTTGTTCGTGCGTCATTCGCCACTAAATCGGCCGCAGCGCCCGGGACTTAAGGCCGGTGCCCGAACGTTCCCCGGGGGACAGCGGCTCCTGGGATCCCAGCTGGCCGCTCGCTACCGCTATTAATAACTATCGCACAGAACGGGGCTCTTGGGGGGGCGTGTCCGGGACGCCCCAATCGCATATTCTTGCTCGACGGCCGGCGGGGCGCGGTGGGGCTGCCTCGGGGGTAGGAGGCCGGCCCCGCATCCCGAACGCAGACGGAGTGCAGCATGACCACGAGCGCCGCAGAACGCTTCAAAGACAAAGTCGTACTGATCACCGGGGCATCCTCGGGCATCGGCGAGGAGATGGCGCTGCAGCTGTCGCGCGCAGGGGCACGCCTGGCACTCGCGGCGCGGCGCACCGATCGGCTGGAACAACTGCGCGGGCAGATTCTGGCGGCGGCGGGCGCCGAGCCGCTGATCATCGTCTGCGATGTCACGTGCGATGCAGATCCGCCGCGCGCGGTAGCCGAGACGATCGCGCGCTGGGGTCGGCTCGACATCGTCATCGCCAACGCCGGTTTCGGTGTCGTCGGTGCGTTCGCACAACTGACGGTCGAGGACTATCGTCGGCAGTTCGAGACGAACGTATTTGGCGTGTTGCGCACGCTGCGGGCGGCGCTGCCGGCAGTGCTCGAATCACACGGCCAACTCGTTCTGCTCGGCAGCGTGGCGGGGTGGACCGCCTCACCGGGCACCTCGCCCTACGCCATGAGCAAGTTCGCCGTACGTGCGCTTGCCAACGCCATCACCCCTGAGCTGGCGCTGCAGGGCGTGCGCGTGACGCTGATCAGCCCAGGTTTCGTCGAAAGCGAAATCCGCCGCGTCGACAACCAGGGCCGTCTGCATGCCGAGGCGGCCGAGCCCATTCCGAGCTGGTTGGTGATGGCACGCACTGACGCGGTGCGCCACATGCTGCACGCGATCGCGCGGAGGCAGCGCGAAGTGATCATCACCGGGCACGGCAAGCTGTTCGTTTTTCTCGAGCGACTCTTTCCCTGGGTGCTGCGTGCCGCTGC
>JBMFWZ010000082.1:0-15392 GCA_049964755.1 Steroidobacteraceae bacterium | reverse complement strand
CAGGAGTGCCCGGCGAGCGGCTCGCCGGCCTCGGCGACGCCGGCCTCGGCGACGCCGGCCTCGGCCTGCAGACCCAGTCGTTCGAACAGCCGGCGATCGCGCTCGACGTCCGGGTTGCCGGTCGTGAGCAGACGCTCGCCGTAGAAAATCGAGTTCGCGCCGGCCATGAAGCACAGCGCCTGCAGCTCATCGCTCATGCTCTGGCGGCCGGCCGAGAGACGCACGTAGGCGCGCGGCATCAGCAGCCGCGCCACCGCAATGGCGCGCACGAACTCGAACGGATCGAGCGGCGCGCTGTCGGCGAGCGGAGTGCCCTCGATCTTCACCAGCTGGTTGATCGGCACGCTCTCGGGATGCTCCGGCAGGTTCGCGAGCGTGAGCAGCAGCCCGGCGCGGTCGCTCGGGGACTCGCCCAGACCGAGAATGCCGCCGCAGCAAACCTTCAGATCCGCCGCGCGCACCGCGGCGAGCGTATCGAGGCGGTCCTGGTAGGTCCGCGTGGTGATGATCTCGCCGTAGAACTCCGGGGACGTATCGAGATTATGGTTGTAGTAATCGAGCCCGGCGTCCTTCAGCTCGCAGGCCTGCTCGCGGGTCAGCATGCCGAGGGTGGCGCAGGTCTGCATCCCGAGCGAGCGCACCTCGCGGATCATCGCCGCTATGACTTTGAGGTCCTTGGCCTTCGGCGATCGGTACGCCGCGCCCATACAGAATCGGGTCGCACCGGCGGCCTTGGCACGGGCAGCGGACTCGCGCACCGCGGCGACCTCCATCAGCGACTCGCGCTCAAGACCGGTGTCGTAGCGCACGCTCTGCGAGCAGTACGCGCAGTCCTCGGGGCAAGCGCCGGTCTTCACCGACAGCAGGGTGCTCATTTGCACCGTGTTCGGCACATGATGCTCGCGGTGTACACGCTGCGCGTGCAGGAGCAGATCGAGTAGCGGCAGCTTAAACAGCGCCTGGACCTCAGAGCGCGTCCAATCGTGGCGCACGGTGCCAAGCGCGGCGGGATTCGGTGCAGTCATAGGGATCCAGGGGCATCGGCGGACGGGGCTCCGCGCCGCGCATGTTCCCGGCCGACGCCCTGATTGTCAACGCGTGTCGAGCCATCCAGTCGACGATCGCTCAATTTTTGAGCAGCGCCTCAGCGCCTCAGCAGATGCAGCGCGAGCGCGATACCGACGGCGAGCGCACCGAGGCTGGCGATGAGCACGGCGGCCGCGGCGCAGTCCTTCACGATGCGAATGCGTGGATGCTGGTCCGGATGCAGGTGATCGGACAGCGCCTCGAGCGCCGTGTTGAACAGTTCCGCCGCCAGGACCGCGGCACTGGCGAGCAGCACTGCGGCCCACCACAACGCGCCGGGGCGCAGGACGATGAGCGCCATCAGCACCAGCACGAACACCGCGGCCTGCGTGCGCAGACTGCGCTCACTGCGCAGCGCGTGCCCGAGGCCCGCGAGCGCGAAGCGCAGGCGGTGCAGGAACGACAGGTTCTTCTGCGTGTTCACTCGTGCGAGCAATCCCAGGCGCGTGCGGTGCGCGTATCGAGCGCGCACTGTACTGAAAACCCCCGGCGCTGCAAGCGGCGCCGTAGGGTCCGTGGGCGATGCGCCGCTCAACGGCTCGCACGCGCTTCGCGGCGGGCGTGAGCACGCACTCGGCTGCGGGCTGTAGCGGCTGCACAGACGGCGCGCCCGATCCGCCGCTCGGATTGCTTCGGGTGATGCTGATCTTCTCAGCCGTGCGTCTCACACCCAACGCGTCAGTCGCCGTCCCTCGACATCGGTGAATGTCCCGCTGAGCAGCATGATCAGGTCGACTAGCACCCAGATGCCGAGCCCCCCTGCGGTGATCAGCATCAGGATCCCGGTGCCGATCTTACCGGCGTAATAGCGGTGTGCACCGAGATAACCGAACACCAGACACAGCAGGAACGCCGGCAGGAGCAACCGCGGTGACTCCCCGGCGGCCAGCTGGCGCGCCCCGCAGCCCGGACAACTCGTGGCGCTGATGTGCAGTTGCCGGCCGCAGGCGCGGCAGAAGACCATCTGCGGATGGGGGCTCGCATTCAGATCGGCATTGGCGTTCATCGTTCACTCCCGTGCCCTGCGGCCCTGAGACCGCTGAAGGTCCCGAGCGGCGCAGCAGCACGGACCTGGGACCATAACCCGGCGGAGGCGGAAAAGTTGCGCGCCGCTCAGTGCGCGTACACGTAATGCAGCGCCACGCCGATGAAGATGGCCATGCCGACGTAGTTGTTGTTGAGAAAGGCGCGCAGACAGGCGGCCGGCTCGCGGCGGCGCACGAGCCACTGTTGATAGACGAACAGAACCGCCGCAGTCCACAGCCCCGCGGCGTACCAGCCGCCGAACTTCAGCTCGCGCCCGGCGAGCACGAGCGCGATCAGCACCAGTCCCTGCAGCACCCCGACCAGGAGTCGGTCGAGATCGGCGAACAACAGCGCGCTCGACTGGATACCGATCTTGCGATCATCGTCGCGATCGACCATGGCATAGAGCGTGTCGTAGACCACCGCCCACAGTACCGCGGCGATGTACATCACCCAGGCCGCCTTCGGCACCGTGCCGAGCTCGGCCGCAAAGGCCATCGGAATGCTCCAGCCGCCGAACGACAGCCCCAGGTACAGCTGCGGCAATGGGAAAAACCGCTTCACGAACGGATACGAGGCCGTGAGCACCGCGCCGACGATGGCCAGCTCGATCGTCAAGCGATTGAGCCGGCTCACCAGTACGAGCGCCGCGAGCATCAGCACGCCGAACAACGAGAGCGCCTCGGCCGGCGAGACGCGCCGCGCGGCGAGCGGCCGGTCGCGGGTCCGCTTCACGTGCGGGTCGACGTTGCGATCGGCGAAGTCGTTGATGATGCACCCGGCGGCGCGCATCACGATGACCCCGAGCACGAACACGATGAGCACCTGCGGATCCGGCCGGCCGCGTCCGGCAACCCACAACGCCCAGAGCGTCGGCCACAAGAGCAGCCACGTGCCGATCGGCCGGTCGAAGCGGGCGAGTCGCGCGTACTCCTGAAGCCGCCGCGCCACCCGGTGCGCGAACGGCGCCTCACGCGCAGCGCCTGCGGGACGGACTGCATCGATCGTTGCGGACATGCGCCTAACCTACCCTCCCGTACTGCTCGCCGCCAGCCAGCCAGCGGGCCGTCAGCGCGGCGATATTATCCGGATAGCGCTCGAGGAGCACCTCGGCGGCCGCCTGCACCCGCGAGAGCAGGTCGGCATCGCGGATCAGATCCGCAACCCTCATCTGCGCCAGTCCCGTCTGCCGGGTGCCCAGCAGCTCACCCGGGCCGCGCAACTCCAGGTCGCGCCGCGCAATCTCGAAGCCGTCGTTCGTTTGGCGCATCACCTCCAGGCGGCGACGGGCAAGCATCGAGAGCGGAGCGCGATAGAGCAGCACGCAGCTGCTCGCCGCCGCACCGCGCCCGACCCGCCCGCGCAGCTGGTGCAGTTGCGCCAGCCCCATGCGCTCGGCGTTTTCGATCACCATCAACGTCGCATTCGGGACATCGACGCCGACCTCGATGACCGTCGTGGCGACCAGCACCTGGATGTGGCCGGCCTGAAAGGCGTGCATGGCCGCCTCCCTCTTGGCCGAGGCGAGCCGGCCGTGCACCAGATCGACGCGCAGCTCCGGCAGCGCCTCGGCGAGCACGGCCTGGGTCTCCTCTGCCGCCTGTGCGCGCAGCTCCTCGGACTCCTCGATGAGCGGACACACCCAGTACACTTGTCGTCCCGCGCGGCAGGCCTGCGCGACCCGTGCGACGACCTCGTCGCGGCGCTGCTCGGGCACCACGACGGTCTGCACCGGCGTACGTCCCGGCGGCAGCTCATCGATCACCGAGACGTCCAGGTCCGCATACGCGGTCATCGCGAGCGTGCGCGGGATGGGGGTGGCGGTCATGATCAACTGATGCGGGAAGCGGCCGCGCGCACGACCCTTCTCCTGCAAACGCAGGCGCTGCTGCACGCCGAAGCGGTGCTGCTCGTCGACGATCACCAGCGCCAAGTGCGCGAATTCGATGCCCTCCTGGAACAGCGCGTGCGTGCCGACGACCATGCGCACCTCGCCGGAGGCGACGGCCTCGAGCGCACTGCGCCGCGCCCGCGCCGACTGGGCACCGCAGAGCAGCGCCACGGGCAACCCGAGCGGCTCCAGCCAGGCGCGAAAGTTGCGCGCGTGCTGCTCGGCGAGCAGCTCGGTGGGCGCCATCAGCGCCGCCTGCAGGCCGCTGCCGGCAGCTCGCGCCGCCGCGAGCGCCGCCACGACGGTCTTGCCGCAGCCGACATCGCCCTGCACCAGGCGCACCATCGGCCGCTCGGCGCGCAGGTCCGCTTCCACCTCGGCCAGCGCGCGGGCCTGCGCACGAGTGAGTTGAAACGGCAGGGAACCCAACAGGCGCGCGGCGAGTCCCTCGGCATCCTCGAGCGGCCAGGCCGGATCGGTGCGCGTGGCACGTTTGATCAGCCGCAGGTTCGCCTGGTGAGCGAGCAATTCCTCGAACGCGAGGCGCCGTTGCGCCGGGTGACGCCGGGCGCTGAGCTGCGCGAGCTGCGCCTGCTTCGGTGGCCGGTGCACGTAGTGCAGGGCCTCGCGCAGCGAGGGCAGGTGCAGATCCTCCAACAGCTCGCGCGGCACCCAGTCGTGCACTCCCGAGCTGTCCAGTTCACGCAGCGCCTGTCCGATCAGCATCCGCAGCCGACCCTGCGTCACCCCTTCGGTCAGGGGGTACAGCGGCGTCAGCGTGTCCTGCACCGCCTCGGAGCGCTCGGTGACCCGCTGGTACTCCGGGTGGACGATCTCCAGGCCCTGCGGCCCGCGGCGCACCTCGCCGAAGACCCGCAGCCGCGTGCCGCGCGAGAGCCCCTCTTGCTGCGCCGCGGAGAAGTGAAAGAAGCGCAGCGTCAGGAAGCCAGAGCCGTCGGACAACCGTGTCAGCAGCTGGCGGCGCCGCCGGAATACGACCTCCGTGAGCTGCACTTCCCCTTCGATGAGCGCGCGCATGCCGGGAATCAGCGCCCCGATGCGCCGGCACTCGGTGCGATCGTCGTAATCGGCGGGCAGGATGAACAGCAGATCCTGCACCTGCTCGACGCCGAGGCGGCGCAACCGATCGGCGAGCGCCGCCCCGACGCCACGCAGCGCCGTCACCGGGCGCTGTTCGTTCGCGCCGCGTTTGCCGGCCGCTTCAGCCAAGGTGCAGGATGCACTCCGCCTCGACGCTCGCCCCCTTGGGCAACTGCGCCACGCCGACCGCCGCGCGCGCCGGATACGGCTGCGGGAAGTACTGCGCCATGATCTGGTTGACCTTGGCGAAGTGCGCGAGGTCGGTCAGGTAGATGTTGACCTTCACCGCCTGCGCGAGCGAGCCGCCGGCCGCCTCGGCCACGGCCTTGAGGTTCTCGAACACGCGGCGGATCTGCGCCTCGATGTCGCCGCTGACGAGCTCCTTGGTGAGCGGATCGAGCGGGATCTGTCCGGAGAGATATACCGTATTCCCGGCGCGCACCGCCTGCGAATACGTGCCGATTGCCGCCGGCGCCCGGTCGGTCTGAATGATCGTGCGGCTCATGTCCATCCTCATGCAGTGTGGGAATTCGAATCCGAGTCCTCGAGCTCCTCGCTGTCGGCGCGCCCACCGCGCCCGTGCGATGCGATCGTGCGACTGACGCGCGCCACGTCCGGCATGCGGCGAATCACCCGCATCACGTGCGCAAGCTGCTTGCGGTCGCGCACTTTCAGCTCGAACGTCAGGGTCGTGGCGTCGCCTTCCTGCTCCTCGATCGAGACGTGATGAATGTTGGTATCGGCGCTGGCGATGGCCGCGGCGACCTGGGCGAGCACACCGGTGCGATTGACCACATCGACGCGGATCTCGGAGCTGAACAGCCGTTCCGGAGCCGGCTGCCAGCTCACCGGCAGCCACTTCTCGGGGTGCTTGCGGTAGTCCTCGACGTTCACGCAGCGGTCGCGGTGGATCACCACCCCGCGCCCCGCGGAGAGAAACGCGAACACCGGATCGTTCGGCAGCGGGAAGCAGCAGCGCGCGTAGGTCACGAGCAACCCTTCGGTTCCGGCGATGGCGAGCGGTGCGGGCATCTGCCCGCCGTCCTGCGGGGTGCCCACCGGCAGCAGACGGCGCGCCACGAGTGGGGCGAGGCGCTCGCCAAGACCGATCCGCTCGCACAGCTCATCCATGTCCTTCATGCCGAATTCCCCGAGCATCACGGCACGGGTCTCGGGCGGGACGGTCTCGAGTGCGAGGTGGAACTCCCCGAGCGCCTGCGCGAGCAGCCGCTGGCCGAGCGCGATCGCCTCGGTGCGTCGCAGGCTCTTCAGGTAATGGCGGATCGCACTGCGCGCCTTGGCGGTGACCACGAAGCCCACCCAGGCAGGATTCGGCACCGCGCCCTTGGCGGTGATGATCTCGATGGTCTGGCCGTTGCGCAGCACCGTGCGCAGCGGCGTGAGGCGCCGATCGACCTTGGCCGCCACGCACCGGTTGCCGACGTCGGTGTGCACGGCGTAGGCGAAATCGACCACCGTCGCGCCGCTTGGCAGGCGCAGAATTTTGCCCTTGGGCGTAAAGACATACACTTTGTCCGGATACAGGTCGACCTTGACGCTCTCGAGGAACTCCTCGGAGCTGCCGTCCTCCTGCAGCTCAACAAGCTCCGAGAGCCATTCCCGAGCGCGCGCCTGCTGCATCGTGCCGGCGTCCTCCCCGCTCTTGTATTTCCAGTGCGCGGCGATGCCGGACTCCGCCACCCGGTGCATGTCCTCGGTGCGGATCTGCACCTCGAGGGGCACCGCGTTGGGACCGAACAGCGTGGTGTGCAGAGACTGATAGCCATTGACGCGCGGGATGGCGATGTAGTCCTTGAATCGTCCGGGCATCGGTTTGAACACCGAGTGCACGACGCCGACCGCGCGATAGCAGGTATCGAACTCATCGACGACGACGCGCAGACCATACACATCCACGATCTCCGCAAGCGATGCACGCTTGCGCAGCATCTTGCGGTAGATGCTGTAGATGTGTTTCTCGCGCGTTTCGACCTCGGCGGCGATGCCGTGCTTCTTCAGCGCCACCGCAACCTGCTGCTCGATCTTTTTGAGGAATTCCTTCTGATTGCCGCGCGCCTTACGCAGCGCATATTCCAACACCCGATAGCGCCGCGGATACAGCGCACGAAATCCTAGCTCCTCCAGTTCGAGTTTCAGGTTGTACAGACCGAGCCGCTCGGCGATCGGCGCGTAGATGTCGAGCGTCTCACGGGCGATCGCCCGCCGGCGGTGCGGTGGCATCGCCTGGATCGTGCGCATGTTATGTGTGCGATCAGCGAGCTTGACCAGGATCACGCGCAGATCACGCACCATCGCGAGCAGCATCTTGCGGAACGACTCCGCCTGCGCCTCCTCGCGGTTCTTAAATTGGATGGCGTCGAGCTTCGTCACCCCGTCGACCAGCTCGGCGACATCGGCGCCGAAACGCTCGGCGAGCTGGTCCTTCGGGGTGGGAGTGTCCTCGATGACATCGTGCAGGATCGCCGCCACCAGCGTGTCGGCATCGAGTCTGAGGTCCGCGAGGATGGCCGCCGTGGCGACCGGATGCGCGATGTACGGTTCGCCGGAGAGACGCTTCTGGCCCTGGTGGGCCGAGGCGCCGAATTCCGCGGCGGCGCGCACACGGGCCACCTGATCCGGTGGCAGGTAGGTGCCGACGGTCGCCAGTAGTTCCTTCAGTCCGGGGGTTCGCCTTCCGCCGGGAAGCAGCCCGAGAAGGGAAGACGCGTAGTCCATGGTGCTCAACGTTCCGCCCGTAGGCCACACCGGGCCGGCGTCGGTCGCCCGCGCTCAGCCTGAATGTTCGCCGGGCCCTCAGCCCGCGGCTGCCCGGCGGCCGAACGGTCTGTCACATCCACTCCACGCGCTTGCGGCTTACGCCGCTAGACTGGAAATGTACACAGCCAGAAGGGCCGCAGCCAGCGGCGGGAAGCGCCGTGGCACGCAGCGCCGGGGGATCCCGGCCGCGCTCAGTCCCCCAGGCCGAACTGCGGCGCGCGGAACGCAGACTGCATGTCGAGCTCGGGCACATCGGGAACGACGGGTTCCGCCGGCGGCGGTTCCGGCTCACGCAGCATCTCGACCGTGACGTTGCCGGCGGCGATTTCGCGCAACGCCACCACGGTGGGCTTGTCGTTCTCCACCGGCACGGTCGGCTCGGCGCCGTTGGCCAGGCGTCGCGCGCGCTGCGCGGCGAGAATCACCAGCTGAAAGAGGTTATCGACGTTCTGCAAACAGTCTTCGACGGTGATGCGGGCCATGGCGATTCTTGCGTATTGACAATGGGTTAAACGGGTGCGGCGGGCACCCTAGAGCGTCTTACTATACGGCAAAGACGGCCGTTCAGGCCAGCAGCTGCGCCAGCAGTGGCGCGAGCGCCGGCCGCCCGGCGAACAGCGCCTCGCCGCGGCCTTCGACGATGTGCACCAGGTCCTCGAGCGCCTGCTCGAACTGGTCGTTGACCACGACGTAGTCGAATTCGTTCCAATGGGTCATGTCACCGGTGGCCTCGCGCAGCCGGCGTGCGATCACCTCAGCGGAATCCGTCGCTCGACCGCGCAGCCGCTGCTCCAGCGCCGCGCGCGAGGGTGGCAGGACGAAGATGCTCTGGCAGGAGGGCATTGCGGCGCGCACCTGACGGGCGCCCTGCCAGTCGATCTCGAGCACGACGTCTACCCCCGAGGCCAGCTGGCGCTCCACCGGCTCACGCGCCGTGCCGTAGTAATTGCCGAACACCCGGGCGTGCTCGAGGAATCGGCCCTCGGCGACGCTGCGCTCGAACGTCGCGGTGTCCACGAAGTGGTATTCGCGACCGTTCGTCTCGGTGGGCCGCTGCGGCCGGGTGGTGTGAGAGACGGACAGGCTCAGGCTAGGCTTACGCTCGAGCAGCGCCCGCACCAGGGACGTCTTGCCCGCACCGGAGGGCGCGGCCAGCACGAACAGCCGCCCCAGCTCGCCGCAAACGCGGCGGTGCCCGCCTGCCGCGATGCCCGGTCGCTCACGGACCCGATCCACTAGCGCCCGCAGCGCCTGTCCTCGATGGCTGAGTGCGTTCTTCTGCGCCGGAGCGAGCTCCGCGGCGGTGCGTTCCAGGCCCTCCGGAAGGAACACCGGGTCGTAGCCGAAGCCGCACGTGCCGCGCGGCACACGCAGGATCCGGCCCGACCAAGTGCCCTCGGCGAGCAGTGGCTCGGGGTCCTGCGCCCCGCGCACCAGCGCCATGACGCAGCGGTAGCGCGCCGTGCGGGCGGCCTCGGGCACGGATTGGAGTTCGGCGAGCAGCTTCTGGAGGTTCTGCGCGTCGCTCGCCCCTTCGCCGGCATAGCGGGCCGAGTACACCCCGGGACGCCCCTTGAGGGCGTCGACTTCGATGCCCGAGTCGTCCGCGAGCGCCGGCAGGCCCGTCAGGCCGGACACATGGCGCGCCTTGAGCAGCGCATTCTCGCGGAAGGTGGTGCCGGTCTCCGGCGGCGTTTCCAGACCGAACGCCGACTGCGGCAGCATGCGCAGCCCATGCGGGGCGAGCAGTTCGGTCAGCTCGCGCAGCTTGCCGGGGTTGCCGCTGGCGAGGACGATCTTCACGCCTCGATCGCCTCGCGCTGCAGTGGGAAGATCTGCTCGATACCGCTCGCGGCGAGTGCCAGCATCGCATCGAGTTCGTGGCGACGGAACGCGTGGCCCTCCGCCGTGCCCTGCAGCTCGATGAACCCGCCGCCGTCATTCATCACGACGTTCATGTCGACCTCGGCGCGCGAGTCCTCGGAATACTCCAGGTCGAGCAGCGCGCCGCCGTCGACGATACCGACAGAGACCGCTGCGACCTGGCCGTGCAGCGGCGAGCGCGTGAGCAACCGCCGTCGCTCGAGCCCGCGGCAGGCCCGAGCCAGAGCGACGTAGCCGCCGGCAATCGAGGCGGTGCGGGTACCGCCGTCCGCCTGCAGGACGTCGCAGTCGACGGTCACGGTGCGCTCCCCGAGGGCCTTCAGGTCGACCACCGCGCGCAGAGATCGGCCAATCAGACGCTGGATCTCGAGCGTGCGGCCGCCCTGCTTGCCGCGCGCCGCCTCGCGCGCCGAGCGCGTGTGCGTCGCGCGCGGCAGCATGCCGTACTCGGCGGTCACCCAGCCCTGCCCCTTGCCGCGTAAAAAGGGCGGAATCGACTCCTCCACGCTCGCGGTGCACAGCACCTGGGTGTCGCCGAAGGCCACCAGCACCGCCCCTTCGGCATGCTTGGCGAACTGGCGGGTAAAACTCACCGGGCGCATCTGCGCAGCCGCACGGCCGCTCTGTCGGGTCGTCATCTGTCCACTCACTTTACTGTTCGCCGAGCCACCGCAGCGCGGCGGCCGATGTGTTGTCGCTGCCGGTGCCCGCGCGGCGCACCGCGCGCCGTGCCAGATCGAGCAGCGTATCGCGCAGGGGCGTTGCGCTTGCGCCGAGATCCCCGGCGAGTTCCTCGTCCTTCAGCGGCCCCCACAGCCCGTCGCTGCACACCAGCAGCGCATCGCCGGCCTCGAGCGGGCGGCGCCGCGTGATCGCCATGTCCGGCAGGACCGGTCCGCCCCCGAGGCAGCATTCCACGTAGTTGCGCATCGGGTGCGCCTGGGCTTGCTCAGCGGTGATGAGCCCCTCGCGCAGCAGGCCTTCCACGTGACTGTGGTCGCGGCTGCGACCGATGAGTTTGTGGCCGCGGACGTGATAAATGCGGCTGTCGCCGATGTGCGCCCACCACGAGGCCCCCTGCTGCACCAGGCACAGCGCGCAGGTGGCGCGCGGGCGCTGATCGAGGGGCGCCTTTGCACCGAGCTTGACCACCGCATCGTGCGCGCGGCCGAGGGTCAGGTGCAGAAAGCCGAGCGGATCGAACAGCGGCTGCGGCGCCTGCCGGAATGCGTCCAGGATGGTCTGCCGGGTGATTTCCGCAGCGCGCGCACCGTCGGCGTACCCGCCCATTCCGTCCGCCACCAGCAACAGCGCGGCACGCTCGCTCACCGCGACCGCGACACGATCCTGATTCTCCCCGCGTCCGCCGAGCAGCGTGACGTCGGCATAGTCGATCCGCAAATGACGCCCGTATATCTGTTAAAGTTCGGGGCCCGCTTTATATCACCTCACGCCACCCGGAGCGTAGCGCTTCCACGTGATTTCCAGCATGACAGGCTTCGCACGCCGCGAGAGCTCCGGCCCCTGGGGCAGCCTCGCGTGCGAGCTGCGCAGCGTCAATCACCGCTTTCTCGAGACCGGGTTTCGCCTGCCGGAGGAACTGCGCTCGATCGAAGGGGATCTGCGCCAGCGCCTGGCGCGCGACGTGCGCCGGGGCAAGGTGGATTGCACCATCACCTACCGTGCGGCACAGGCCGCCGCGGCGAGTTTAGAGGTCGACGCCGGCGCGGTGGATCGCCTGACGGGCCGACTCGATGAGCTGCAGCGCGTCATCCCGGTCGGGACGGTGAACCTGCTCGAGGTGCTGCGCTGGCCCGGGGTGCTGAAGGATTTGAGCGTCGCCGGTGAAGCGCTGCTCACGGCGGCCCGCGAGGTCTTCGAAGCGGCAGTCGGGGACCTGTGCGCGACGCGCTCGCGCGAGGGCGCAAAGCTGCGTGAGGTGCTCGAACAGCGCTGCGAGGGGCTTGCCGCGCTGGTGGCCCAGGTTCAGGTCCGGCTACCCGAGGTGCACTCACGTCTGACCACCCGGGTGCGCGAGCGAATCAAGGAGCTCGCCGCCGGGACCGATCCGGAGCGGCTCGAGCAGGAGATCGCTCTGTTGCTGCAGCGCCTGGATGTGGACGAGGAGCTCGAGCGGCTGACCGGCCACATCGCCGAGGTGCGCCGGGTGCTCACCGGCAACGAGCCGGCCGGCCGACGCCTGGACTTCCTGATGCAGGAGCTGAACCGGGAAGCCAATACGCTCTCCTCGAAGTCGCAGGACCTGGAGACCACGCGCAGCGCGGTCGACATGAAGGTGCTGATCGAGCAGATGCGCGAGCAGGTGCAGAATTTAGAGTGAGCGATTTCTTACCATGTAATTCCACCATTTTTCGGTGTATTTTCATGGTAAGTTATCGGGTATGATTGATCGACCAGAGCTGACCCAGCGCATCCGCCGCGCGTTGCGGCGCAGCCGGGTTGTCGTGCTCGTAGGTCCGCGCCAAAGCGGTAAAACCACCCTGGCGCGCGGGCTTGTCAACGAGGAATCACCGAACTACTTCGACCTCGAAGATCCTGCCAGTCTCGCGCGGCTCGACCAGCCGATGACGGCCCTGCAAAGCTTGCGGGGCACCATTGTAATCGATGAAATCCAGCGCCGCGCCGATCTGTTTCCGGTGTTGCGGGTGCTTGCCGACCGCAAGCCCCTGCCCGCCCGGTTCCTGATTCTCGGCAGCGCATCACCCGCGCTGCTGCGCCAGTCTTCCGAATCACTCGCGGGCAGGCTGGAGATCATCGATATTCCGGGGCTGAGCCTGGGCGAGGTCGGCACACGATCGCTCAATCGACAGTGGCAGCGTGGCGGGTTCCCCTTGTCATTCCTGGCGCGCACTGGCGATGACAGCTACTCATGGCGTCGGCAGTTCATCCAGACTTTCCTGGAACGCGACCTGCCGCAACTCGGAGTGAGCATACCGGCCCCGGCGCTGTTACGTTTCTGGACCATGGTGGCGCATTGTCATGGCGGGATCTGGAGCTCAGCGGACCCAGCACGTTCCCTCGGTATCGGCGAATCGACCGTGCGGCGCTATCTGGATCTGCTCACCCAGTTACTCGTCGTGCGGCAGCTGCAGCCCTGGCATGAGAATCTTGCCAAACGGCAGGTGAAGTCCCCGAAGGTTTATGTCCGTGACAGCGGCATTCTGCACGTGCTGCTCGGCATCCGGACCGAGCGCGAGCTGCTCGCCCATCCGAAATGCGGCGCATCGTGGGAAGGTTACGTGCTGGAGGAGATTCTCAAGACCGCAACGCCGGACGAATTCTATTTCTGGGGCACACACCAGGGTGCGGAGCTGGATCTGCTGATGATGAAGAAGGGCCAACGGATAGGGATCGAGATCAAACGGACCGATGCTCCGACACTGACTCCTTCGATGCGCATCGCGCTGGAGGATCTGAAACTCGATGAGTTGCACATCGCCTATCCCGGCACGCGCGCGTACGAATTGGCGCCGAGGGTCAAGGTGATGCCGGTGAGCACGCTCCTGGGGCTGGGAGCGTGACGATCTCTCTCGGGGGCACCGAGCCAGATGTAGACGAACTCATCGCCGCGATGATTCGCGACGAGGATCGAGTGCCACGTGAGCTCATCGAAGGCTGTGCACGTCGTGGCCCTGCGATGATCGACGCGTTGGACCGAATTGTCGGGCCTGTGTCGGACTGGAACTCCTGCGCCTCTGACGGCCACTGGTGGCTACGACTGCATGCCGCGTTCATTCTCGGTCTGATGGACGGCGCGGCATCAGGCCACCTGCTCGCGCATCTGATGCGACGTCTCGCGGCGGGCGCCGACGAAAACATCGAAGACTGGCTGGCCGGCTACTGGCCGGCCCTGTTCCGCAACAAGCCCGAGGAGATACTTTCCGATATCGAAGCCATCGCATGGGGTGACATCGCACAGCCCTTCTTTCGCGTGCACGTGCTGGAGGTATTACTCGCAGCGGCCCAGCGACGAGGTTCCGAGGAACTCGATGCGCTCCTTGCACGCATAGCTCGGTGGGTCGCGGCCGTACCAGATCCTGAGGAGCGCGCGTCCGCTGCCAACATCTTGCTGGATTTTCCACGCTCCTCCCACCGCGACTTGCTCGGTGAGCTGGCGGCACGACAGAAAAGTATGTTCGCTTTGTTCGACGAATCTGACGTCGAACGAGCGTACACAAAGGGCGATCAGCCCGGGTGGGTGCGCTTCGATGATCCGTGGAGATTCTATTCGCCTGAGCAAATCGACGCCCGACAGAAGCGCTGGGCCGAGGAGAACGATAGGCGCTCGCGGAACGAATCCGCCGAGTCGGCAGGAGCCGACGACTCCTTCCTTGGGCAGGAACCGTACTTGCGTGAGACGCTCAAAGTGGGCCGCAACGATCCGTGTCCTTGCGGCAGCGGCAAGAAATACAAGAAATGCTGCCTGAGAGGTGTGTAGCTGGCGGTGTAGCTGACGAGATCCCCACGGGATATTATCCCGTGTAATCAAGGAGATGGGTCTTTCCGTCAGAGCAGGTGCAGAATTTGGAATGATTTGCGGAAGGAATTGCCGTCAGCGAGCTGAGCCGCTGCTTGCCTGGCCGTGAAAGCTCCCGTCGTGCAGTCCAGGTCGATACGGATGTGCGTTGCAATCACCACCGGGTGAACCGGCTGGCCTTGGCGAATCATGAGGATGAATCCATGGTGATGGAGCATCCCCTGGGTTCTTGAAACATTCCGCTCGGACCGGTCCAGCGGTTTAGCCAGAGAAACGTTTTCGCGGTGGAAGTCCAGGTACCCGCAGCGGTCCGCGACGGTCTTGGCTGCTGAGCGGATTTGGAATCGGCAGGCGAACTATGCGCCCGCTGCCTTCACGAACTCGCCGTAGCGAATACTCAGGCGGTTGCGGTCGGGGTAGTCCCTTTCCCGCCGCGGCAGATGCAGCGATCTGCCATCCAGTGCCTTGAGAGACTCGAGCAGCGGTCCATCGCGCTGATCCAGGAGTCGGGATGCGACGTGAAGCCGATAGTCCGGGTCGATGCCGATCAAGTGTGCATCGAAGGCTGCATGGTGGATCTTCGAGAGTGGAATGCCGTTTGGAATCACGGGCTGCCCCAGCTTCTCGTCGCCATCGGCGACTATATGCGCGGCATCCAGCAACATCGTTTCCGGCAAACCCGACAGGGCGCAACGTCCGGAATAGGCACTAATTACGGCCTCGCGAAACGTGGCCTGGTGCAGGCGCTGTTTGACGGTACGCATGGCATAGCGCCGCTCGGCGACAACATCCGTCACTGCAGCTGCATCCGTAGTTGACACCAGAAAGCTGACCCGAGCGCTGAGGGATGCGGCTTCCCAGCCGGTGATGCGCGTGCGGAAGAACATGCACGTCCCCGGCGACACTCCCACGAAGTAGATCACCGCAATGCCCGCCTCCATTGCCTCGCGCAACCACCGGTTATCGGCGGCATCCGGGTCTGTGCCCATGAACGCGTAGTCAACAGCATCGATACTTCGATAGATCTGCTGATGCACGCTCCGCTGATCGTCGTACCAGACTTTCGCACCGGGCTTTGGAAAAACCGTACGAATGGAAAGGAGCCATTGCAGCCGTCGGGGCTTGAAG
>JBMFWZ010000081.1:0-15496 GCA_049964755.1 Steroidobacteraceae bacterium | reverse complement strand
CTGAGCGCGATCGAGACGCATATCGGGAGATGACGGCCATGGCGCTGATTCTCATCGTCGACGACTCGCCGACGGAAGTGCACGTCATGCAGACGGCGCTCGAGAAGCACGGGTTTCGCACCGCCGCGGCCGGCGACGGCGCCGAGGGTGTGCGGCTCGCCCGGGAGATGAGCCCGGATCTGATTTTCATGGACATCGTGATGCCGGGCATGAACGGCTATCAAGCGACCCGGGCACTGGTGAACGATCCACGCACCCGGCAGATCCCGATCATCATGGTGACCTCCAAGGGACAGGAGACGGACCGGATCTGGGGGCTGCGCCAGGGCGCGGTCGATTACATGGTCAAGCCCGTCTCGCCCGACCAGTTGATCGCCAAGGCGCGCTTGGCGCTCGCGAGTTGACGCCGACCCATGGTGAACCCTTGTATTTACCCGCACGCCTGCCCACGGACCGAGTGTCCCCATGAGTGAGGCCGTGTCGCTGCAGTCCCTACGTGACCGGCCGTTCGAGCTGCTGAGTGAGCTCGAGCGGCGTGCCCGCGCCGTCTCGGCGCAGCCCGGCCAGGAGGGCGCCGCTGAGCGCGAGTGGGTCGGTGTCGCCCTGCGCATGGCGGGGGATCTGTATCTGGTCGCCCGCGAGGAGACCCGCGAGGTGCTCGGTGTGCCGGCGGGCATGACTCGCGTGCCGGGGGCGAAGCTGTGGATCAAGGGGCTTGCGAATGTGCGCGGGCAGTTGCTGCCGATCATCGATCTGCGCCAGTTTCTCGGCAGCGGCGCCACGCCGATCGGCCGTAACACTCGCGTCGTGGCCGTGAATCACCGCGAAATCCCCGCCGGGCTGCTCGTCGATGAGGTGCTCGGCTTTCGCCGCTTCGCCGAAGGGGAGTTCAGCGCCGAGGCGCCGCCGACCATGGCGCGCTGCGAGCGCTATCTGGCCGGGGCGTTCCGGCGTGGCAGCGAGCAATGGCCCGTACTCAGTCTGCGCGCGCTGCTCGAGAGTGCGGCATTCGCGGAGGCGGCGGCATGAGCACGCAACCCGGACTGGCCGCACAGTCGCGGCTGCTCACCGCGGTGCTCGCCGCCAGCGCCGGTCTGATGCTGCTCGCTGCGGCGGTGGCGTACTTTGGCGCCGGCAGTGCCGCGCCGGCCATTGCGCGCTTCGGGCCGCTCGCCCTGGCGCTGCTCGCGGCCGCCTTGCTCGGTGCCGGTATCGTGCTCGCCGGGCGCATCGAGAAGACGGTCCAGGACCAGCGCTTCGCCGCCGAGACCCAACGCAAAGAGAACGATCGGAACCAGCAGGCCATCCTGCGCCTGCTCGATGAGCTCTCCAGCCTCGCCGACGGTGATCTCACCGTGCAGGCGACCGTGACCGAGGAGATCACCGGGGCGATTGCCGATTCGATCAATTACGCGGTCGATGCGCTGCGCGGCCTGGTGACGACCATCAATCATTCGGCCATCCAGCTCGACAGCGCTGCACGCCAGACCCAGGCGCTCTCGCAGCATCTGGCCAAGGCGAGCAGCGCGCAGTCGAAGCAGATCGCCTCGGCGACCGAGTCCGCCTCGGGCATGGCCAACTCGGTGGCCGAGGTCTCCGGCAATGCCGAGCGGGCGTCCGACGTGGCGCGCCACTCGGTGGAGATCGCCCACAAGGGCGGGGATGCGGTGCGCCGCACCATCGATGGCATGAACGCCATCCGCGAGACCATTCAGGAGACCTCCAAGCGGATCAAGCGCCTTGGGGAGAGCTCACAGGAGATCGGCAACATCGTCGAGCTGATCAACGACATCGCCGAGCAGACCAACATCCTCGCTCTGAACGCCTCGATCCAGGCATCGATGGCCGGGGAAGCCGGTCGCGGCTTCGCGGTGGTCGCCGATGAGGTCCAGCGGCTCGCCGAGCGTGCCGCCAACGCCACTAAGCAGATCGAGGTGCTGGTGCGCACCATTCAGACCGACACCAACGAGGCGGTCGTATCGATGGAGCGCAGCACCACCGATGTGGTTGGAGGTGCGCTGCTGGCAGAGAATGCCGGGGCGGCGCTCGATGAGATCGAGCAGGTCTCCAACCAGATCGCGAGCCTCGTGCAGAACATCTCCGGCAGCGCGCGCGCGCAGGCGAGCGGCGCGCAGAACATTGCGCGCAACATGCAGGTGCTGCGCGAGATCAGCGTACAGACCGCCGAGTCCACCAATGCCACCTCGGCGGCCATCGCCCAGTTGGCGGAACTGTCCGCGGGCCTGCGCCGCGCGGCGGCCGGGTTCCGCCTGCCCGGCGGCGCACCCCCGGGTGCGACCGGCACGTACAAGCGCCCCGACGGTATCGCGGCTGCCGGCCGTCCCGCCGCCACCCCCGTCACCGCCGCGGGCGGTCACTGAGCCTACGGTCCGGAGCTGCTGGATGTCGGAAGTCGCCTCGCAGACGCTCGAGCTGGTCGGGCACGAACTCGCCCACACGCTGGGAGAGGCGCGCGCCGCCATCGAAGGCTACCTCGAGCAGCCGGACAACGTCACACTGCTCGAGCGGTGCAAACACGAGCTGCATCAAGCGCAGGGCGTGCTGCGCGTGCTGGAGATCTACGGCGCGGCGCTGCTCGCCGAAGAGATGGAGCTGGTGGCCGACTACCTGCTCGCCACCTACGATGAGCGCAAGGGCCAGGCCGAGAGCCTCGATGCGCTGCTGCGCGCGCTGGTGCAGTTGCCCGGATATCTCGAGCGGGTGCTCTCCGGCGGGCGCGACATCGCGCTCGTGCTGCTGCCGCTGCTGAATGACCTGCGGGCCGTGCGCGGCAGCGCGCTGCTGTCCGAGGGCACGCTGCTGGTGTTGAACCTGAAGTCCGACAAGCAGGCCCAGCCTCAAGCCCCCGTTCCCGGTGAGCCGAATCTGAACGTCGAGCAATGGGCTCGGCGGTTGCGCACGCAGTTCCAGGCCGGACTCATCGGCTGGATCCGCGGCGAGCGACTCGAGCAGAATCTCGCCACGCTCGGCTCGGTTGCCGAGAAGCTCGAGCGCTCCGCCACGCGTCAGCCGGTGTTCCAGCTCTGGTGGGTGGTGGGCGCGGTGATCGAGGCGCTGCGCGACGGTGGCCTCGAGGGCGGCGTGTCGGTGAAGCGGTTGCTCGGACTGGCCGATCGCGAGATCCGTCGCCTCTACGAACTCGGCGAGCCGCGCTACTGCCAGAGCCCTCCGGTTGACCTGCTGAACAACCTGCTCTATTACGTCGGCCGCTCCGCCAACAGCGGTACGCGCGTCGCGGCCGTACGGGCCTCGTTCCGCTTAAGCGAGTTGCTGCCGGTGGATGAGAGCATCGAGCAGGAGCGCGAGAGCCTCTCGGCGCCGAACATCAAGCTGATGCAGACCGTGGCGGTGGCGATCCGCGAGGATCTGGCCAAGGTCAAGGAGGTCCTCGAGCAGTTCGGACGGCGCGGCGGCAGCGACGGTGAGGAGTTGCGGGTCCAGGTCGCGCTGCTGCGCAAGATCGGCGATACGCTCGGTGTGCTCGGGCTCGGTGCGCAGCGAGCCGCGGTGCAGGCGCAGACCGATCGTCTGGAGCGTATTCTCGGGGGCGCCGAGCCGCTCGGGGAAGGCGTGTTGGTCGAAGTCGCCGCCGCGCTGATTGCGGTCGAAGATCGGCTGGATGACAACCTGGTCGGCATGATCCTGCCGACCGGCGGACCTGAGCGTGACGCGCCGCAGGGCGATCGGGAATTCCAGCAAGTGCAGTCCGCGGTGCTGCGCGAGTGCATTCAGAACCTCGCTTGGATCAAGGAAGCGGTCACGCAGAGCATCGGCGGCTCGCCCGACCCGGGGGCGCTCGACAGCTGGCAGGGTCTGATCACGGGTCTGAAGGCCGCGCTGCTGATGCTCGGCAAGGCGCGGGCGGTGGAGGTCGTCGAAGGCATCGCCACGCAGTTGCGCCGCATCATGCGGCCGGGCGCGACCGCGGTGCCGCCGGGCTGGCTTGACCGCCTGGCCGATGCGATCGTCAGCATCGAGTACTACATGGAGACGCTGCAGGCGGGGCGCAGCGACCCTTGGTACATGCTCGACAACGCCCAGTCGTGCCTGCAGTACCTGGAAAGTGCACCGCAGGCGCTGCCGACGGCGCCCATCGAGCCGTCCGCTTTTGCCAAGACGGTGCTCATGACCTCGGGTGGGGAGACCCAGGCGGGCGCTACCCTTCCGGATGTTGCGCTCGCCGCCGCACCGCCGCCCGCAACGTTCTCCCCAACCTCCACCGCGAAGCTCGCGGCGCTTGCTGAAAGCGCGAGCCCAGAGCTGATCAAGCTGTTCGTCGAGGAGGCCCGTGAGGAGTTGGCGCGGATCCGTCGCCACTTCCCACTGTGGGACCAGAACCCGCTCGATCGCGATTCGCTCGAGATCGTGCGCCGCGGCTTTCATACTCTGAAGGGCAGTGGGCGCATGGTGGGCGCGCGCGAGCTCGGCGAGCTTGCCTGGTCCGTTGAGAGTCTGCTCAATCGGCTGCTCGACAACACCCTGACGCGCAGCCCCCAGATCCTGGAGGAGCTGCGCGAGGCGATTGCCGCTCTGCCGCAGCTGATCGAACATCTCGAGACCGGCCGCCCGGTGGCGAGCGACGTGGCGGGCATCACGGCCGCCGCGCACGCCATGGCCGCGGGTCGCGAGAGCGAATCGCTGACGCCCGGTCCCGTCGAGACCGTGCCGAGTGAAGCAGGAGCGGGCGAGACTGTGCCGGCACCCGCCGCGGCCGGCATGGATGAGGCGCTGCGGGACATCTACGCCCGGGAAACTGAGACCCATGTGGCGGCGATCCGTGCCTACCTGAAGAGCGAGGCGCAGGCGCCCGAGCCGCACCCGTTGCCCGAGGACGTCTATCGGGCCTGTCACACGCTCGCCGGCAGCTCCAAGGCCGCGCAGGCGCGCCATGGTGTGCGCCTTGCCGAGCCGCTCGACCATTGGATCCGGCGCGCATTCACCAGCGGCGCGGGTCTGAGCAGCGTCGATTTGACGCTGCTCGCCGACTGCATGGGCGCGATGGAGACGGTGGCCGAACACCTCGAGGAGCCCACCGGATACTTTGCCAGCCACCTGTTGCTGATCGAGCGACTGGGCGAGGCCGAGCACGCACTCGATGAACGCATTGCCGCGGCGGCTCCGGCGCAGGAGGAGGCCGCACACGCTCCGGCGTCCGAGGCTGCGGCCCCGATCGAACGGCTCGCGCCGACCCCGCAGGTGGAGCCGGCGGTCGATTACGATCCGGAGGTCGCCGCCGTCTTCACCGAAGAGGCCCTCGAGCTGATCGAAGGCTCCGAGCGCGCGCTCGGGGACTGGCGCTCGGCGCCCGCTGATGCGCAGCGCGCGTTTGCGTTGAAGCGCGCGTTGCACACGCTCAAGGGCGGTGCGCGCATGGCCGGCATCATGACCATGGGCGACCTGTCACACGAGCTCGAGACGCTGGTCGGCCAGGCCGAGGGCGGCGCACTGAGCGCCGGCGAGGCGGTGTTCGACGTCATCCAGGCGAGCCTCGATCATCTCGCCGGCATGCGCGAGGCGGTAGTCAACGGGCAGGCCGTGCCGCCGGCTCAGGCGATGATTGGGCGGATCCGCGCACTGACGCAGCCGCAGAGCGACACGAGCGCCGCCGCAACGCCACTCCCGGCCCCCGAGGCGCAGACCCCGCTCCCCGAGGCGTGCGCATCGGTCGAAATCGAGCCAGAGACGTTCCCGCGGCAGATCCCCGAGACCGCAGCGCCTGCCGAACACGGGACGCAAGAGCCGCCGGTGCTGGCGCCGGTCGGCCTCGAGGCGTTGCCGCCGATCGCATTCGAGACGCCGCCGAGCGAGCCGGACGGGATCGCCGAGCCCTTCGCACCGGTCGGGCTCGATCCCGAGGCGGTGCCAGTGCTGCAGCCGGCGTCCGTGCTTGAACCGACGGGTCGCGCCGCGCACCTGCCCTTCGCGCCCGTCGAGGCTGCGCCGCTTGAGTCGGAGGCTGCGCCGCTCGCCGTGCCGCAGCCGGTGCCCCCGGGCCGCGAACCGGTCGCCCCTGCGGAGCGTCAGGAGATGGCCCGGGTCGATGCCGAGCTGCTCGACAAGCTGCTCAACGTCGCCGGCGAGGCGAGTATCGCGCGCTCGCGGCTCGATCAGCAGATCAGCTCCATCGATTTCAACCTCGGAGAGCTGTCGCGTACGGTGACGCGTCTGAAGGAGCAGTTGCGCAGCCTGGAGATCGAGACGGAGGCGCAGATTCTGCACCGGCACGAGCCGGACAGCGGCCACCGCGGCGATTTCGATCCCCTCGAGCTCGACCGCTATTCCTCCATCCAACAGTTTTCCCGGGCGCTCGCCGAGACCGCCAATGACGTGGCCAGTCTGCAGCAGCTGCTGGAGAACCTGACGAAGGATGCGCACACGCTGCTGCAGCAGCAGGCGCGCACCATGACGGAGCTGCAAAACGGCCTGATGCGCACGCGCATGGTCTCGTTTCAGCAGCACGTGCAGCGTCTCTCGCGCATCGTGCGCCAAGCGGCCGCAGATACCGGCAAGCGCGCCGAACTGATCGTCGAGGGCGCCTCCGGGGAGCTCGATCGGCAGGTGCTCGAGCGCATGCTGCCGCCGTTCGAGCACCTGTTGCGCAACGCCGTGGTGCACGGCATCGAAGGGCCCGAGGAGCGTCTGCGCCGAGGCAAGCCGCCGGTGGGGCGTATCGAGCTGCAGCTGCGCCGTGAAGGGGCGCAGGTCGTGGTGCGCCTCGCGGATGACGGCGCGGGCATGAATCTGCAGGCGATCCGGGCCAAGGGGCTCGCGCTCGGTCTGATTCCGCCCGCAGGGGTGAGCGACGAGGAAGCTCTGCAGCTGATTCTCGAGCCAGGATTCTCCACCGCGGACAGCGTGACGCAGCAGGCCGGCCGCGGCGTCGGCATGGACGTGGTCGCCACGGAGATCAAACGCCTCGGCGGTGCGCTGCACATGAAGTCGCAGACCGGCGAGGGCAGTGAGTTCACGATCCGCTTGCCGTTCACGCTCGCGATCAGTCATGCGCTGATTGCGCGCGCCGGCGATGAACTCTACGCGCTGCCGCTGCCGACCGTCGAAGGGGTGTTGCGGCTGCCACTTGAGCAGGTGAACCAGTATCTCGGCGCGGAGTCTGCGCCGTTCGAGTACGGCGCACAGCGCTATCGGTTCCAGCATCTGGCGGTGTTCATCGGCCTGCCGCCCTCGCCGCTGCCGAGCGAGGATGCCACGGTACCGGTGGTGTTGGTGCGCGCCGGAGAGCATTCCACGGCGATCGTCGCCGATGAACTTCTCGGCAACCGCGAGATCGTGGTCAAGTCGGTCGGACCGCAGATCGCCAGCATTCGCGGCATCTCCGGGGCGACCATTCTCGGGGACGGTCGGATCGTCATCATTCTGGACATCGGCGCGCTGGTGCGTGCCGAGTGGCGCGGGCGCGGACTGGTGCCGGCTGAGCGCGATCAGACCGACCGGCGTGTCCTTGCGATGGTGGTGGACGATTCGATCACGGTGCGGCGGGTGACGCAGCGGCTGCTCGAGCGCAACGGCATGCGGGTGTTGACGGCTCGAGACGGCATGGACGCGGTCGCGTTGCTGCAGGATCAGGTGCCCGACATCATCCTGCTCGACATCGAGATGCCGCGCATGGACGGCTACGAGGTGGCCGCGCATGTGCGCAATGATCCGCGGCTGCGCGCCGTGCCGATCATCATGATCACCTCGCGGGTCGGTGAGAAGCACCGCGCACGGGCGATCGAATTCGGGGTCGACGATTATCTCGGTAAGCCGTACCAGGAGACGGAGCTGCTCGAGGCGATCGCGCCGCTCGTCGAGCGCGCCCGCGGGACCCATCACGGCGAGGACTTCGGTGCGAGTGACTCAGCCGCGGCGCAGGGCGAGTGACGGGGGAACGATGGCCGAGAGGGTTCAGGAAATCTACAGCCTGCTCATTCCGCTCGCGGAGGGCCGGTTGCTCGTACCGCGCGCCTGCGTCGCGGAGGTCGCCGGACTGCCGGTCCCCTCGGA
Source organism: Steroidobacteraceae bacterium (assembly GCA_049964755.1). Lineage (GTDB taxonomy): Bacteria > Pseudomonadota > Gammaproteobacteria > Steroidobacterales > Steroidobacteraceae > 13-2-20CM-66-19. The sequence continues at coordinate 7,471 of JBMFWZ010000081.1, read as the reverse complement.
AATGACCGGTGCACCGCCGTGGTACATCGGCACGGTGCCGTGGAACGGCCGACCGGTGCCGCTGGTCTCCTTCGAGGGGGTCTGCGGGCGCAGTATTCCGCCGGGCTCGGGGCGCTCGCGCATGGTGGTCTTCGTGGGTCTGGGGACGCGTCTGGCGCATTTCGCCATCGTCTCGCAGGGCTTCCCGCAGCTGGTGCGGTTGAGCTCGGATGTGATCCGGCCGGGCGGCGCAGCGTTTCCCGAGCGCATCCCGGTGCTCTGCCAGCTGCGCATGGCCAACGAGACGCCGCTGGTGCCGGATCTGGAGCGCCTTGAGGCGCTGATCGCGGATGAGACGCGCTTCGCGGCCTGAGCCGGCGAGGGGAGCTTGGGCGCAGGCGGGGCTTGAAAAACCCCTCAAGGTCGAGCCCGCCCGGCCGATGTGGGTTCAGAGGGATCGAATCGATTGCCCCGCATCCGGCGGGATTTGCGGGCCACCGGCCTGGATGCCGTGCAGGCTTGAACGCATCCCCGTGTAGGACTGGTTTTCGGCACCCGTGTGAACTTCTCCGCACTCCCCGACTTCGTAGCCATTGGCGGCCTGGTCGCCGTCTTCTGGACGCTGCTGCGCCGCACTCGCCAGAGCCGCCTGAACTTCTGGCTGGTCGGTTGGGTGCTGCTGCTCGTGCACATCATCGCGTTGTTCGTGGCCGCGAACACCGCCGGCAGTGCCGATGGGGCCTATTCCGTAGCGGTCGCCATGCTCGTGGTGATCGCCAATATTTTCATGTGGGCGAGCGGCGAGCAGCTCGAGATCCGGGCCCGCACCCTCTCGATTGCGGTCTTCAGCGCGGTCCCCGACGTCGTGCTGCTGAGCTGCGTGCAGTACGGCGTCGGTGCCGCCTGGATATCCGCGGCAACGACCCTCGCCGGGGTCGGCTCGATGTTGTGGATGATGCGCGCCTGGCACAGCGCGAACGGCCAACCGACGTTGCGCTGGCGGACCTCGCTGGTGCTGTGCGTCTACGCCGTGCAGGGCGCACTGCTCGCCTTCGGCCATCCGAATGAGGCCGTGACCTGGACGCTCACGTGGCATTACCTGGCGGTTGCCGCGCTGTACCGGATGACCGCGCCGCGAGCCTCGGCGAGCGTACGCTTCACCATGATCAGCTTCATTGCCTGGGCATTCGTGTTTCCGGTCGCAGACCTGATGGCCGTGCTCTGGCCGCATGCGCACGTCGATGCCGAGGTCTGGAACCTGCCGAAGTTCCTGGTCGCCACCGGCATGACGTTCACGTTGCTCGAAGAACAGCTGTCGAAGGCCGAGTACGCCTCGCTGCATGATGCGCTCACCGGGCTACCCAACCGGCGTCTGTTGGTGCGTCGTCTGGACGAGGCCATGACGCGGGTGCGGGCAGTCGGCACCGAATTGGCGCTGGTGGTCATCGATCTCGACGGGTTCAAGGAGATCAACGACACCTTCGGTCATGCCGTGGGCGATGAGGTGCTGCAATGGGCGGCGGGACAGTTTCGTGCGCGACTCCGGGAGCACGATGTGCTGGCGCGGCTCGGCGGTGATGAATTCGCCGTGATACTCACCGAGCTGCGGGGGCGGGCGGCGGCCGAGCGGGTCGCGGCGGACCTGCGCGGCGCACTGGCCGACGGTCTGGTGATCCGCGGGCGCCAGCTCAGGGTCGGTGCCAGCATCGGCTTCTCGCTGTATCCGGCCGACGGTGATGACGCGGATCGGCTCTACGCGGCGGCCGACCACGCAATGTATGAGCGCAAGCCCTACCGGCAGGACACGGATGGGTCGGGCGCGCTCGAGGTCCGCACCGGCGCCTGAGTCGGCCCGTTCACTCCAGCACTGCGCGCACGGGCGCGTGCAGCCGTCCGTTGCTGGCCAGCACCGAAGTCGTCTCCAGGGTGATTTCCCCGCCGGTGAGGTCGGTGAAGGTGCCGCCCGCTTCGCGCACGATCACCACCAGCGCGGCGATGTCGAGGATGTTCACGTCGGACTCGATCACCACCTCGAGCGCGCCGCGGGCGAGCAGGTGGTAGTGCAGGAAATCGCCGTAGCCGCGGATGCGGCTCACCTGACCGATCAGCGCGCCGAGCTTGGGCCACTGCGCCGAGCGGGCGAGCGTCTTCAGATTGCCCGTCGAGACGATGCTGGCGGGGAGCGTGTCGGTGTTGCTGACGCGGATGCGACGATCATTCAGGTACGCCCCGGCGCCGTGCTCCGCCCAGGCGATCTCCCCGTAGGCGGGGGCGCTCGAGACACCGAGCACCAGCTGTCCGCCACGCAGCAGCGCGATCTGGGTCGAGAAGAACGGGCACTGGCGCACGAACGATTTGGTGCCGTCGATTGGATCGACCAGCCACACGCTCTCGGCACCGAGCGCGTGCTGGCCGGTCTCCTCACCGTAAAAGCCATGGCTCGGAAAGCGCCGCGCGAGGAGGGTGCGGATGGTCTCCTCGGCGCGCACGTCGGCCTCCGTCACGGGCGTCTGGTCCGCCTTGGTGCGGATCTCGAGGTTGCGCTGGTAGTACTCGCCGATCACCTCGGCGGCGGCGCGTGCCGCCTCCAGGGCGGCTTGAAGTTCAGGTGAGGGCATGCGGCTCGGTCGGGTCAGGGGCCCACAAATTGCCGCCCCGGGATGCGCCTGTCAATCGCGTACTCTGGCACAATGCGCCGCGAGGCGAACCATGGGCAATCGGCTGAGCAAAATCTACACGCGGACCGGCGATGAGGGCACCACGGGCCTCGGCGACGGGACGCGGGTGTCGAAGGACAGCGCGCGGGTCGAGGCCTTCGGCACGGTCGATGAGCTCAACAGCACCCTCGGGGTGCTGCTCGCGGTGCCCGGGTTGCCCGCGGCGGTCGGGGAGTGCCTGACCGAGGTGCAGCATCAGTTGTTTGATCTCGGCGGGGAGCTGTGCATCCCCGGGCACATCGTGCTCGGCGCCGAGCAGGTCGAGGGCCTGGAGCGCACGCTCGATGCCTTCAATGAGGCGCTGCCGCCGCTGAAGGAGTTCATTCTGCCGGGCGGCGGCGCGGCCGCGGCCGCCTGCCACCTGGCCCGCACGGTGGCTCGGCGTGCGGAGCGGCGGGTCTGGTCGCTCGCGGCCGGTGAGCCGGTCAATCCACATGCGCTGCACTACCTGAACCGGCTGTCCGACCTGCTGTTCGTGCTCGCCCGGGTGCTCGCGCGGCACGAGCGCGGCAGCGAGGTGCTCTGGCGGCACTCGCGCTGAGGGACGGCGCCGGCGCTGCAACTTTGGGTGTGCGGGCGTGTTCTGGGGGCATCTTGGACAGGAGACGCCCATGAATCGCACGCCGAGCCCCACATTGGCCGGACTGTTTCTCGCACTCACCGCGCTCGCTGCGCTACCGGGTGCGGCGCATGCCGGTGACCGCACGACGGTCACGCGCGCCTATCCCTGGCACTCCGATCAGCTGATCCTCGAGGTGCCTGCCGACGTTCGCTACCACCCGGCGCCTACCTGGAGCCTGACGATCAGCGCCCCGCAGCGCACGCTGCGTGAACTCGTGGTCGGCGGTGGACGGATCAAGGCCAAGCCGCACACCTGCTTTTCGCTGATCCCGTTCTGCATGAGCTTCGGGACCGACCTGCACCACACCGTGCAGGTGAACCTCAGCGGGCCGGCGTTGCGGGTGATCCGGGTCGACGGTTCGGCGGATCTCGCGCTCGATCAGGTCCACCAGGACCGCCTCGCTCTCAGGATCGACGGCAGCGCGAACGTCCACGGCAGCGGCACCGTTCAGCAGCTTACCGTGACGATCGACGGCAGCGGCACCGTGCACCTCGGACATCTGAGCGAGCAGCGCGCCGGCGTGCACATCAACGGCAACGGCACGGTCTCGATCGCACCCACCGACAGTGTCTCGGTGAACATTGCCGGGGTCGGGACGGTGCGCCTGCACTCCGATCCGCCGCACGTGACGACTCATATCGAGGGGGTCGGAGAAGTGACCCGCGTTCCGGCCGCCGGTTGAGGATCCGCGGCCCGCCGGGCCGCCGAGGTTGGGGCGGCCGGGTCGCGGCGCGCACGCGCGGCCCGGCTCTTTTTCCCCGGCGGGCCCGCCGGTCAGCCGTTACTCGTCCAGTTGGCGCTCGAGCCGTGTGCGCGAGAACAGGCCACGCACGACGGTGCCGCCTTGCGCGGCGCGCTCCAATACGACGATATGCGTGATGGCGCGGTGCGCCCGGAAGCGCGCGGCAATGTCCGCTACGCTCGCGGTGCGCACCGTGTTCCAGTCGAGCATCGGCACCTGCTCCCAGGGCGTCATGACGTGGCCGACCTGGATCTCGTCGTGGCGCGTGAAGCTCGAACTGTTGAGAAACTGCAGCGGTCGCTCGCCTTGGATGTCGTACGAGGTGATCAGGCCGATCACCTTCTCGCCCCGCGCGACGAGCAGTGCGCGTACGCCCGCCACCATCATGTCGCGCAGCGCATCGTCGATGAGCCGTTCGGCCGTCACGAGCACGGGGGTCTGGGCGGCGAAGTCGGTCATGATCAGGGCTGCCGGGTCCGTCGAGGCGACCCGGTGAGCGTGCGGCGGCGCCGGTCGTCGCGGTGCATCGCCCGTGGCGAAGGCGCGCGCGGCCGGATGCAGATCGCCCTGGCCGGCGAGCAGCGCGTGCTCGGCGCTTTCGGATTCAAAATCGAACATCACTGGTGTCCTCCGTCGCGCCCGCGCGCCGCAGCGCTGAGACGGCTCGGCGGGCCGGTGCAGAACCATTCTGCACCGATGCAGCAGGTGCGCGCGTCTCTCAAGCGAGAGACGCGCGCCCCACGCTGTGGGCGCCGCCAGAGGGGTTTGACCGGTGCGGTGGTGAGAGTTCCGGTCCGGCGCTCGCGGGGCACTCGCCGCTGCGGGGCGCAAAAAACAAGGCCGCGTGATCGCTCACGCGGCCCTGTCTCCCCCCTCGACCTGTGCCCGGTGGGTCTACCGGCGCAATCCTCAGCTCGAAGTGCTCATCAGCGCCGGCCCGTGGTGTGCTTGTCCCGGCGCTGTTGCATTGATGGTATCTGTCTGGGGGCTTGCGTCAAGCACTTTGATTGTGCCGTGGCCTGAACGCAACAAAACGGGGGCTCAGGACAGGCGGCCGGCGAGCTCGCGACGCCAGCGGCCCCAGTCGAATGCCGGTCCGGGATCGGTTTTCCGGCCCGGCGCGATGTCGCTATGTCCCGCGATGTGCTCGGGCGACAACGAGGCATAGGTTCCCAGGAGCCCGGCAACGAGTGCGGCGAGACTCTCATATTGCGCATCGGTGTACGGCGTGTGGTCCGTCCCCTCGAGCTCCACGCCAATCGAGAAGTCGTTGCACGCTTCGCGGCCGCGATACTGCGAGCGGCCGGCATGCCAGGCGCGGTGACCGAACCCCACGTACTGGCGCAACCGGCCGTCGCGCCGCACGAGCACGTGAGCCGAAACGCGCAGGTGCGCAACATCGCTCAGGGCCGCGGGCGCATCGGCTGGAATGTTGGCCGTGAACAGCCGGTCGATCCACGGTCCACCGAACTGCCCCGGCGGCAGACTGATGCCATGAATCACGATCAATTCCGGCTGCACGCCCGGCGGGCGCGCGTCGCAGTGCGGGGAGAGCACCTGCGCCACGCCGGCCAGCAGGCCGGTGGCGGTATCGATTTGAACGGCGCGGGGGAAGCTGCTCACTGCGTTCGGGCGGGCGCTCGAGGTCGCGGCGGGGGACGCATCCCGCCTTCGCGGCCGATCATGCCACAATCGCAGCATGAGAACCGACAATGCCGCCTACGTTGAGCGCGATCTCGCGCATGTTTGGCACCCGTGCACGCAGATGAAGGATCATGAGCGCGTGCCGCTCATTCCGGTGCGCCGCGGCGAGGGCGCCTGGCTCGAGGACTACGAGGGGAAACGCTATCTCGACGCCATCAGTTCCTGGTGGGTGAACCTGTTTGGTCACGCCAACCCGCGCATCAACGCCGCGGTGCGTGCCCAGCTCGAGAGCCTCGAGCAGGTGATCCTCGCCGGCTTCACCCACGAGCCGGTCATCCGCCTCTCCGAGGCGCTCGCGGCGGTGGCTCCGCCCGGGCTGACGCGCTGCTTCTACGCCGACAACGGTTCCTCGGCGGTCGAAGTGGCGGTGAAGATGAGCTTTCACTACTGGCGCAATCTCGGTCGCGGACTGAAGCGCCGCTTCATTACGCTCTCGGGGAGCTACCACGGCGAGACGCTTGGTGCGCTCGCCGTGGGCAACGTCGAGCTGTACAAGGACATCTATCAGCCGCTGCTGATGGACGTCATCACCGTTGCGTCCCCGGATTGCTACGAACGCGAGCGTGGGGAGAGCTGGGCGGAGCACTCGCGGCGCAAGTTCGCGCACATGGAGGCGGCGCTCGAGCGGCACGCGCACGAGTGCGCCGCGGTGATCCTCGAGCCGCTGGTGCAATGCGCCGGGGGGATGCGCATGTACGACCCGGTGTATCTGCGGCTGCTGCGTGAGGCGTGCGACCGCCACCAGGTGCTGCTGATCGCCGATGAGATCGCGGTCGGTTTCGGGCGTACCGGAACTCTATTCGCCTGTGAGCAGGCCGGTATCAGCCCGGATCTGATGTGTCTCTCGAAGGGACTCACCGCCGGTTACCTGCCGCTCTCCGCGGTGCTCGCCACCGAACAGATCTATGCGGCGTTCTACGACGAGTACACCAAGCTCAATGCGTTCCTGCACTCGCACAGCTTCACGGGTAACCCGCTGGCCTGCACCGCCGCGCTTGCGTGTCTGGAGATCTTCAAGACCGAAGAGGTAATTCACCGCAACCGCGCCTTGAGTGCGCACCTCGGGCAGCGGGCTCGCACCCTCGAGGCGCATCCACACGTCGCCGAGGTGCGCCAGCACGGCATGATCGTCGCCGCCGAGCTGGTGCGCGAGAAAGCCTCGCGCGAGCCGTATCCCTGGCAGGAGCGGCGCGGACTGACGATCTACCGCCACGCGCTCGAGCGCGGCGTGCTGCTGCGGCCGGTGGGCAACGTGGTGTACTTCATGCCGCCCTACGTGGTGACCCCGGAGGAGATCGACCTGATGGTCGAGGTGGCCCTCGAGGGCATCGAGCGGGCCACGTGCGACTGACGCGCATTCACGTGACCGAGCCGCCGCAGGCGGGCGGTGTCTGCACCGTGCGCGGCGAGACGGCCAATCACCTCGCGCGCGTACTGCGCCTCGGGGTGGGCGATGCGCTCGAGGTGTTCGACGGCGAGGGCGGAGAGTACAGCGGGCGCATCGAGGCGATGCGCAAGGGCGAGGTGCAGGTCGCGCTCGGGCCGCGCCGCGAGGGGCGCACCGAGTCCCCTCTGCAGCTCACCCTCGCGCAGGGGATCTCGCGCGGGGAGCGCATGGACTGGGTCGTGCAGAAAGCCGTGGAACTCGGCGTGACACGCATCGTGCCGCTACTGACCGAGCGCAGCGTCGTGCGCCTCGATGCCGAG
>JBMFWZ010000080.1:0-15637 GCA_049964755.1 Steroidobacteraceae bacterium | reverse complement strand
ATACCGCCCCCTCGGGCAAAAAGCCAGCCCCACCGCTCCTCGGTATTACCTCAAGAACTTAGGATTCACTTTGCCGGAGCCCTGGCGCAGGGGCGCTCCCGAGCGGTGCTAGACTCGCCCGCAGCGAGCCTGGACGGAGAACGGAGCATGCAGATCGACTTGACGGGCACTGCGGTGCTCGTAACCGGAGCAAGCCGCGGCATCGGTGCGGCCATCGCCCGCGCCATGGCCGGGTCGGGTGCGCGAGTGGCCGTGCACTACCATCGACAGCGCGCACCGGCCGAGGCGCTCGCCGCCGAGCTCGGCACCCACGCGGAGATCTTCCAGGCCGACCTCGCCCGGCCCGAGGCGTGCGCCGGGCTGTGGAACAGCGTCCGCGAGCGCTTCGGCCGCCTGCACACGTTGGTGAACAACGCCGGAATCGCACTCTCCAGCGCGCCGGAAGCCGCTCTCGATCAGTGGGTCGGGGACTGGGACGCGACGCTCGCGACCAACCTGCGCGCCCCGGGGATCCTCAGCAAGCTTGCCGTCGAGCACTTCTGCGCCCACGGCGGCGGTCGCATCATCAACATCAGTTCACGCGCGGCATTTCGCGGCGATCAGCCGCACTACCTCGCCTACGCCGCCTCGAAGGCCGGCCTGGTCGCGCTCACCCGCTCGATTGCGCGCGGCTACGGCAAGGCAGGAGTGCTCGCCTTCAACGTCGCGCCCGGGTTCACGCGCACCGAGATGGCCGAGGACTTCATCCGCCAGTACGGGGAGGCCTACGCCAGCTCGGACATCGCGCTCACTCGCCTGACCGAGCCGCGTGATATCGCGCCGATCGTGGTCTTCCTCGCCAGCGGCCTCGCCGATCACGCCACCGGCTGCACGATCGACGTGAACGCCGGCTCCTACGTGCACTGATGGAGCCGAGCCGACTCGGCGGCGCCGATGCGCGCCGCGGAGCTTTGGCCTACTGGTGCCGATAGCCGATGCGAAAGGCGCCCCAGTGGCGCCCGTTGACCCAGATCGGCGCCGAAAGGTCCTTCATCAATACGAACTGCCCGCCGCCCATGTCGCGCCGATAGGTCTGCAGCACAAAGGGCTCGATGCTGCGCGCCACCTTCTGCACCGCCCGATCCTTGAAGACCCGGCGATTGCGACAGTGCGCGGCATTCCACACCGGATCGCGGCTCTGCGGCTGACGGTACTCGGGGTTGTGCGTCGGGAGATAGCCGCCGCGAGCCCACGCGACGCAGAAGATGATGCGCGGGTCGGCCCGTTGCAGCGGGTCCTGCAGCGCCGGCAGGACGCGGTCGGTGAACTCGACGTAATCGGTGAGGAACTGCTTCGGATTGGTGCCGGGGATCTCGCGGTAGCGTTCATCGAACAGCTGCGCCTCGGTGATCTCACCGCGCGCGATCGAGGCCTCGAACAACTTCCCGATCTGCTGTGCGGCCTGCATGCCGAGCCGGATGATGGGCGTATCGGCAGTCTCGAGGCCGCTCGCGGCGATCAGGCCGATCAGCTCCTCACTCACCCCGAGCAGCCGCTCGACTCGTTGGTCCGCCTGCGTGAGGTTGCTCGAGGACAACTGCACCCCCTCGGCGAGCGTGCGCAGTTCCTCCAGAGTGGCGTTGCACGACTCGAGGTTCGAGGTGGCCGCCCGCGCGATGGCATCGATCTCGCGACGCACCGTGGCGAACGCCCCATGCGCGCGGTTGACGACCCCGTGCACCGCCTCGGCACCCTGCCCGGCCTGCCCGGCGTGCCGCGCCGCATCGCCACTTTCACCGATCAACCCCTCGATCTGCGTCGTCAACGAGCGCACGGTGCTGGTGATGCGCTCGGTCGCCGCACGTGTGCCCTCGGCGAGGTTCTTCACCTCGCCAGCCACCACGGCGAATCCCCGGCCCGCCTCCCCGGCACGCGCCGCCTCGATCCCTGCGTTCAGCGAGAGCAGCCGCGTCTGCTTGGCAATGCCCTCGATGGAGGTCGACACCGAGGTGATCTCCCTCAGCACCGAACCGAATGATCCGAGGCGCTCCTCGATCCGCCGCACCGCACCGGTCAGCGCCCCGATGTGCTCGAGCGCCTTGCCGAGCAGCTCGCGAGATTCGGCGATCTCCCCGCCGGCTGCGGACGCGGCCTGCTGCGCCTCGCGGGCCGCCCGATCGATGTCCCGATTGCCCGTGACCATCGCCTCGGTCGATTGATGCAGCTCCTCGAACTGCGCGGCCTGACCCGAGACGCGCGTGGTGAGCTCCTCCAGCTGCGCCGCGACGTCCGCGACCTCGACGCCAAGGGAGCCGACGCGAGTGGCGATCTCGTTCACCAGCCGGCCGTCCGCGCCGGGCGCGGCCGCGCCACCGCCTGCGCTGCCCTCGCCGGTCATGGCGGATATCGGAGTGGACATGGGCACGCCTCCGCTACGGCGGGGGAGCGAACCCGCCGGACTCGTAACGGGCCGGAGTATGCGCCGAACCTCGGCGCCTTTCCCGCACGGCCGCGCGCTCGGGGCCACGCTGGCCACCGCACTGTTCGAGCTGCGGAACAGCCCCTGCGCTTCGCACCCGCGGCGAACACGCCGTGGGTGCGAAGTGAGCCGGCCGAGCTAGAGAGCGGGGCTGTCTTCGCTGAGACGCTGCGTGAACAGTTCCAGATGCGCCGCACCGTTCGAGACCTGCCGCGTCTCGGGCGACTCGACACAGACCTGATTGCGGCCGGCGTGCTTGGCCGCGTACAGGGCCTGATCGGCCCGGAACATCAGCGTCTCGAGCGATTCACCCGGCGCGCCGGCTGCAACGCCGAGTGATACGGTGATCGAGCCGATGGTCTCGCGACTCTGGTCCCGGCAGATTCGCCCGCGCTCGATGGTCGATCGGATCTGCTCGGCCAGGATGCGCGCCCCCTCGAGCGTCGTCTGCGGCAGCAGCAGTGCGAACTCCTCCCCGCCGATGCGCGCGGCGACGTCCCGGCCCTTGATGCTGTCGCGGAAGATCCCGGCGATGCTGCGCAGCACCTTGTCGCCCAACACATGCCCGAAGGTATCGTTGATCTGCTTGAAATGATCGACGTCAGCGAGCACGACGGCGCTGCCGGCGAGCCCGCTGTCGGTCTCGAGTACCGCCTTGGCCTCGCGCAGAAAGCCGCGCCGGTTGTGAATTCCGCACAACGGATCGATGACCGCCTCGGCCTGAGCACGTTGTAGCTGCTGTGTGAGCGCCTTGACCTCCTGCGTGCGCCCCTCGAGCTTCTCGGTGAGGATTTGCGTCATCGTCTCCATGCGCAACGCCTCGCTGAGCAGGCGCGAGATCACCTGCTGGATCTTGGCGACCGTGACCTCCTCGCCGAGGTCTGTGCGGCTCTCGCGCAGCGTGCGGCTGAAGTGACCGGTGTCCTCGCCGGCGCTGTTGAAGGTCTGCGCGGTGTCATCGAGCAGGTTCTGCAGCCGCACCTGCAGATCATCCAGGACCGCCGCATCGCGCTCGGACACGTGGCGCATGTACAGCCCATACACCTCGTCGTCGTTCAGAGGCTCGTTCGCCTCGATGCGTGCGGCGAGCACGGTGCTCAGCGTCGGATTGATGCCGGCGAGGTGTTCGTACCAGATGGTGTAGCTGATCGGATGGTAAGCGGCCGTCTGACGCGACATCAGCGGCAGCGTCAGACGCAGCAACTCGGCGCTTTGGTCTTTGGTCTCGATGTATCTCATGGCGAAATCAATCGATGGGCCCGCGCGGCGCGCGGTGCGTGATATCGGTGCGTGAACCCCTGATGCCCGCAGCAGGAATGGCGATGCCTTTCTTTTTGTGCCGGACGCGTCAATGACGCATTACATAACCTTGTAATGTTAACCCTTTTGCACACGATTGGAAACGCACATGCGTGCCGGCAAGCGCCCCGGCGCACCGGGGAGAGCGTCCTGCCCGGATCGCTCATCGCGCTGTTCCAGAAAGCGCGATGAGCGATCCGGGACCCTCGCAGACCGTAGGGCCGGTCACGGTGCTGAGTGGGGCAGCGCTGAGCGCACTCGCCGGTAGCGCACGATGAGGTGGTGAATCCCCCAGATGGGACACACTCAACGCTTCTGAGAATCCAGCGCGGTGTCAACCGTCCCGCAATCAGCGGGCGCCCCTCTTGCCATCGTTCGCCCCCATCAGATCATGCAGTCCCGGATCGCTCCGGATCCCTGCGCTCGGACGCTACGGCGACGGGCCTGAGGCACCTGATCGGCGCACATCGAGTCGAAGGACCGCCCGACCCGATCCCGAGGCCGGCCTCATGGCGCGACGAGGCCCCCGTAAGGCGTCGCTGCGGCGCAGCGTCACGCGCGCCCGAAGCCCAGCGGCCCAAGAACTTCTGCAGGGCCCGCTCCCCGGGTCCCGCAACATCGGATTGAAGGGCTCCCGAGGCCGCTCGGACCGCCCGTGCGCCTCAGGGGCGGGGCGCGTTCCCGAGAACTCCCGCGCGACACCGCCCCCCATTGAGGCCGGTCGGATCCCTCTGGTAAGCCCTCGCGCGCCGTACCAGCACCCCGTACGAAGCAGCTGGCCCACTCAGCACGAGCCGCCCTCGCGCACTCGGGTTGCAGCTCAGACGGTACGCTCGCTCGCAGGTCTTCCGCCCGGCCATGAGCGCATGCACCCCGCCGGGACGCGCAAAATCAACGGGCGGGACACCCCCGATAACAGCCACCGAACTCCGTGCGCAGCGTCCCCACACAACGTCATCACTGACGTGATGTCTGGACGCTGCGCAAATGGCTTGAACCGAGGAAATCGCGAGCGTCCGTGCTCGCTTCAATGCACCTCGCCGTCGTTGGCCTCGTACGACGCGAGCGTATTGCCACGCCGGGCCGCGTAGGCGCGCAGATAGCGCTGGAACGCCTCATACCGACGTGCGCCCCGACTCGCGATCCACTCTTGGCGCATCTGCTCAGGTCCCTCGACGGTCAGAATCGACGTGGGCGTATAGAGCTCGCTCGCCGTCAGCGAGAGTCCGGCTCCATGCGGATCCGTATGCCGCTGCAGCCACCCGGTGCTCAGCGCATGTCCCGCCGCTGCGGCCTCTCGACGCAGCAGCAGCTGATTGCTGCATTTCCCAGCATTGAACTGCACCGGCACCTGCATGGGCAACACCGGCACGGTCTGCAGGCGGGGCGAATTCGCCCAGATACCGGAGATGACCTGCGCGTTGGCGTCCCACTGTGACATCGGCGGCAGGTGGAACACCGTCTCGATGGTGCGCACGATGTTCACTTGCGAAAGCGGGTGCGTATCCAGATCGCCGAATTTGACCCAGGGACCCATTGCCAGCGCGAGCGTGCGGTGTGCATTGATATGGTCAGCGCCACTTTGCGCATCGTCCTCCGTCAAGAAAACGGCCATGTGCCGCCACTGAGGCGTTGCGGACAGGTAGTGCAGCAGCTGCGCCGTGGCGTGATCATTGTTGGCCACGTAATACGGCGGACTGTAGTAGCACGGACTCGCCCCGGCGGTGTGATCGTCGGGAATCCAGATGAAGATGAAGTGTGGAAACGCCCGGCCGGGGTGCGCTTTGAGCCAGCCGATCGCCGTGGAAACCCGCTCGGTGTCGCGGATCATCCGATTCCAACCCGGGTAGGTCTGATCCACATGCGCAAGCATGGCGCGGCGGATCACCCCATCGCGGGCGCGCGCGAGATTCTCCCCGAAGTCCTCGAACGAAACGTGATGGGCCAGCAAGTTGTTAAACAGATACAGGCGCTGCGGATAACTGATCCAGGGGTTCGCGAACGCACCGAGCTGGCGGTGAGCGTACTGCAGCGCATCGTGGCTCGCGCGTGCCTTGGCGGTCAACGGCCCGGTGCCGCCCGGACCGGCGTTCCAGACCAGACCGCGGTCGGAGTAGTACTCGGGCCAGAGCCGCTGCACCACGTCCGAGTCCGACGCACCGTCCGTCCATTGATGTCCTTGCGCCGTGACTTCCCCGTCCGCCATGAAATTGGCGAACAGCACGCCATGGGCCGCCATACGGTACAGGTTCGGCAATTCCTTTGCCCCGAACAGGTCGAAATGAGGATTGGCCCACGCGCCGGCCGCACGATACTTGCCCATGTCCTCATCGAATGTCTTGTTCTCGCGCAGAATGAACACCACGTAGTGGATGTGACGGCGGATGAGTGCCGCCGTACGTGCATTGCTCTGCGCGAGCGCGGCCCGCTGCGCCGGTAAGAAGCCGTCGTTCGCGAGGCTCTCGCGAGTCCACGCGCCGAGCCGACGGGAGAGCCCCTGCAGCGGCACTTTCTGCAGCAGGCCGTGCATCATGTTGCCGATGTACTGCCATTGCAGATTCGCTCCCGTCCCGAATCCCTTCGCCGCCACCACGTAGAGCGATTGGTGCGCGACCGTCAGCGCACTCGGATACCAGCCGGTGGGGATGAGGCCGAGCCGCCGGCCCGTGGCCGTCTCATAGACCGCGACATCGTCGTTACCGGCATTCGCGACGAACAGTCTCCCGTCCACCACCGCCAGCGCGTCGGGATAGCTGCCCGGCGGCGCGCCCGCATAGGGACTGTCATCGAGGGAGCGCGTCGCGCGCAGCGTGCGCGTGTCGACCTCGACGATCCGGTCATTGTTGGCATTGGCGACCCACACTTCGGGCCCGCCCGGCACCGCCACCATCGCCGTCGGATGTACCCCGGCCGCCACGGTGTGAGCACCGACCCTCGGACCGGTCGGCACCACCCCGAGCACCTTCAGCGTGCGCCGGCTGAGGACGGTCACACCGCTTCCGGCCCAGTCGCTCACCGCCAGACGCCGCCCGCCATCGGCCAGGACGACTTCGAACGGATACGGTCCGGCGTTGACGTAGCGTGTCCGGCCGGTGCGCAGGTCAATCCGCGCCAGGCTGTTGGCGAGCATCCCGGTCACATAGAGGTGCGCACCGTGCGGCCCGACCGCCACGGCGTCCGGATAGAAGTGGTACGGCTTGCGGCTGTGATCGCCCTGGTAGGTATACGGGTACTGTGCGCGCGGAAACGCCTGCCACTTGAGCGGATACTCGCGCACCACGTGAACCGCACCGTGGTGCATCTGCAGCGCCAGCACGCGGTCGGAGGCCCCACCGGTGGCATACACGATGCCGTTCGGCCCCGCGGCAAGGCCCTGAAACAAGTCTCGGTGTGACACGACGGCGGTGACGATCGGATGCGGATTGCGCTGCGCGCGCTCGGTTGCGAGTGCCTGTGCGGCGCGCGTCTTGGCCGGCTCGTTCGTGCTGTACACCGCGCCGGCCGGGCCGGTGTGACGTGGGTCAGCGGCGATTGCGGACCCGCTGGCGAATGTCTTGACGCTCAGCTTGCTCGGCGCCACGCCCGAGAAGCTCGCCAGGCGTGCCTCGCGACGCAGCGCCGGGCTGTACCAGGTGACGGTTTGGAAAGGCGTCGCGCCGTTGGCGAGCACCAACACGTGCGCACCGACGCTGAGTACCTTGGTGGGGAAATTCGGCGTGCTGATCAGCGTGCCGACCGGTGAGATTCGGCGCCAAGTCGGCAGCACCCCGATGTAATGGGCCCGGTTGAGGGCCGTAATGGTCACTGGGGCCGGCACGAAATGGCGCGCGTTGCCTGCACCGGCCGCCGCCAAGACCGGCAGGCCCATGCCCAACAGGATCCCGAACAGTCCGGTGCGGCGGCGAGGGGTATTGATCTTCGTCTCTGGCATTGTGTCGTCTCTCCAGTGGGACTGCGCGCCGCGCCCGCACGGGGCGCAAGCGTCGCTCTGCAGGGCAAGAGCCCGCGCAGCCGAAGGGTACGGACAATCAATGACAGTCCGATGACCGATCGGTCCGCCGCTCAGCGGCCGAAGGCCACCAGAAACTCGATGACCCGGTGCACGAAGGCATAGAGCGGAACGGCGAGCAGCGGCGCCAGCAGCGCCGAGGTCGCCACACGCCGGCCCGGGAACGCCCGAGGGCGTCCCGCAGAGGGCCCCAGCAGGCGCTTGATGCGCTGCTCGAGCGCGCCGCCCGGCCCGCTGGCGCGCCCCGTGCGCGCCGGCCGCGGACCGGCGATCGCCAGTCGTGCCACCTTGATCAGGGCGGAGGCCAACGCAACGCGTTTGCGCGGATCGGCGCCGCTCGCGCGCTCATCCGCCTCGATCTCAGTGGCCGCCTGCCACTGGGCGTTCAGCGCCCTGCCCGCCGGCAGCCAGGCGAGCACGTCCGGCACGGCGAGCAGCGCGAGCCGCTTCAGGTTGTCCCGAGCATCGATGTGCGCCGCTTCGTGCGCCACGACCTGACGGAATTCCTCCCCGTCGCAAGCGGCTGCGACGCAGTGCGCCGCCACGATCCGCTGCCGCCAGCCGCCCACCACCGCCACCACGGGTTCGGCGAGGTTCACGAGGTTGACCTCGGGGCCGTCGGCAAACGCCTCGGTCCTGAGCAGTTCGGCTCGGTGCACCAGCGCACGTGCCGCCCGAGCCGCCTGCCAGGTGCGCCGGATTCCATCGAGGCACACCAGCAGCGTCAGCCCCGCCGCCAGCACCAGTAGCGGTCCGGGCCGGTCGTCGGCGTGCGCCGGCTCATACAGGAGGAATGCCGGCAGCACCACGGTGAGCACCACCAGCGTCGCGCCTGCGGCCGGCAGCACCCGCAGAGCGAGCAGCGCATCGGCACGTTTGAGCCGGGCAAACCCCCCGGTCCGCCAGCCGGCGGCCACGACCCCCGACAGCAGCAGATTGGACAGGCCGTAGCTCGCCAGGAGCACCAGGACGAGCGTGGTCGGAAAGCTCATTTTGCCGCTCCCTGCAGGCGCAACCGCTCGGCGTGCACGAGCGCCTCGAGCTCATCGAGCAGCTCCACATCGGCGTGTCCGACGGCCTGCACGAGCGTGGAGAGCAGCGCCGAGCTGTCGCCGCAGACCCCGAGCAGATCGATGACCTGCCCGGACATCATTTGGCCGAGCAGTTGATCGCGCGTGCAACGCGGTTCATACCCAAAGGCCCGCCCAAGGCGGCAGCGGTGCAGCACTCCTTTGCGGTACAGACGGTCGAGAGTCGTCATGAGGGTCGTGTAGGCCAGTTGCGGAAACGACGCATGCACGTGACGCACCGTCGAGGCCCGACCGCGCTCCCAGAGCACCGCGAGCACCCGCCGCTCGAGCGGCCCCAGCTCGACTCGATCCTCCACGCGAACCCCCTTGCCTCATACCGCGGCTGCGATCCGCCGCAGCCGAAGCCTCGCAAGTTTCGCGCCGCTCTGCAATGCCCGGCGCGCGCAGGATGCGCGGCGCGCATTGCGATCCCCGTTCGTACTGCCGAGCCGCTCTTGAGAGCTCTGCGCAGGCACACCCGGACAGCGCGCGAGCGGCGCGACCGTGCACCGCCGCGGCGAGCTGCGTGCCGCCGGCACAGCCTCTGCCCGAAACAGCCCCGTCGGGGGACGCCGAACCGCCTCGCAACGTCCGGCGCAGTGCCGCCGGCTCGCACAGACTCCCCCCGCATGAATGACCCCAGGGGATGAGACTGCGCGCTCGTCCTCGTCGGTGCTTCTCGGGGCAAGAGTCCTCGCGATGAGCCCAGGCGACGCCGTCGCACGGTGGCCTGAAAATCAGTCCCCCGCGTGGCCAAGGTGCACCTCGCCGTCCCGCACAGCGGCTCGCCGCAGCTCAAGCCCCCATGTCGGCCCCTCGACGGGCCGATCTGCTCGCGGCCCACTACCGGGATGAAGCCAAGTGCATGCTAGAGTGTTGTACTGCGCCTTTCCCCGCACACGCCACACGGAGTCACCATGACACGCGCTCTGCGCATAATGGCGGTACTCGCTCTGGTTTACGGTGCGCTCGGCACATCGCTCGACCATGCCGCCACGCAACTGCGGGCGCCCAGGGTGTTGACCGAGGACGGATGGCTTCGCGGGCGGCCGCGGCCCGGCGGAGGCGCGGAATTCCTCGGCATTCCCTATGCCGAACCGCCCGTCGGCCCATTGCGCTGGAAGCCCCCGGTGCCGGTGAAGCCCTGGCGCGGAGTGCGCAGCGCGATGCACTTCGGCGCTCCCTGCCTGCAACCACTGCTCGGTCAATGGAATGCGCGGGCGGCCGCCTCAGGGCGCGAGGACTGCCTGTACCTGAATGTCATCGTACCGCGCTGGCCGCTGAGGCGGCCGCTGCCGGGCATGTTCTGGATCCACGGCGGCGCCAACATCGGCGGCACCGGCGGATCGGCACTGTATAACTTCGGAACCCTGGTCAATCACGGCGTCGTGCTCGTCACGATCAACTACCGGCTCGGCCTGTTCGGCTTTCTCGCCGATCCCGCACTGACTCGCGAGTCCCCGCATCATGCCTCGGGAAACTACGGGTTGATGGATCAAATTCTCGCCCTGCGCTGGGTGCGCGCCAACATTGAGCGCTTCGGTGGCAATCCGCACGAGATTACGATTTTCGGACAATCCGCCGGAGGCACGGACACCGGACTGCTCATGGCCTCCAACGCGCGTGGGCTGTTCCAGAGGGCCATCGAGGAAAGTGGCACGCCATTCGTACCCGCGGTCGCGCCCCTGGCGCAGGCCGCGCGCGCCGGAGCGCATCTGGTCGCAGCTCTGGGCGCGAAGCCCGGCGCCGCAGGCATCGCACAACTGCGCAGGATGTCCGGTCGGACGCTGCTCGAGAAGCTCTCGGCGTTACCGCGCGGTTCCGTGCAGTATCCGCTCCCAGACGTCGACGGCTGGGTCATCCGACGAGTGCCGCTGCTCAGCTTTGCCACCGGACGCGAGGCCCCCGTGCCGCTGCTGTTCGGCACGACGACTCGGGAGATGAACTTCCCGCTGCCGCTCAGTGTCGTTCGCGCGAGTATCCGTCGCGCGGCCGGGTCGCTGGCCCCAAAGGTGCTCGCGCTGTACGGATTTGCGCACGGCGCACGGGGCACCCGCAACCCGAAATACGGCAGCGCGCTCAACCAGCTGCTCGCCGATGATACGTTCCGCTGTCCTGCAGCCCTCGAGGCGCGCTGGCACGTCGCAGCGGCACATCCTGTCTATGAGTACGAATTCGATCATCCGCTGCCCGGCCAAGCCTTCGCGGTCCACTCCTCGGAGCTTTCGTACGTGTTCGGGGACTTTCCGACCCGCGGATTCCTCGGCGCTCACTTCAGCGCCCGAGACCGGCAGCTCTCGCGGGAGATCGAACGTTACTGGACGAACTTCGCCAAGACCGGCAATCCGAACGGAGCGGGGCTGCCCGTCTGGCCCGCGTTCGGCCGCCAAGAGCGCTTCGTTGAATTTCAGGCGAACGTCCGCCTCACGGAGGCGAGCCACATCCGTCGCGCGCACTGCCGGCTGTTTCGCGACATCGTCCGGGCTCGCATGAGCGCTGCGCCCTGAGCACGGCGCTGAGAGCCCGGCACGGGCCGATACTCAGGACGCCCAGGGCATCCTCAGTGGCTCCTGCGCAGGCGCCGCAGACGAAAATCGCTCATGATTTCCTGCGCGGCGTTGTGACCCGGCGCACCGGTGACACCGCCTCCGGGATGAGTCCCCGACCCGCACATATACAACCCTCGCAGCGGCCCGCGATAGTTGCCGTAGCCGAGCATCGGACGGGCGCAGAACATCTGGTCGAGTTGCAGCCGGCCATGGAAGATATCGCCCCCGATGAGTCCGAACGTACGCTCCAGGTCCAAAGGACTCATGATCTGCCGCCCGAGCACGGACCGCTTGAAATTCGGGGCATACTGATTCACCGTCTCGATCATCAGATCGGCGACCTTCTCGCGATGATCATCCCAGGACTGGCCATTCGGCAGCTCGGGCGCGACATGCTGGCAGAACAGACTCGCCACGTGCTCACCGGGCGGGGCTAGCGAATCATCGAGCGTCGAGGGGATGACCATCTCGACGATTGGCTTGCGCGACCAGCCGCTGGTGCGCGCATCGAAGTACGCCTGCTCCATGTAACCGAGCGTGGGTGCCAGGATGATACCGGCGGTATGGTGATCGGCCACGGCGGTACCGGGCAGGCAGGTGAAATCCGGCAGCTGCGACAATGCGACGTTCATGCGGAACGTCCCCGAACCGCATCGCCACTGATCCATGCGCTCGAGAAACGACTTCGGCAGGACCGCCGGATCGATCAGACTGAGATAGAGCAGCCGCGGATTGAGG
Organism: Steroidobacteraceae bacterium; assembly: GCA_049964755.1. GTDB lineage: Bacteria > Pseudomonadota > Gammaproteobacteria > Steroidobacterales > Steroidobacteraceae > 13-2-20CM-66-19. The sequence goes on along the minus strand of JBMFWZ010000080.1, from coordinate 3,514 downwards.
TTCGAGACCACGGCCGCCGCCCGCACGGCCTGGCCATCGGCCATCACCACCCCGACCGCGCGCCCCTTCTGCACAATCACCTCGCGCACCGCGCTGCCGACTCGAATGTCCACGCCGCGGGCCGCGGCGGACTTGGCCATCGCCTGGGTGATCGCGCCCATGCCACCCACCGCGTGGCCCCAGGCTCCCTTCTTCCCGTTCACCTCGCCGAAACAGTGATGCAGCAGCACATACGCGGACCCTGGAGAGTACGGACTGGCATAGTGTCCGACGATGCCATCAAAGCCATACAGCGCCTTGATCGGATCGCTCTCGAACGAGTCCTCGAGATAATCACCGGCCGAAGTGGCGAACAGGCGCAGCAGCTCCCGTCGCGAGTCCATATCGAGCCGCCCGAGACGCGAACCGAGCCGCGCGGTACGAAGCAACTCGGGGATCGCCGCGAGCCAGTTCCCCGACACCACGTTCGGCGGACACTGCAGCACCAGTTCACGCAGCACATCCGCAATCCTCTCGAGGCGCTCTGCGTAGCCCTCGAGACGCTCGGCGTCGGCTGCGGAGAACTTCGCCACTTCGCCGCGCGTTCGCCCCGCGCCGCTGCACAAATAGCGCCCATCGGCCGTCGGCAGGAAGTTCGCCAGACGGCGCTCCACGATGCGCAGACCGTACTCGTGAAGCCTCAAGTCGCGAATGACTTTCGGATTGAGCAACGATACGGTGTAGGCGGCCACCGAGTTGCGAAATCCAGGATGAAATTCCTCCGTGACCGCCGCGCCACCGACGACCGGCCGGCGCTCGAGGACCGTAACCTTCAGTCCGGCGCGCGCCAGATACGCCGCGCACACCAGTCCGTTGTGACCGCCCCCGACGATCACCACATCGCGAATCTCAGCGCTCATGAGGACGATGACTCCAGCCCGGCCGCGGCGCCCGAGGGGCGCGCGCCTCGGGGATGATCGAGCGCATCCGGTGCGCGAAATTTCGCAGACAGACTTCGTTGTCCCCGAGCGGACCCACAGAGTAGCTGTCCGAGGCCATACCCGCCTGGACACGCTCGATGAGCGCGGTGTCCTCGCGATTGACCTGACGGTTGATGCGCCAGTTCAGATAGCGCGCCGCGCGCATCTCGCGTCGCTCATCGGGATGGACGTAGGCAATCTCGCGGATCAATGTTTCGGTCGGAGAAATCGGCAGGAACTGCATGAAGTCGACCTGATCGGGATAGATGTCAAAGGCGAGATTCGGCCATAGCTTGAAGTAAATCCACAGCCGCTGACGCGCCGCGGGCAGATGTGCCACGGGCGGCAGCAGCGTCTGATACCGCGCCTCGGACCAATTGCTCGATGGCGTCGGGCGCAACTGCCCCCACATCTTGTCGATCCAGGGTTGTGCCTCGATGCCGTAGCTGTCCCCGAACAGTCGCGAGAGTCCCGGATGTGCCACGGGGATGTGCAGTCCGTCGGCGTAATTATCGGCAATGTTCTTCCAGTTCACGGCGCGCGGGCGCAGCGTGACCCGTCCCTGGGGAATCAGCTCCTCCAGGCGATACTCGGTGAGCTCGTGCACGTACGGCGCGGCCATCTCGCGCACGCTCGGCGCACCGGGCGCGAACCGCACGAACACGAAGCCCAAAAAGATCTCCTGCTCCAGCGGAACCAGCCCATGCTGCTGCCGATCGAGCCCCTGGAACGCATCGCGCTGTGGTAGAGCAATCAGACGCCCGTCGGTCGCGTAGGTCCACGCGTGGTACGGACAGGTGATGCGGCGTCCGCAATTTCCTCTCGGTCCATCGAGCAGACGAGCGGCACGATGCCGGCAGACGTTGTGGAAGCTGCGCACCTCGCCGCCATCGCCACGGACCGTGACCACGCTTTGGCCGAGGAAATCGAAAGTGTGAAAGTCACCAGGCTTCGCAATGTCGTTGACGTGGCAGACGAGCTGCCAGCTGGTGCGGAAGATCTGTTCCCGCTCGCGCTCGAAGAATTCCGGATCGCGATAGATCCATGCGGGCAAGCTGAGCGACTGCTCCTCGACTGCAGAGACGATGTCGGTCGCAGATGCGTTCACGGCCGGACTCACATGGCTCACTGTTGAACGACTGTACAGCAGCAATTTGAGCACGGTCAAGCGAGCGTTTTTTGCTGCGCGGCGCTCACCGCGGTCGCACGCGCCGCTCGCGCCCGGCGCGATCCGCCTCGCGGGGTATCATGGGCACTGTTCGCGATTCGATCCGCCCCTGACGGTCGTGCCATCAAAAGAGAGTGCGTCGATGGTCCCAGAACCCCTCCGGCCGAAATTTCACCGCGCGCCCGCCAACGTGCGCCGCGAAGCCCTGATCGAGGCGACGCTCGTTTGCCTGCGCAGGCACGGCCATGCGGGAGTGTCCGCGCGGCGCATCGGCGCGGTGGCGGGGGTCTCCCCGGGGCTGATCACCCATCATTTTCCGAGTCTCTCCGCGCTGGTCGCGGCCGCCTATGAATCCCTTGCCATGGCGCTGCTGCACTCCATCGAGCAGCATGCCCGCGAGGCGAAGGCGAGCGCCCGGGAGCGGCTGCGGCGGTTCTTTCAAGCCTCGTTTGCCCCGGGACTGCTCGAGCCCGGACTGTTCAATGCGTGGCTCGTGTTTTGGAGCATGATGGCCCATGATGCCGAGGTCCGTGCGGTTCACGACCGCACCTACGTCGCCTACCGCGCCGTGCTCGAATCGATGCTCGCGGAGCTCTCCGGTATCGGCGCAACTGCGCCTTTCAAACTGCGGCCCGCCGCGATCGCACTCGCCGCGCTGCTCGATGGCCTGTGGATCGAAGCGAGCATGAACCCGCGCACCTTCAAACCCGCCGAGGCCGTCGGCCTGTGCGATGACTGGATCAGTGCGCTCAGTGCGGGTGCGTTTCCGAGCCTGCTGCACTCACCCGCACGGCGCACGACGCAACCGCGCTCGCCCCAGGCGCGCCGCCCGCGCCGCTGATGCACCTGCGGGTTGCAGGTCCGGATCGCCATCACCCGATGAAGACCAGACTGCAGCAGGTGACCGCACCTTCGGCTTTTTCCAGTTCCGAAACCTCGACCAGGCTCACGACCAGGCCACGGCGGTGCAGCCGCTCCGCGGTGCGCGGCTTGGAGGCCGGATAGATCACCTCGCTGCCGAGCAGCAGCGCATTGGCACCGAGCGGCTCGGCGGGGGCCACCTCGATCCGCTCGAGCCCCCTGAACGGCTCGGTGGCGACGTACTGCGGATTGATCAGCGCAGTCTCCGGGCCCACCAAGCTCACGGCGCTCTTCAAATGCAAACAGCCATGCACCGGGACGGCTTCGACCCGATAGCCCAACGGAGTCACTGCCGCCGCCAGCTGCTCGATGCCTGCACGGTTGCTGCGACCGGAAAGACCCACGTAGAGCGTACGGTTCACGCGCAGCACGTCACCCCCAGGGTGAATCAGCGCTGCGGCCAAGCGCCTGACCGATAAAGGCCGCGCCCCCCGGACTGGACTTCCCCGCCGCGCTGCCGTATAAG
>JBMFWZ010000079.1:0-15768 GCA_049964755.1 Steroidobacteraceae bacterium | reverse complement strand
CAACGCAGCTATCCGCAAGGGCGCTATCCGGGGCCCCGCGAACAGCGAACATTGGAGGATCGTTATTACCGCTTTCCGCAGCACAACGGCCCGCCGGGCCGTGATCGCCCCGATGTGCAGCCGCGCTATCAACAGCGCCGGCATCCCGAGCAGCAACAGCGTGAACGTGAGCATCAGCCCAGGCGAGGCGACCATCCGCCCGTCTGAGGGCTCGACGTGAACACGCTAGTCGATTGAGTTCATCGACCGATACCGTCGTGCTGCGCACGATCGGAGGCCAGCAGTTGACGCTGCTCGCGCTGGTGCTTGCTGCACTGGCGGGTGCGGGCGCGGCTGCGGCATTCGGTGACGCCGTGCTCGGCCGCATTTTCCTCGGCGGGGTGACGGGTGTTGTCCTTGCCGTCACCGCGTATCACACGGTGCGCGGCCTGCTCCGGGGAGATATCGGAGTTGATCTGATCGCGCTGCTGGCGATGCTCGGTGCGTTGCTGCTCAGGCAGTATCTGGCCGGTGCGATCATCGCGGCGATGCTCGCGAGCGGCGCGGCGCTCGAACAGTACGCCACGACGCGCGCTCGCCGGGAATTGACCAGCCTAGTCAACCGTGCGCCGCGAATCGCGCACCGAGGGAGCGCCGACGCATACGCCGATGTTGCGATTCGCGACGTCGTGGTCGGGGATGTCCTGCTCGTCAAGTCGGGAGAAGTCGTTCCGGTTGACGGTATCGTCGGGCCGCAAGGCGCGGTGGTCGACGATTCATCGCTCACTGGGGAGTCCCGACCGGTGAAAATTGCGGTGGGCGCACCGGTGCGCAGCGGCGCCAGCAACGCCGGAGGGCCGTTCGAACTGCGGGTCACGGCTGCGGCTGCCGACAGCACGTACGCCGCCATCGTGCGCTTGGTGCAGGCGGCCGAGACCTCCAAGGCTCCTGTGGCGCGCCTTGCGGATCGTTACGCGCTGGCCTTTCTGGTTGCGACCCTGGCGGTGTCTGCGGCCGCCTGGTGGGTGTCGGGCGACGCGCAGCGCGCACTGGCGGTGCTGGTGGTGGCCACGCCTTGTCCGCTGATTCTCGCCGTGCCCGCAGCCATCATGGCGGGCGTGTCCCGCGCGGCTCGCAGCGGCATCATCATGAAAGGGGGTGCACCGCTGGAGGCTTTGGCACGCACTGAGGTCGTTCTGCTCGACAAGACCGGCACCGTGACGGCGGCGCGTCCCGCCGTGGTCGCCGTGGAAACGATCGGGGAGCTTTCGGTCGATGTACTCCTGCGCAACGCCGCGGCGCTCGAACAAATGTCGGTCCATCCCTTCGCACCGGCCATTTTAGAGGCGGCGCGCGCCCGGCAGCTGAAACTCGATTTTCCGGGCGAGGTCCGCGAGCAGGTGGGGTCCGGAATCAGCGGGACGGTTGCCGGAGGGCAGGTCGCCGTCGGGCAGTACGAATACGTGACGCCGGGCGTCAGCCGGACTGAGGCCGTCCGATCGATCGAGCTCCGGGCGGCGGCTGACGGATCTTCGTGCGTCTTCGTTGCGATCGACGGCGTACTCGCCGGCGCCATGCTCCTGCAGGATCATATTCGGCCCGAGGCGCCCCGCGTACTACGTACGCTGCGCCAGAGCGGCGTGCGGCGAATTCACCTGGTCACGGGCGACCATCCCGATGTGGCCGAACTGGTCGGCGATGCGCTCGGGATCGACCGGGTGTTTGCCGAACGTACGCCGGAGGACAAGGTTGAGGTCGTGCGTACGGCCCGCCGCGAAGGCATCACTGCCATGGTCGGAGACGGGATCAACGATGCGCCCGCGTTGGCTCTGGCTGATGTCGGCATCGCCATGGGTGCCAGAGGCGCCACGGCGGCCTCCGAAGCGGCCGACATTGTGCTTACATCGGACCGCTTTGAAGACGTCGCACGCGCGCTGAGCATCGCACAGCGCACCTGGCGCATTGCGCTGCAGAGCGTCTGGACAGGCATGGGTTTGTCCATTCTGGCGATGGGGTTCGCCGCCGCAGGCTTCCTCCCGCCGATCGCCGGAGCGCTGCTGCAGGAGGCGATTGATGTTCTGGTCATCCTCAACGCGCTGCGAGCGCTCGGCGGCCGGTTGCCGGGAACTGTTGCCAGTCCCGAGGCGGTCCGCCTAGCCCGGGCCCTCGATAAGACCCACCAGTCACTGCGCCCGCGCGTCAGTGAACTCGCCGAATTGGCCGTGCGGCTGGATAGTCTGCCGCCGGCGGAGGCTCGGGCACAGCTGCAGCGGACCGCGCAGATGCTCGAGGAGGAGCTGCTGCCCCACGAGAGCCACGAGCAGCAGACGGTTTATCCCATCCTCGAGACTCTGCTGGCCGGGGAAAATCCCACCGGTCCGCTGATCCACACGCACGGGGAGATCCGCCGGCTGAGCCGGCTGTTTGCGCGGCGGGTCGCGCAGCTGCCGCCAGCAGGTCCCGCGCCCGAGGATCTGCGCGACATGCACCGGCTGCTCTACGGTCTGCATGCCATTCTCAGTCTGCACTTCGCGCAAGAAGACGAGCTGTACAGTCTGCTCACCGCCTAAGCGAGTCGGCAGCTCCGATCGCGAAGCGGCATACCCATCCTGTAGGCCATCGTTGCTGTGACGCTGGTGGCGGACATCGGGCAGACCGTCGTTCACGAACGGTTCCAGCCGTACGAGAATCCCATCGGTGCGACCCTTCTTATCAAGGGCTTGCCGGTGAAAGTCATCGGTGTCTACCGAGCAAAAGGCCCATCGCCGATGGGGCAGGATCAAGACGACCTGATCGTGATTCCGTTCACGACCGCCGAACGGCGCGTGCTCGGTGTTGTGGCATCGGCCCCATCGCCGGCGCACAACGTCGGAACGACCTACCTCCTCCGACCAAACCCCTTTTTTTCGGTTCCGTCGCATTTGACCGGATCCGTGAACGCGATTTTCGTTTAGGCGGCGAGCGCGCCGCAGGTGCTGCGGGCCATGGACGAGGTGAGTGTGACGCGCCGCCGCCGCCGTCATATCCGCCGAGGAAATACGGATGACTTCAGCGTGCGCAACTTCAGCCAGATGGCCACCGCCGCCCAGAGCAGCAGTCGAGTCATGGCGCTGCTGCTGGCGGCCGTGGCCTCGATCTCGCCGAGGTGGTGTTTCTGAGCGCGACGGGCGGCCCGGTCGGGCTCCTCCTCGGGGTCGGCGCCCCGCAGTTGCGCGCGATGATCGCAGGCTGGCCGATCGAACAGTCGCTCACCGCGGTCCTCGGCGCATTCCGACTCTCGGCCATGGCGGGTGTGTTCTTCGGCGACTACCCGGCGCGCAAGAGCGCGGCGCTGAACCCGATCGAGGCGCTGCGCTGCGCATGACCGTGGTGCGCACCTGCGCTGTGATCAGCGGCCGAGCGCCATCGAAAAGGAGAGCAGACCGCCGCCCGGCAGCGGTGAGAACGCGATTCGTTGGCGCGGACTGCGGTTCAAACCCATGAAGGTATCGGTGAAGAACTCGGCGCAAAAATTGCCCAGCGCCATCCCGAAGAGCGTGTCCGAGGGATAGTGCCAGCCGCCTTCGATGCGCGCCCAAGCCGTGGCGAAGGTCAATCCATGCAGGCCGACATCGAGTCCGATACGCTCGGCGTGGGTCAGTGGAATCTCGCGCAGATTGAGCATTGCGAGCCGCGTGTACACGGCGGAGGCCGTGGTGTGATTGGATGGGAAGCTATGGTCGTTGAATCGGTTCGGTCGCTCGCGGTGCACCATGCGGCTGATCAGCGTGTTGGATTCGATCGCGCTCGTCGCTGCGACCAGGTTGACCAGATAACCCTTGGCCTTGTCCTCGAGCCAGGTCTTGCCGAAGGGCCCGCTCGGGGCGACCAGCAGCGCCGCGATGTCGACACCGACCGATGCGCTGCGCAGCCGGTAGCTCCAGCGAGTCGCATTGGCTTCGGAGCCGAAGATCGGGGTGTGCGTACGTCCCCAACGGGAGATGCGCTGGTCGAGGTGATCCACCTGCAGCAACGCAGCGCCAACCAGTGGGCCCCAGACCCAGGGATCGGACGCGGCCGTGACGGCAGCTCGGCGTGCGCGGGCCCAGCCTGGCCGCACCGTCACATGCTGTCCCCAGCGCGCGACGCCCGGCAGCGTCGCACAGCCGCCGAGCGCGAATGCGGCCAGTAGCGCAAGCGCCCTGAGCCGGCGCATTCAGAACCTCTTGTAGAAGCCGACTGACGCGCCGTGCGGGAGGATCTCGACCAGCAGGGGGATCTTGCGTTGCGACGCCCAATAGCCAAAAGCCGTGCCGAGCAGCCAGCCGGCCAGTACGTCGGATTGCCAGTGTCCCTGGCTCTTCATCCGTCCATAGGCGTCGTAGACCGGCAGCAGTTCTGCGGCCCAGATCCACGGATACCGACGGCGATAGTGAAGAATGAACGGGGTGACGAAACTGGCCTGCAGCGTGACTTCGCCGCTCGGGAAACTTTGATCGGTGCCCCGGAAGAAGGCGTTCGGACCCTGGTCCTGAAAGGGACGTGCGCGGCGGAACGTGTATTTCAGTGCGTCGGCCGCGAAGCCGGCGAAGACCGATGCGTCGGCCGACTGCCAGAAGACGTGCCCGAGTCCCTTGTGGTTGCCGAGGAACAGCGCGCCGGCCGCTTCGAAGGCGACGGTGCCGAACTCCAGTCCCAGTTGGTTCGACCGGGAGAAAATCCCGTTGTTGTCCTGAGGCTTGAGTTTGTAATCGATGCCGAAGGGTCCGTGACTGCTGCCTTCGTGGATGCGCATGGCGGTGAGGAACGCGACCGCACCCGCCGTGGGCAGTACCCAGCGCTTGCGCCACCAAGCGTGTGCACCGAGATGCATCTTCTTGCCCGCGGCCGAACTCGCCGTTGCGGCCGCGGAGCTCGGGGCTGCGAATCGGTTCCCGGGGGCTCCGCCGGCGATGGCTCGAGCCGGGGCGCACAGCTGCAGAATCACCAGCGGCATCGCCGGGAGCAGCCTGCTCAACGCGGTGCGCCGTGCGCTGATCGGGGTTTCCACTCCGACGACTGCGTTCATATGGCCTCCAGACCCCACGGTACGACTGATCCGCTCCGCACGACCTCTTGGGGCAATGCGCCGATCTTCAGGCTCGGATGTGCTGACCTGGCATCAACGAGCATCGTAGATCGCAGGATGGCCCGCAGCACGGTATCCGACGACCCTTAGAAGGGGTGCGGGGCGGATGGTTCCGCCAAGATACGCCTATTCACGCCGCGTCGCGGCGGGCGCTGCAAAATCATCACATCTGCTCCGCCACCGCCCCCCGGGGGCGCGCGGTGTGGGTTGCCTCACGGTGCACCGCTGGTAAGCTGCAGCGCATGCACGCCTCTTCGCCGCCGGGTTTCGACGATGCGCTTCAGCGCTGGAACGAGCGCTTCTCACAACCGGGCTATCTGTTCGGGCGTGAACCCAACGCCTTTCTGGTCGAGCAGAGTGCGCGACTGGTGCCACACGCGCGCCTGCTGTGCGTGGCGGACGGGGAGGGCCGCAACAGTACCTGGCTCGCCGCGCGCGGACACGAGGTGACCGCCTTCGACCTGTCGCCCGTGGCGGTAAACAAGGCGCGGGCGTTGGCTGGCGAGCTGGGAGTCTCGGTCGAGTATCGGATCTCGGGTACCGACACCTGGGCCTGGAGTGCTGCGCAATACGATGCGGTCGCGGCGATTTTCATCCAGTTCGCCGCGCCAGCGCAGCGAGCGGCGCTGTTCGCGGGAATGTGGCAGACCCTCAAGCCCGGCGGCCTGCTGTTGCTCCAGGGCTATACGCCGAAGCAGCTGCAGTACCGGACCGGCGGCCCCCAGCAGCTCGATCATCTGTACACGGCCGAACTGCTGCGCGAATTGCTGCCCGAGGCACACTGGCTTGAGCTGCGCGAGCACGACGCGGTGCTCGGTGAAGGCAGCGCCCATCGGGGACCTTCCGCGCTCATCGATGCGGTGGCGCGCAAGCCTTAGGGCCGTGCGGCCTGGGCGGCAATTTTCCGGCATGACCGGCGTGTCGGTCGCGGGCGGCAACGCCATCGCGTCGGTGCGCTGAGCTCGGTGACGGCGCATTGTGCAGCAGAAGGAGAGTCACTCTGATGAGTACGCGATCGTTGCCGCGGGATGCTTGGCTGCTGTGCTTCTCCGCGTTCAGCGCCGATCTCGGCTACCAGGGTGTCACGGCGCTGTTCCCGCTGTATCTGGTGTTCCAGCTGCACGCATCGCTCTATGCGTACGGCCTCGTGACCGCGATCGCCTTCGGCGGTGGCGCGTTCGTGGGCTATCTCGGCGGCCTTGCCGGAGATCGCTTCGACCGTAAGAAGGTGGCCCTCGCCGGCAATGCACTGATTCCGCTGATGGCCCTCGCGGGGCTCGCGCACTCGCTCGTGCTCTCGGCTCTCTTGTATGTGCTGGGCTGGTGGGCGCGTTATTTCCGCAGCCCTGCGCGCCGCGCGCTGCTGGTGAGCGCCACACCGTCGCAGGAGCGCTCGCGTGCCTTCGGCACGCTCCATGCGCTCGACATCGGCGGTGGGATGCTCTCGGCGCTGCTGGCGCTCGGGGCGCTGTGGATGAAAATCCCGATCGCTACGGTGATGCTCTGGGCTGTCGCGCCGCTGCTCGCCTCGACGGGGCTGCTGATGCTCGTGCGCCGCGATGAGGTGCATGCGCAGCCGACCCCCGGCGCGCCGGGGGTCCAGGGCCGTATGCCGCGCCAGACGGTGCTGCTGGCGCTGCTGCTGTCCGCCACGCTGTATGGCTTCAGCTTCTACAACCTGGGCTTTCCGATCATCACGGCGACCGCAGAGCACACCGCGGCACGCTACGAGTGGGGTGTGTTCGCCTATGTGATCTACCTTGGCGTCTCGGCGCTCACCGGGTACGTGCTCGGCACGCGGCGCATCTCCTCGGCCCGTGCCGTGTGGCTGTTCGGTTACCTGCCTTCGGCGCTCGGATCGGGACTGATCGGCCTCAGCGTGGCGCTGCACCTGCGGGCGGCGGCGACCGACCTCGCCGTCGCGGTGCTGGGGTTCGGCATGGGCGCGGTGGAGACCTTTGAGCCGACGCTTGTCTCCTCGCTCGTCAGCCACACGCGCCTCGGGCGCGGCATGGGATTCCTGTCGGTCTCACGCGCACTCGGGCAGTTCCTCTCGAACCTGGTCATGGGGCTGCTGTTCGTGTTCGGACCCGCCGTGCCCTATCTCTACGCGTTCGCCTCCGCATTGCTCGCCGCCGCGGTGTTTGGCAGCGTCGAGCTCTCGGCTCGGCGCACCGTGGCATAGTTTCGGGTCGGTGCAAAAAAAAGAAGACCCCGCGCGGGCGGGGTCGGTCGCTTGCTTGCATCGAGTCGTGCTTCTTTATTTTTCTAACGTGGCACGGTGCGGCATACGTCTGTGTTCGCAGCGTGCCCGTGCTTTCTCGGAATTTCCCTACTGTCGCTTGTTCTTCCCCCCGAACCGCCGACCGGTCCGCAGTGGGCAAATACCAGCAAACCCTGTGCCAGGTGGTCCTTCGGTGCCAGTGTCATGACATATCGGCACTGTATCGGCGTGCGAATGTGACGTAATGTCCACTTACGCGAAATGATTTCCCATATTCTTGGCGCGATAATTCGCTTCCGAGGGGTGTGCGGCGCCTCGAGAGGGGTCGATTGTAAGAAAAATCGACTGATTCTCGACGCCCGAAATCCCAAAAATTCGTAATATTTTATTTAAGTCTTTGAATTTGAAGGCTATCTACGCATAGCTCGAGGTGTAAATGAAATCGACGGGCCACTTTGGGACGGTGCCCGGCGTGTTGCGCCTGCTCTGGACGGCATTTCTGGCGACCTTCGCCGCCCGGGCACTGGCGGCCGATGCGGCTCTGCCCTGTCCGCCGCAGCTGCGCACCGCGGTGCACTTCTGGATCCGCGTCTACACGCAGATCGACACGAACGAAGGGTTCCTGCACGACCCGAATCATCTCGGGGTCGTCTACGCAACCGTGCGCTTCGCCCCGGGGAGTCCGCCGGCGCAACGTCAGGACATCGTGGATCGCGAACGCGACCGGATCGCCGCGCAGTTGCGCAGCATCGCCGCCGGAGTGCGGCCGCTCACGCCCCGGGAGCAGCAGCTTCGGGCGCTGTGGGGGCCGCACCCGAGTCCGGCGCAGCTGCGCGAGGCGGCCGGCGAGATCCGCTTTCAGCTCGGTCAGTCGAACCGCTTCAAGGCGGGGCTGATTCGCTCGGGCGCCTGGCGGCACGCGATTGCCCGTGCACTCGCCGCGCATGGGTTGCCGCCCCAGCTGGCAGCGCTGCCGCTGGTGGAGTCCGCCTACAACCCGCGCGCGTATTCGAAGGATGGCGCGGCGGGCCTGTGGCAGTTCATGCCCGGTACCGCCGAGCGATTCCTGCACATCAACGCGGCGCTCGACCAGCGCTTCGATCCGTTCAGCGCTACCGTGGCGGCCGCACAGCTGCTCTCGTACAACTACCGGATCCTCGGCACATGGCCGCTCGCGATCACCGCCTATAACCAGGGCGTCGCAGGCGTATTGCGCGCCGTGCACGCGGAAGGTACCCACGATCTGGGGGTGATCGTGCGGCGCTACCACACGGCGATGTTCGGCTTCGCCTCGCGTAATTTCTATGCGTCGTTCCTTGCGGCACTGTACGTCGATCAACATGCGCAGCGCTATTTCGGACCGCTGCACCGGCTTCCGGAGGAGCACTTCCAGGAGCTGACGCTGCCGGGCTACGTCTCTGCGCAGGCCATCGAGCAGGCCGCGGACGTCGGCGCAGCCCGGTTACGCGAACTGAACCCGGGACTGCGTCCTCCGGTGTGGGGCGGCGAACTCGACATTCCGAAGGGCTACCGTCTGCGCCTGCCAGCCGGCGGCGTGCGCTGGACCGTGGCGGCACTGCGGGCGCGTCTCGGCGCGCACGCGATCCTCGTGGCGCAACTGCGCCCGCCGGTGTACCGCGTGCAGCCAGGGGATACCCTCTCGGGAATCGCCGCCCGCTACCACATCGACCTCTGGGCACTGGCGCGCTTCAACGGGATGCCGCTCGGCGGGATACTGCGTATCGGTGAGCAGCTGCGTCTGCCGGGCGCCTCACGGCCGCCGGCACAGGCACTCGCCCAGATCGCGCCGGCGAGCGCCACTGCGGGGGCGATCGCGGCGGTCTACCGGGTACGTCCCGGCGACACGCTCACGGGTATTGCGGCCCGATATGGCATCAGCCCGGCCGCTTTGGCCCAGCGCAACGGGATCGGGCTCAATACGCTCCTGCAGGTCGGCGAGCCATTGCGCCTGGCGGCCGGCGCACCGGCCAGTGCGCGGGCGGTGCCCGTGTCTGTTGCCAGCGGTGCGCTGGCAACGCTCTATCGAGTGCGCCCCGGCGACACCCTCAGTGGGATCGCAGCGCAATACGGCATCCGCCCGAGCGCATTGGCGCAGCGCAATGGCATCGCGCTCAATACGCTCCTGCAGGTCGGCGAAGCGCTGCAGGTGCCGGGGCGCGCGCCGAGCCCCGCCGCTTTGGCCGCGAACGTCGCCGCCGCCCCTGCGCCGCGGGTGCCAACGGCTCGAGCGGCTACTGGTGAGGCCTTGGCGGTTGCCCAGGCCGTCACGCGCGCCCCGCCGCCGGCGCCCGCCGTGGACCCGCAGCCGGTCTCCGCACGCCAAGCCAAGGCGCTTGGGCCGATGCTCGGGCCCGAGGCCGATCCGGCGCGCAGCGTGGACCCGGCCAACTACCGGGTGGCCGCGAACGACACGATCCGCGTGGCGCCGGCGGAGTCGCTCGGCTACTACGCACAGTGGCTCGGCGTGAGCGCCATGGACCTGCGCCGGCTGAATCACCTCGCCTTTCATCAGCCGGTGAGGATCGGGGAGCGCATCCGGCTCGATTTTCATTTTGTGACGCCCCAGCAGTTCACCGCCCGGCGCCTCGCCTACCATCAGGCGCTCGAACAGACTTACTTTGCCCGGTATCGGATCGACGGAACGCGCAAATACGTCACGCGCAGCGGCGATTCGCTGTGGACCCTGACGAGGCGCTTCAGTGATCTGCCTGCCTGGCTGCTGCGCCAGTACAACCCGCACACGGACTTCTTCACCTTGCACCCCGGGACGCCGTTGGTGATTCCGCGCATCGTGCCGGCCAGCGCCGCCGGCTGAGCGCACCTGTAGGATTCGAGCGATGTCTATAATGCGAGCCATGCGACTGCCCAAGACCACCCTGACGCTCACGCTGCTTCTGGTCGCTGTGGCCCACGCCGCACCGGCCCCGCGAGTCGGCCGAGTGCCGCTGCTCTCCGATCCAGCGCTGCCGCACGTGCAGTACGTGCTGGTGAAGAAATCCGCCCGCCGTCTGTACCTGATGAACGGGAATCAGGTGGTGCGCTCCTTTCGCATCCATCTGGGCCTGATGCCGAGGGGGCCGAAGGAGCGCTCCGGGGACTATCGCACGCCGGTCGGCTGGTACCACCTGGTGCGGCGCGACCCGCGCAGCGAGTTCTTCCTGTCGATCCAGATCTCCTATCCGAACCGCGCGGACCGCGCTCGTGCCCGTGCGCACCATTGGCAGCCAGGCGGGCAGATCATGATCCACGGGCTGCCGAATCACCTGCACAGTTCCCTCTCGTACTACCTGCACAGCGACTGGACCGATGGCTGCATCGCCGTGTCGGATGCCAACATGATGCAGATCTGGATGATGACGCGCGATGGCATGCCCATCGACATCCAGCCTTGAGACCGTGCGCGGTACCTGATGGAAAATCACGACTCCGAACCTGAATTCATCGAAGCGCGCGTTCACCCCCGCGGCAGTCTCGAGAACCTCTCGCAGGATGAAATCGCGACGCTGCTCGACTCCGGTCAGGGCGGCCTGTATCCCCTGTTTCGCAAGTGTGCCCTGGCGGTGCTCAACAGCGGCGCCGACACGGACGATGCAAAGGAGATCTTCGACCGCTTCCGCGACTTCGACATCCGCATCATGCGCCAGCCCTGGGGCGTGCGGCTCGAGATGCATCACGCGCCCGCGGCGGCGTTCGTCGACGGGCAGATGATCCGCGGCATTAAGGAACATCTGTTCGCGGTGCTGCGCGACGTGGTGTTCACGTCAAACGAGATCATGGCTTCCGGTCGTTTCGATCTCGAGGACTGCGCCTCGATCACCAACGCTGTGTTTCACATCCTGCGCAATGCGCAGCTGCTCGAGTGTCGGATGCATCCGAATTTGGTGGTCTGCTGGGGCGGGCATTCCATCGGCGCAGAGGAGTACAAGTACTCCAAGCGCGTCGGCTACGAACTCGGTCTGCGCGGGCTCGATGTGTGCACGGGGTGCGGGCCGGGAGCCATGAAGGGGCCGATGAAGGGCGCGACCATCGGACATGCGAAGCAGCGGATCGCGCAGGGGCGCTATATCGGCATCACCGAGCCCGGCATCATCGCCGCCGAGCCGCCCAATCCGATCGTCAATCATCTGGTCATCATGCCGGACATCGAGAAGCGCCTCGAGGCCTTCGTGCGCTTCGCGCACGGCATTGTGGTGTTTCCGGGCGGGGCCGGTACGCTCGAGGAAATTCTCTATCTGCTCGGCATTTTGCTCGATCCGCCCAATCGCGAGCAGCCCTTTCCAGTGGTGCTCACCGGGCCGCGCACCAGCGCGGGGTATTTCGAGCAGATCCGCCATTTCATCCGCGGCACCCTCGGGGAGCCCGCTCTCGAGCGGCTGAAGATCATCATCGACGATCCGGCCGAGGTCGGCCGGCACATGGTGCGCGGTATCCAGTCGGTGCGGGAGTTTCGCCACCGCATGAAGGATTCGTACAACTTCAACTGGCTGCTCTCGGTTCCGCCTCAGTTCCAACATCCCTTCGCCGTGACCCATGAGAGCATGCGCGCGCTCTCGCTCGGCCGCGATCAGCCCGTGCATGAACTCGCGGCCAACCTGCGTCGCGCCTTCTCCGGGATCGTCACCGGCAACGTCAAGGAACACGGTATTCATGCGATCGAGCGGTTCGGACCGTACGAGCTCGCTGGCGATCGGCAAATCATGCGGTTGCTCGACGATCTGTTGGCGGCGTTCGTCGAGCAGGGCCGCATGAAGCTTCCCGGCAGCGTCTATCGTCCCGTATACCGCCTGGTGGCCTAGCCGGACTCGAGGCGGAGCCGTCGCAGGGCCGGTACATGACATAATGACGGGCAATGTTGCATAACGTTGCCGCCGCGGCTCGCCGTGCGTCGCGAGAGAGGACGCTTGTGAACCAGTACCTGCGCACCGAGCGGCCAGGCCGTACCCTGACGACTCGTTGTTCGAGGTGCGTCCATGAGTTCACCGATCAGGGAGCGCAGCGTCCCGCCCCACGCTCCAGAGAAGACGGGCGGCAGCGCTGGCGCGGCCGGCACGCCCTCGGCGCCATTTCCGAGCTGGCTCGATCGCGTGCAGAGCGTCCGGGCCCGGCACGATGCGATTACTCGCAACCTCAATACCTGGTCGAACTACAAGAACTGGGCCGAGCGGGTGCGCACGGCCTGGAGCGAGGAGACGCCCTCGGCCGAGGACGCCACGTCGTTCACCGATCCTCCCTTGCCGCCGAATCACTGAGTGCAGGAGTCCTCTGATGGAACGGATCCTGCTCTGGTGGGATGAGCTCGATGACCTTACGGCCGCCGTACGCCACCTCGTGCTCGCTGCACTGGAGGAAATCTGTGCCTTCCCGCCGCCACCTGCCTGGGGCACGCTGATCGGCCAGTGGCTGCGCCTGCCGGCCTGAGACTCTGCCGCCGGCGGCCGCCCGAGCGGTCCGAGGCGCAAGGGTGCGCTGCCGCCGGCAGTTGCTGATTGAAAATCGGCGGATCGCGCCCACAATGCACCGCTCCGGAATGAATCAGGAGCGGACCGTGACGAGCCCAGAGACCCCTTCGAGCCCAGCTTCCGACCGTCAGACACTCGGCTTTCAGGCCGAGGTGCGCGAGCTGCTGAAGCTCATGATCCACTCCCTGTACAGTCACAGGGAAATCTTCTTGCGTGAGCTGATCTCGAACGCCTCGGACGCCAATGACCGGCTGCGCTTCGCGGCCATCGAAGCCCCGGCGCTGCTCGAGAGCGATCCGGAACTGGCGATCCGCATCGAGGCTGATCCGGCCCTCGGGACGGTCACCATCACCGACAACGGCATCGGCATGACCCGCGAGGAGGCCGTCGCCAACCTCGGCACCATCGCCCGCTCGGGGACCTCGGAGTTCTTCCGCTCGCTCTCGGGCGATCAGCAGAAGGACGCGCAGCTGATCGGGCAGTTCGGCGTGGGGTTCTATTCCGCATTCATCGTGGCCGATCGAGTCGAGGTGTTCTCGCGCCGCGCCGGGCGTCCGGCGCAGGACGGTGTGCGCTGGGAGTCGCGCGCCGATGGGGAATTCTCCGTCGAGTCGGTGACCCGTGAGGCGCGCGGTACGGCTGTGAAGCTGTACCTGAAGCCAGAGGCGAAGGAGTTCGCCGACCCGTTCCGGCTGCGCGCACTGATTCGGCGCTACTCCGATCACATCGCCTTCCCGGTGCGCATGCCGAAGGAGGGCGAAGCGTCGCTCGAGGAGGAGACCGTCAATCAGGCCACGGCCCTGTGGGTGCGCCCGCGCACGGAGATCAGTGAGGAGGAATACCGCCAGTTCTATCAGCACCTGGCGCACGACTTCACCGATCCGCTCGCCTGGAGCCACAACCGGGTCGAAGGCAAGCGCGAGTACACCAGCCTGCTGTTCATCCCGGGCCGCGCGCCGTTCGATCTGTGGCAGCGCGATGCCGTACACGGGCTGAAGCTGTACGTGCGGCGCGTGTTCATCATGGACGATGCGGAGCAGTTCCTGCCGCTGTACCTGCGCTTCGTCAAAGGCGTGCTGGATTCGAGCGATCTGCCGCTGAACGTGTCGCGTGAGCTGCTGCAGCGCGAGCCGGAGGTCGATGCCATCCGCGGTAGCCTGACTAAGCGCGCGCTCGACATGCTCGCAAAGCTGGCTGGGGATGAGCCGGGGCGGTACAGCGAATTCTGGAAGGAGTTCGGCACGGTTCTGAAGGAGGGGATCGGCCAGGACATCGCGAATCGAGCGACACTGCTGCCGCTGCTGCGCTTCGCGAGCACGCACGAGTCGAGTGATGAGCCGGTGGTGAGTCTGGCGCAGTACGTGGCGCGCATGAAAGCCGGTCAGGACCGGATCTATTTCATTACCGCCGAGAGCGTCGCGGCCGCGCGACGCAGCCCGTACATCGAGCGGCTCGCCGAACGCGGCATCGAGGTGCTGCTGCTCGGGGAGCGGATCGATGAGTGGATGATGAGCCAGATCGAGCAGTTCGAGGGTAAGCGCTTGAAGGATGCTGCGCGCGGTGAGCTCGAGCTCGGACCTCTGGAAAGTGAGGCCGAACGCCACGAGCGCGAGGCGGCGCTGAAGGAGAGCAAGGGGCTGCTGAAGCGGGTCAAGGATGCCATTGGGGAGCGGGTGACCGAGGTGCGCATCAGCACGCGCCTGAAGGACTCCCCGGCCTGCCTGGTGCGCGGTGAGCAGGAACTCGGGGCGAGCATGCGCAAGATTCTCGCCGCGGCCGGGCAGAAGGTGCCGGACAGCACCCCGGCGCTCGAGCTCAATGCCCAGCATCCGCTGGTGAAGTACCTCGACGGGCTCACCGATACCGGGCGGTTCGAGGCGCTCTCGTTGCTGCTCTACGAGCAGGCGGAACTCGCCGAGGGTGGGGAGCTCGGCAACCCGGCAGATTTCGTCCAGCGACTGAACCGCTTGCTGGTCGAGCTGGCCGCGGGTCATGCGGCGTGAGGCCCCCGCGCGCCGAGCGCCTCGTGATTGCCGGCCCGGCGGGCGATCTGGAGGCCGTGGTGGAGACGCCGCTCGCCGAGGCGTCCGCGCCTGTCGCGCCGGCGGCGTTCGGCGTGGTGTGCCATCCCCATCCGCTCTACGGCGGAACGCTCGACAATAAAGTCGTCTACACCCTGGCGCGCGCTTTCGAGGAATGTGCCGCGCCCGTCGTGCGCTTCAATTTCCGGGGTGTTGGATCGAGCGCGGGGCGCTACGACGAGGGGCGGGGCGAGACCGCAGATGCGCTTGCGGTGATCGACTACGGACGCTCGCGCTGGCCGGGGGCCGTGCTGTGGCTGGCCGGGTTCTCCTTCGGGGCGGCGGTCGCGGTGCGCGCCGCCGAGCGGGCCGCGCCGGCGCGGATGGTGCTGGTGGCGCCCGGGGTCACCCGGGTGGTGATGCAGGGAGTGCCCTCCCCGCAGTGCCCCTGGATGCTGATCCAAGGCGATGCAGACGAAGTCATCGAGCCGCAGGACGTGCTCGAGTGGGCAGCACGTCAGTCCCGCCCGCCGGTGCTCAGCACGTTCTCAGGTGCCGGGCATTTCTTCCATGGGCGGCTGCACGAGTTGCGCCAGGAGGTCGTGCGGTTCATGAGTGCGGCCACTTAGGCGAGCCGCGGCGTCGGATGCGCCGGGAAATGAACGGGGTTCGCTCCGCGAACCCCGTCGAACCTTACGGCTCAGCGCGATCAGGAATTGACCATCGCCTTGAGGTTCTTCAGCGGCATCACACGGACCTTCTTGCTGGCCGGCTTTGCCTTGAACATCATCTTCTCGCCCGTGAACGGGTTGACGCCTTCGCGCGCCTTCGTGGCCGGCTTCTTCACGACCTTCATCTTCAGCAGACCCGGCATGGTGAACAGGCCGTTGCTGCGCAGGCTCTTCTTGATCACGCCGCTCAGCGAATCGAACACGCTGCCGACCTGCTTGCGCGAGA
>JBMFWZ010000078.1:0-15865 GCA_049964755.1 Steroidobacteraceae bacterium | reverse complement strand
GTCGGCAAGACGCAGGTCCCATCGCACGCTGTTGGCGATGATCTCCAGTTGCTCCCGATCGAGCGCGGACACCTCCGTCGTATTGAGGTAATTTTGCAGCGACGCGCGCAGATACCCAGGACCGGTATCTGAGGCGATCTCCACCGGCACGATGCCACGCGCCAACAGGGCCTCGAGACGCGCCACGTATTCGTCGCCCTCGACCTCGTCCCGAAAGGTCAAATAGACCGGCTTTGGCAGAAGCCCCTTGCGCTTCAGCACGTACTGCCAACCGGCCCCCCGACGTCGCTTCACCGCCATTGAATTCCTCTCGCGTAGACGGCCTAAATCGTTAGTCTACGCCGAAATTGACACCCCAAACCGGGTGTCATTGGAATATTTCAAGGGCTTATCAGTGGGTTTCCGGAAGGTCCTGAGGGAAGAAAACGCCGCTATCTCATTGTTTTTATTGGAGGCTAGGGTCGGAATCGAACCGGCGTAGACGGCTTTGCAGGCCGCTGCATGACCACTCTGCCACCTAGCCTTACGCGAATCGATCCGGGGTGGAGCACCGGATCCCGCTCCGGAGCCAAGCATTCGGCTTCCGGGTTCAGTGGCAACGCATAATAATTTATTAAGTCATTGATTTTCAATGACATGTTGCGCCACCAAGGCCGTGCATGCTACACCAGCGCTCACCTGCTTGCCAAGCGTGTCGCACGCCATCTGGCCCCGAGGCTCGGTGCGCTAGTAGCTCAAACCGGCCGACTCAGCGATGATTCTGCTCGGTGGCGGGTTCCCTCGCATCGAGCCCAAAGCCCTCCCAATCCGGGCCCCAAAGTTCCGCAGGGTGCTGCGTACGATCCGTGCCATTACCGCAGCGCATCGAGTCAGCTGGGCAGAATTTCTCGCATCCCCAGCAAATGCGCTCCGGGTGACCCGGATTGACCGGAAATCTTACAGCCATGCACGCACATGCTACGCAGGCGCTTGCACACCCTCCTTGATAAAAGTCATCGGGCGCACCGAATGGGCGCGATTTCATCTCGCACGATCACCGGTGCACCTGCGCGAGCAGCCGTTCGCTGAGGATGCGCGCCTGTTCCACGTAGCCACCCCCGAACAGGTTGGCATGATTGAGTACGTGGTAGAGGTTGTACAGATCCGCCCGCAGTGCATGCCCATCGGGAAGCGGAGCCACATCCTCATACACCGCATAAAAGGCATCGTCGAACCCCCCAAACAGCCGGGTCATCGCCAGATCCGTTTCCCGATCACCAAAGTACACGGCAGGATCGAAGATGACCGGCTGGCCCTCAACATCCGTACTCCAGTTACCGGCCCAAAGATCCCCGTGCAGGAGTGATGGCACCGGTTGGTGCTGCGCCAAGATCGCCTCGACTGCCTCGAGCACTCGTGCACCCGGCGCTTCGAGCAGCCGTCCATAGCCCTGATGCATCGCAAGCTCAAGCTGCGGGCGCAGACGACGGTCACGCCAGAACGCTGCCCAGCTTTCGTACCAGCCATTCAATTGCGGTGATCGACCGATGTAATTTTCAGCGTCCCAGCCAAACTGCTCGCCCCGCACCGCGTGCAGCGCAGCGAGCCCTCTTGCGAGTTGCTGCTCACTGCCCGCCGTATTTGGTCGTGCCTCGATCCACTCGAGCGCGATAAAGGAATCGTCCCCGGCAATACCCTGAGCCCGCACCTGCGGCACGCGCAGCACGTGCGCTTCGGCGAGCGCCTTCAGCCCGGCGGCCTCCGCCGCCAGCCGGGCACTCGCGCTTGCCGGGGCGGTCTTCACGAACAGCACGCCTTCTGCGCTTCGCCACCGGTAACACCGGTGCGCGCTGCTGCCGCCGATCTCTCGTTCCGGATCCGACGCACAATCGAATCCCAGTCGTACCGCGAGCTCGCGAGCCAGACGGTGCATCGCGCCCCCCTCCGAAGAAACCTGCATGCCCCTCCGGGGACTCTCGGGCGGAACGTCGCAATCGCGACGTTCCGCCCGAGGGGAAGCCTACCAGTCCTTGGCCAGCACGGTGCAGATCCGAGCCAATCCATACACATCCCGCGTATCGGATTCCTCGGCCGGAGAGTGCGAGTACTTCGTCGGCCAGCCGAGGGCGATCGCATTGGCGCCATACCGCGTGTACACCGCAGAATCATTGCCGCCGCCCGTGATCCCGTATTGCACGGGAATGTGATGGGCCCGCGACAGCGCGATCACGCGCGCCACATCCGCCGGCGAATCGATGTGCGAGAGGTCGACTGCGCGCACGACGTATCCCTTACCGAGCGGCTGATCGCCGTAGCGCCGGGCTTCCAGAGGCGACTGGCTGCTGACGAACATATCGACTGCAAAGACCACGTCGGGCTCACGCCCGAGTTTCGCAACGCGTGCCGCGTAAGCAGCCGCGCCCTGCAGCCCGATCTCCTCGCGCGTGGCCCACAGGAACGTCAGCTGCCGACCCGGGTGCTCACTGGCGTAGTTCGGGCCCAGCGCGCGAACGGTCTCGATGAGCGCGGTATCCCCGGCACGGTCATCAATACTCCTGATCTGGAAATGCTCACCGAGTAGTGCTCGGTACGTCTTCGGTATGGTCAGAAAATCACCGACGCGGATCCCGAGCCGCTCGGTCGCCGCACGCGAGGCGGTGCCGACATACGCATCGGCGGACTCATTGAGCGTGCTGAGCGCCGGCGGCCATTTGAAGCCAGGCCGATCCCATCCCGAGGGCAGACCGAGGACCGCGCCGATGCTGCGTCCGTCCGGCAGATGCACCAGCATCACGTGGCCGAGGTAGTAACGGCCGTAGAATCCCCCGAGTTCGCGCACCACCAGTTCACCATCGGGCTGGATGCGCGTGACCTGATAGCCAATCTCATCCATATGGGCATCGAAGAGAATGCTAGGCGCATGCACACCCGCCACCGCATGGCCGATGTGCAGCACCAGATTTCCGGCCGGATCGACATGCGTCAGAGGACGCGCCCAGGCGGGCAGTTGCGACAGGATCGCCTCCCGCGCGCCCTGCTCGTGACCGCTCGCACCGTACGCGGTGGTCATTGTCTCCAGCGTCTTCAGCACCCGAGCATTCGGGGCCTTGGGGCGATCGAGCACCGGCTGGTAGATGCGCGCCGGTGCGCGCGCGGCATCAAACGGATCGTTCGCGGCGCTCATGGGCGTCACGCGCTCACCGAGATAGGTCTCGATTAGCCGAGTCAGCTTGCGAACATCGGCCCGGGAGAAGGTCTCTGCGGGGGTGACTGGGAAGAGCGTCGGCACGCCGAGCTCGGCGAACCGGGCCGGCAGCTGGGGCTTCGGCCCGAACCCTTCGATCATCGGCGCTCGGGCCACGACGCTTCTGGCGTCGATGTGATGCGCGCTGGCAAGGGTGAGCAGCGCGGCCGGCAGTCCATCCCCCGACCCCGGCGTCGCGGTTCCCACCAGCACCCCATCACCCGGCCGTACGCCCGCCACCGTGGCGTTGGCCCCGGGCACGAGCGCATCGACTCGGCCGACGAAAATCATCTCCTGGGGCGCTCGCTCGGTCAGCACCCGCGCCAACCCTCGACCGCCGACCCACTGTTGCGTCACAAAGGCGATGGTCGTGGTGCCACGCGCATGGGCGTGCGCCAACCCCTGCGTCGCCTCGAGCAACGCCTCCCAGCCGAAGCGATCGCCGGCCGCAGCGCCCGCTTCGTCATCGGCCCCGATCGTGATCGGCCCCTGCGCCAGTTCGATCGGATCGAGCAAATCGGCGCCGGCGGCGTGCGCCTCGGCGGCGGACGTAGCCCCGATGTCCACGTACAGGTTCCCGATCGGAGACATCGACGGCGGATTCAGGTGTTCCGGGGAGAGATGAATGCTCAGGCCCGCGAAACCGCCGTTCAGCAGTCCCTTGGGCGTCACCACGTGCACGGGTTGCGCAAATTGCAGCGTGTCAAACACGGGATTAGGGTCGCGCGTCGGCAGGCGCTGAACACGGAGGTAGCCCTGCGGGTCGATGGCGCCGACCACATAACCGGGTTGATCGATCGGAGCGACGATAAGCCGATGCGGCGAGCCACTGCCGACGCTGACCCACACGTCATCCATGTTGTCCGTGTGTGGCTTCAGCCCCTGCCCGCGCAGCTGCTGCGCAATGGCCGCGGAGAGCGTCTGCTCGTAGCCGGAGACCGCAACGATACGGCTCAGAGCCGCAAAGTTCGGCGGCGCTGCCAAAGCCAATGCCGGTGCAATGAGGGAGGCCGTCAGGGCGGCCGCTGCGATCATGGGCGCTCGTCGTGTCATCAGGACTCCCCGCTGCCCCAGTGGGGCGATTTGGCGTTTTGCGGCTATTATGGAGCATCCGTCCGGGACTGCGGCCACGGCGTGCAGTGCTTCTCAGCCGATGCGCCAGCCCGAGCGGTTCGTGCGGCGGGCCGGGATCCGCCGCACACCCGGAACTGACCGATCTTGCGCCGCAGTCCGATGTCCAGAGAACCGCTCCATGACTTCCTCGCTCGGCACCCCCGTCTGTTCGTTCTGACAGGCGCCGGTTGCAGCACCGCCTCGGGCATTCCCGACTACCGTGACGCGAACGGACAGTGGAAGCACGCGCCACCGACCCATTTTTCATCCTTCATGGGCAATCAGGCGATGCGCAGACGCTATTGGGCCCGCAGTCTGATCGGTTGGCCGCGCGTACAGACGGCCCGACCCAATGGCGCGCACGCGGCACTTTCGAATCTCGAGCGCCAGGGACGCATCGAACTGCTCGTGACCCAGAATGTCGACGGGCTGCACCAGGCGGCCGGCACGCGCCAGATCCTGGATCTGCACGGCCGCATCGACCAAGTCGTGTGCATGAGCTGCGCCCAGCGCAGCGCGCGTGCGGCGCTGCAGGAGCGACTGCTGCGCATGAACCCGCTGTGGGACCGACGCTCTGCACAAATTAAACCGGACGGGGATGCGGACCTCGAAGGCCTGTCGTTCGAGGAATTCCATGTGCCGCCCTGCGAGCGCTGCGGCGGCATCCTCAAGCCTGACGTCGTGTTCTTCGGCGAAACCGTGCCGCGCCCGCGCGTCGATCAGGCATTCAATGCGCTCGCACGCGCCGATGCGCTACTCGTGGTGGGCTCCTCGCTGATGATCTACTCCGGCTATCGCTTTGTGCAGGCCGCATCCGCCGCCGGGATGCCGATCGCGGCGGTGAACCTCGGGCGCACTCGGGCCGATCCGCTGCTGACGCTGAAAGTGAGCCAACCGTGCGCCGAAGCGCTCGCGGGTCTGTAACCGCCCGCAGCGCCCCGCCCGACCCGTCCTCACATCGTGAGCACAACCCGATACTGCGCCTTGCCGCTCATCATGCGCGCGTAGGCCTCGCCGGCCTTCGCGAGCGGGTAGGTCTCGATCATCGGACGCACGCCCGAGAGTTCCGCGAAACGCAGCGTATCCTCTGAGTCACTCGGCGTACCGGACGCCCAGCCCTGAACCGAGCGGCTGCCGCCGATCAACTGCAGCGGGGTGA
The DNA here is from genome assembly GCA_049964755.1 of Steroidobacteraceae bacterium. Taxonomy (GTDB): domain Bacteria; phylum Pseudomonadota; class Gammaproteobacteria; order Steroidobacterales; family Steroidobacteraceae; genus 13-2-20CM-66-19. The sequence continues at coordinate 10,370 of JBMFWZ010000078.1, read as the reverse complement.
CCTCTATGGGCGAGAAATCCGCGCCGACCACGATCAGCGTGCCGTCCGGCCCCAACCCATTGATCACCTCGGTCATCGACTTCGCATTGGGCGGGGTCGCCAGAATGACACGTGCACCGCCGAGCTTCTGTAGCGCATCGGCCGCGCGCTCGGCGGTGCTGTCGATGTAGTGCCACGCTCCGAGCTTGCGCGCCAGCTCCGCGTTCTCCGCGCCACGGCTGATTGCGACCACTCGGAAGCCGAATTTGCTCGCAAACTGGATCCCCAGATGTCCGAGCCCACCGATCCCGAGCACCGCCACGGTGTCCCCGGGCCGCGCGCCACTGTGCCGCAGCGCGTTGAACGTCGTGATGCCCGCGCACAGCAGCGGCGCGGCCTCGACCGGATCCAAAGCCTCCGGCATCGCCGCGAGCGCCTCGACCGGGGCAATCATGTACTCGGCGTATCCACCGTCGTAACTGATGCCCGGCACGCGCACGTTGCGGCAGTTGCGAAAATCACCCCGACGACACGCCGGGCACGTGTTGTCCTGACCGCCGTGCCAGCCGACGCCCACCCGCTGCCCCAGGCGCCATTCGCCGGCACCCTCCCCGAGCGCATCGATGACGCCGGCGACTTCATGACCGGGCACCCGTGGATACTGGATTCCCGGCCAAGTTCCCTCCTGCGTGAAGGCGTCACTGTGGCAAATGCCGCAGGCCTGCACCTTGATGCGCACTTGCGCAGCCTTCGGCTCGGGAATGGGCCGCGTCACGATCTCGAATGCCCCGCCCGGAGCACTGATCTGCGCCACTTTCATCGTTCTGGCTGCCGCCTGGGTCATCGCCATAACCGCTCCTCCAGTGAGTTCAACACCACCGGCCGAATTGGCCGGCACGACTTGCACCTGCGCCGAGCCGTTGCGCACAGCTCACGCATGAGCCCGCTGCCGATGGTTCGTCCGTCCGTTGCGCGCAGCGCAGCAATCGGAATGACCGAACCCGGCCGGGTTTCACGGCCCCCTCCCTTCGCTTCAGTCACGTCGCGATTCGCCGCTGAGCGCTGGACGCCGTCGTCTGGCTGTCACCTTATAGAGCCACACGATTCGACGCAAGATCAGAGTACCACCGCATCCGCCGACGGTTCACCTGCAATGCGGTCCGGCACATTGGCAGGCTCACTGCTATTGCGGTTCATTTCGAGACCGATCCGGACGTCCTCGGCCCCTACCGGGCGCTACGAGCGAACACCTGCCGTGCATCCTGAGTTCACACACGCATGCTTCAAGCGCTCACGCGCCGTGGCGAGGTGACTCGCTTGGGAACGTTTGGACGGGCGCGTTCAGTCAACCACCGTGCTGGCGCGCAGTCGCGTCAGATGGGCACCGGCGAGCTGCGGTACGCCCTTCGTCCCCAGTACGACATCAAGTGCCGCCCGATCGACGACTTCGCGCTCGAGCAGCAATCGCGCCAGCGCCTCGAGCCTCTCGCGCTGCTCTCCCAATGTCTTGGCGACCCGATCATGTGCTTCGCGGATGAGTCTGGCGACCTCCTCGTCGATCACCCGCGCCGTCTCGTTGCTGTAGAGCGCCGATTGCGGCACGTCGGGGCCTGGCAGATACGCCGAGTGCCGCCCGGTGTCGAAGGCAACCTGCCCCAGTCGCTCGCTCATGCCGTACTGGGTGATCATATGCCGCGCCATGTCCGTGGCTCGCTGCAGATCATCCTGCGCTCCGGTCGACACGTCCGCGTAGATCAGTTCCTCGGCGACCCTTCCGCCGAGCAGCACATCCAGTCGATCGAGCAATTCGCTGCGCTTGAGCAGGTAGCGATCTTCCGTGGGCAGCTGCTGGGTGTAGCCGAGGGCCCCGATCCCGCGAGGGATGATCGAGATCTTGTTCACTCGGTCGGCATGCGGGCGGCTCTCGGCCACCAACGCATGGCCGGCCTCGTGATACGCCACGGTCTCCTTCTCTTTGGGATTCATGACGCGGTTGCGCTTCTCCAGCCCGGCGACCACGCGGTCGATCGCCTCGTCGAAGTCCTGCGGCTCGACTGCCGTCTTGTTAGAACGCGCAGCGCGCAGGGCCGCCTCATTGACGATGTTCGCCAGATCCGCGCCGGCAAATCCCGGCGTCTTGGCGGCCACCTGGGTGAGATCCACCGAGGGGCTGAGCTTCACGTTCTTGGCGTGGACTTTGAGGATCGCCTCGCGTCCCTTGATGTCCGGCCGGTCGATCGCCACGTGCCGGTCGAATCGACCGGGCCTCAGCAGCGCCGGATCGAGGATTTCGGGGCGGTTGGTCGCCGCCAGGATGATCACGCCACTGTCGGACTCGAACCCATCCATCTGGACCAGCAGTTGATTGAGCGTCTGCTCGCGCTCGTCATTGCCTGCCAGTCCGCTCATGCCGCGTGCCTTGCCGAGCGCGTCGAGCTCATCGATAAAAATGATGCATGGGGCGCGTGCCCGCGCCTGTGCGAACAGATCCCGCACCCGAGCGGCGCCGACACCGACGAACATCTCGACGAACTCCGAGCCGCTGATCGAGAGAAACGGAACGCCCGCTTCCCCCGCGACGGCTTTGGCGAGCAGCGTCTTGCCGGTTCCGGGCGCACCGACGATGAGTACGCCCTTGGGGATCTTGCCGCCAAGCCCGCGGAAGCGCTGCGGATCGCGCAGGAACTGCACCACCTCCTCGAGCTCCTGCTTGGCCTCATCGATGCCGGCGACGTCGGCAAACCGCACGCCAATCTGGGATTCAACGTACAGTTTCGCCTTACTCTGCCCAACGCCCATCGCAAGACCGGACCCGCCGCCGAGTCCCCGGCGCATCATCCAGCCCCACAGCGCAAACAGCAGAAGAAACGGCACCACCCACTCGAAGAGGGTACGCAACCAGGGGTTTGACGCGGCGCCGGAGTAGCGCACGTGCGCGGCCTGTAACTCTGCAGTGAGCTGCGGATCATCCATTCGCTGCATCACCACCTGACGCAGTTGCGTTCCCGCGACGAGCGGCGCGCCGCTCAGGCGCTTGAAATCCTCCGCTGAAAGCAGCCCCTGCGTGCCGGTGAGATCGATCTGTGCATCAATCGTTTGCTGCCCCACCACCGCTCCGCGGACCTTGCCGCCCGCCAATAGCGTCTTGAAGTCGCTGTACGGAAGCGTCGCAGCCCTGGGCGTCACCAGCAGGAACTGCATCCCCACCAGCAGCCCGATCAGCGCTGCCCAGAACCAGAACGACGCGATTCTGTTGCCATTGCTTTCCGCCATCGATCCTCACCGGTTCGCGGGTGTGCCTCACCGTGATCTGTCGCGGCGCACGGCGGTGATCCGCCATACGATACGCTGGCCACACGTATAACCCTGCTGGGATTCCCGACCAAGAGGACAAGCGCGCAGTGCTCTAGTGGAAACTGCGTACGGGTGGCCTCCTTGACCGGCGCCGTACACCCCTGCGTACCATCAATGCGGCCCGCGCTCGTGCGTTCGTGCCCACCCGCCCACCAACTACGCCGAGTCTGTCGCTCGAGCCTGACGTCTCGGGCGGTAATTGTGCTGAACACCGGTTCGCGCACCAGCGCTCACGCGGCGGGTTGGCAGACTGCGAGCATCGGCGTCGCGGGATGCGATGCGTCGCTGCCTGAATCGCGTATCGGACTCGGAGAGTGCCGTCAGAAGGGGATCCGCGTAACGACGAACCCAGTCCAGTAGAGCACGCCGCGGCTGATGCGACTCTTGCGCTGCAGGGTGAGCAGTAGCGCGATGATGGCAAGATTGACGCCGGTTGCGCCCCACAGACCCCAGTGAAGTCCGTCCCCCACCCAGTCGCCGAACGCCGAACCGACACTGTTGGCGACAACTGCGGCCAGCCAGTAGAGCCGCTCATCGGCTCGCGTGATGATCGGTGCGAAGCGTAGCGTCCCGCGGCGCGCGAACCAGACTGCGAGTACGACCACGAGCGCCCCGAGCAGCACCCCAGTCCCGGCGGCATTGCCCCACCGCATGGCCCGATCGAGACTGTCGGAGATCTCCGCTCCGACGGCCGATGAGCTCAGGAGAAGCAGCCCGTACAGCGTCGGCACGAACCGCCGAGTGCGCCCGTTCACGGCGAGCAGCGCGGCGAAGACGACTACGGCGGCGAGCAGCGCTCGCGCGTACCCGAGCTTCAGGGAAAGAGAGAGCGCATCGCCCGCGAGATCCCCGGCCGTCGTGAGGATGACCTTGAGGATCCAGAACCCCACGGTCACCGCCGCCACCTTGCTCAGCGGCACCTGCGATTCTGAAGTGCTCGACGCACCGGCCACCGTGCCGATGTGCGAAGGATCTGCGGTCATGTCACTCCTCTGGGTCGCGGCTCGGATTCTCAGGAATCCATCACAAATTGGACCACGCGCTGCGGACTTGGACAAGTCCTGAAGCAGCCAAGGGCGGGGGCGCACAGGAGGGCGCAACGGCGTCACTGCACTGTTGTATGATCTCACTCGCCCGTGACTTCAAAGCGCAGCGAACCGAGATTTCGCTCACCTGCTGTCGCGGGGCGAGGACAATCGACCCTGCCGTATGTTCGCCCCGCGCGCCCTGCGCCGGGTGGGCTCACGAGCCAAGCCGCCTGGAGCGATGAATGAGTGCCCGCAACGAGACGCCCGCGCCCCCTCCGCCCCTGGACCCGATGAGCGAACAACCGGCCATTCGCACCGTCGCGATGCCGGCGGACACGAATCCGGCGGGCGATATCTTCGGCGGGTGGCTGATGTCACAGATGGATCTGGCCGCGGGCATCGTCGCGACCCGGCGCGCCAAGGGCCGCACGGTGACGATTGCCGCCGATCGGATGACCTTTCTGCAGCCAGTGTTCGTCGGTGACGAAGTGAGCCTCTTCGCGCGCCTGACCCAGACTGGGCGAACCTCGATGCACATTTTCGTCGAGGCGTGGCGTCGTCCACGCGAGGGCGGCGAGCTCGTCAAAGTGACGCAGGCGACGTTCACCTACGTCGCCGTCGATGCGTCGCGCAAATCACGCCCGCTGCCGGACGTCGGCTGACGGCGCGACGCGGCTCTGCGCTCCTGCACCTGCACCTGCACTCTGAAATCATGGCGCGCCCGGGCCGCGGTGGACTATACTTCTGCCGAATACAACAGGCCTGCGCCTGCGCTGCCTTGATGGTGGGCCCCGATGGGTACGACGCGAGCAGGCCACTGGGTTTTTCTGAGGGCGCCTGATCATGCAAGGCTCACTGCTTCGATTCTACGCCCACGAGGATCAGCGTCATCACGGGCAGCTCGTGTGGGAGTGGCTGCTCGAACAAGGCAACGCGATCGGCATGCGAGGGGGCTCGGCCTTCAAGGCGATGGCCGGCTTCGGCCGCCACCACGTGCTGCATGAGGCGCGCTTCTTCGAGCTCGCCGGCACGCTCACCATCGAGGTCGAATTCCTCGCCACGCCCGAGGAGGCGCAGAAGCTCCTCGCACTCCTGCATGAGCAGAAACTCCGCGTCTTTTACGCCTACACGCCGGCGAACTTCGGGGTGATCAACCCCGATGCGTCAGACCCGCCATCGATCGCAGACCTCTGAGCGTTCAGCCCCCGCGGCACCTCTGAGCCCCTCCCAAGCAGCTCACGCGGGTCAAGCGTCTGCACCGCCAGCAGGATCCCTAGCGCCTCATACCGCACGGCGGCCTCGGTATCGGCGCACGACGCTCCCCCGCAAATCCGCTCGCCCCCACCGCGCAAGGCCCGACTGCACACCAGCGCGGCGGGCCCTGACGCAGGCTCACGCTGAGTACACGGCGCCCTCACCGAGTTCATGCTCGATCTCGAGCAAGCGGTTGTATTTCGCCATGCGCTCGGATCGACACAGCGAACCGGTCTTGATCTGCCCGCCGCCCATCGCGACGGCAAAATCCGCGATAAAACTATCCTCCGTCTCACCCGAGCGATGCGAAACGACAAAACCCCAGCCGGCCTGTCGACACAGGCCGATCGCCTCGATCGTCTCACTCACGGTCCCGATCTGATTGAGTTTGATGAGCGCAGCGGTGCAGGTCCGCTCGGCGATCGCGCGGCGGATGAACTGCGGATTGGTCACCAGAATGTCATCCCCGACGACCTGGATACGATCGCCGAGCTGCGCGGTCATGGCCTGGAAGCCCTCCCAGTCGCCCTCGGCCAGCCCGTCTTCGATCGACACGACGGGATAGCGGTCCACCCAGCTGCCGTACAGGTCGATCATCTGTGCCGAGGACTTCTCGCCCTGGCCGCTGCGCGTCAGCTGGTAGTTCCCCTGCGCGCAGAATGACGTCGCCGCCGGATCCAGCGCAATGGCAATGTCCTCACTCGGACGAAACCCGGCGCGCTCGATCGCCTGCACAATGAGCTCACAGGCCTCCTCGTTGCTCTTTAGCGCCGGGGCGAACCCGCCCTCATCGCCCACCGCCGTGCTGAGCCCGCGCTCGTGCAGCAGCTTCTTCAGCGCCTGGAAGGTCTCCGCGCCGTAGCGCATGGCTTCGGCGAAGCTGCGCGCGCCCCGCGGTACGATCATGAATTCCTGGAAATCCAGACTCGAATCGGCGTGCTTCCCGCCGTTGATCACGTTCATCATCGGCACCGGCATCCGGAACGCTCCGACGCCGCCCAGATAGGCATACAGAGGCATCCGCCGAGCGGCGGCCGCCGCACAGGCGACGGCCTGCGATACACCGAGGATGGCGTTCGCGCCCAGGTGCGCCTTATTCGGCGTACCGTCGAATTCGCGCATCATTTTGTCGATGCGAGCCTGCTCGCCCGGATCGAATCGGATCAGTCGCGGGCCGATGATCTCATTGACGTTCGCCACCGCCTTGCGCACACCCTTGCCCGCGTAGCGACGTGGATCACCGTCGCGCAGTTCGACCGCTTCGAACTCGCCCGTCGAGGCTCCCGAGGGCACTGAGGACGTCCCTACGGTTCCGTCCGCAAGCCGAACCGTGACGCGCAGAGTCGGAAATCCCCGCGAGTCGAGAATCTCAATCGCCTTGATGCACTCGATCCGAGTCGATGTCATGGTGCCAGACCTTTCATGCTCATTGCCGTGAGGTCCCTGTTGTTCCCCCCCCGCGACCGTCCCGGCAGCGCGCGTCCACACGAGACCGCTCACCGCACTCGCATCGAGGCGTTCCACCAGCCGCCGCACGAATGAGCACTGCGATTGTCGTCGGACAGCACGAATCATACAAATTGATGCAAGCCGACTCAAATCTCTCCCGTGCTGCACCTCGTGCCGATCACGCGCGAGCACTGATATTCAGGCGTATGGGCGAGCAACGCGTCCGTCGGGACGCCAGATCCCTCAGCATCTCGCCTCTGCACCCGCCGAGCTCCGAGGAACTTCGGCGGGGTCCACCGCGACTTTACTCCGAATGAAACACTCCAATGCGGCGTGCTCCACCGCCACGCTCCCGAGGTCATCGCGCGGTTGGGCTCAGATGGACTCCGTGCGTACGCCCCGGCGGGATGCCGATGAATCCGAGACTCAGGAACGGGAACCTAGCATTCGAATAGGTACCAACATAGATCACTCAGTCGGAAAGATCCACGAAACGCAGCACGACGAGCGGGCAACCGTGATATTGAGATTCGCTGTCGTAATCGACGTACAATCTCCAGCTGCCGTCTCTTGACGCAAGTTCCACTAGCTCCAGACGTCGCGCAACAGACGTCACTGCACCTGAGTGAACCTCGTGTGATGGCGGGAGGCAGAGAAGACGCACCTGATTCCGACTCGGCTCGGAGGACACCATTGCACGCTCATCCTCACGCTCATCCTCACGACCGGCAGTGACCTGCGCGCCATGGGCGATGACTCCATGCATGAAGTGCGGACCATGCGGCTCCTGAATGCCGACCGAATCGCCCGCCTCGACCCAAGTGTGCAGAGTATGGATGAGGGTCCGCTGCGCAGCGCCCCGATGAGAGCCGCTCAATCGCTACCCTCCGCCTCCACGAGCGAATGAACTCCGGATCAATCTGAGAATCCGAACCCGCTGTTTCGACTCCCACCGTCTCCTGGCGTTAACCCAAACGCCGTTCGGCGTGTACAATGCAACATCGGGAACACTGTAGAGAAGCGCAATGCGTACTACGAGCCCAAGTGACCTTGCTTTTTCTGCATCCCTGATTGCAATCGGAATCATCGGCTTACTCACAGGCGGATTATTGCCGGATGTCCCCAGAGCGATGCCCGGACGGGAGTTCATTGGCTACGTAAGCGCCATGCTCACTCTCGGCTGCGGCTGCGCATTGCTCTGGACTCGCACGGCAGGGTTCGCCGCACGCCTGCTCGCGGGATTTCTGTTGTTCTGGTTTTTCGTCTTCGATCTTCGTTTCATCCTGCTCGCTCCTGCCGTAGAGGGTTCGTATCAGCGGTGTGGTGAAACCGCGGTCGTCGTCAGCGGCGCATGGATCATCTATACCTGGCGGGCACCGCGTTGGGATCGACAGCATCTGCGCCTTGCGACAGGAATGACGGGCTTGCGGCTTGCACGAATCCTCTACGCACTGGCGCTGATTGCCTTCGGGCTCTCGCATTTTGCCTATCTCCAGTTGACCGCACCTCTCGTGCCTGCCTGGCTCCCCGGGCACGTCGATTGGGCGTATCTCACCGGAACGGCCTATATTGCAGCGGCCCTCGCGATCCTCACCGGAGTGTACGAACGACTGGGTGCCACGTTATCGGCCGTACAGATGGGACTATTCACAATTCTCGTATGGGCACCCCCGCTGCTGGCGGGCCAACAGTCGTCGTTGACCGGCCCCGTCTGGAGCGAATTCATCACATCTTCGGTGCTCACCACCGCCGGCTGGGTAGTGGCTGACTCCTACCGCGGGATCTCGTGGATTGCCCCGCGTCGTCGACCGGACCCCGAGGCGCTACGAGCCTGACTGCCGCTCCTCTTGGCGTTTGACGCTTTGCGGCGCGGCGTCGATGAGAGTTCCAGCGACTGGACATATCCGTCGGGACGCCAGAGCGGCAACAACCGTATCGGGCGGGAGATTCAGCATCGGAGCCTCGAGAGCTCCCGCACCACCGCAGGCAGCGCGCCGGGAGCGATCTTAAGCGCCAAGGACATGCCGTTACCCAACGACAGGCGCAGAGACACGAGGGACAAGACGGCCGCAGCACTTGCCGTCTCCGGCATCCCGGATACCGGCAACTGCGCGGTGCGGGCAACCACCACCGGCACCATCCGGGGCGCGCTCACCACCGCAGTCGCCTGCAGCTTGTCCTTCCAGAGGGTGAAATACTTCGGGTCCAGTCCCTGCGCTCGGCAGTAGGCGGACTGCGTCTGGCCTGATCTACGCTGGGCCGCCAGATCCTCGACCCACCAGGCACGGATGTCCTCTCGACGTCTCGAAGCTGAAAGTCGGTTCCGCGTCATCGCGGCACTCCTGCGTCAGTACGTGCCGCGGAGTGTCGCCAGCGGCAGCCTCATTCGCCTGACGCGGATTTGCCCACGGATACTTGCATGGTGAAGCCCTCGATGGCCGTTCGGGCATACCGCAACTGCGTTATTCACAGTATCGGCACCGCCATCCGCCAAGCGGCGGACATGATGCACTTCCAGGTACGGGAAGCCGTCGTTGTCCACGAATGGAGCCTGAGCCTCACAGCATTCACAGATTCCGTTGGCATCTTTCAGCACCCATGCCTTCACAGCGGCATCTCGCTCGAAGCGCGCGCTCCCAGAGGCGAAGACTTGCGGAATCTGATTGCCGCAAGTGTGCAAAGACCCGCTGCGTGTCAGGAGAGGCGCACAGGGCGATCACAGAGCATACCCGCGGATTTTACAATCCAGTTCGCCTACACTCAACACTCGGATACTTGTCCCCCAAAGAGTACGCGTGCACAATGCAACACGCCGGTGAAACCCCGTCTAAGAGGTCCGAGGCGTCGGGGCCACTTCATTCAGCCATCTGGGGAAACCATGACCGTCGTCGCCATCCTGCTCGCTGTAGCCCTGATCCCCTTCGTATGGTTCCTGCGCAAAAACCCCGCCGACTACCGGGCATTCAAAGCCCTCACCGAGACCCGGGACCGCCAACGCCGCTTCCGCATCTGGACTCTCAAAAGCTTCCTGCTCTTCGGTTGCTCCAGCATCGCCGCGCTCGCCATCCTGGGCAGGCTCGCTGCGCTCATCAGTCTCCCGCCGCAATTCCAGCGCCTCTCGCACTTCTTCCGCGCGCAAGGCCCCAGCCGATCCGGCGTCTCCGGCTTTTTCTTCGGCATCGGCACTGCTCTGGTCTTCGGTCTCCTCGTTGGAATTCTCGCCGCACGCCGCAAGAAAAAGCAGGCCCCAAAGCCTGTCGTTCTCGGCGACATCTCCGCACTCCTGCCGCGTAACTGGGCAGAAAC
>JBMFWZ010000077.1:0-15869 GCA_049964755.1 Steroidobacteraceae bacterium | reverse complement strand
ATCGAGCGGCAGGTGATCGAGAAAAAAACCGGCAAGACCTCTCGCGAGCTCGCCTACGGCATCACCAGCCGTCCGGCCTCCGAGGCCTCCCCTGAGCGCCTGCTCGAGATCAACCGTGGCCACTGGACGATAGAAAACCGCTGCCACTATGTCATCGACTGGAACTTCGACGAGGACCGCAGCCGCATCCGCTCAGGCCACGGCCCGGAGAATGTCTCCCGTCTGCGCCGCTTCGCCGTCGCACTCATCCAGTCAAAGCCCGGCCGCAAGGTCGCCGAAACCCTCCGCCGCCTCAATCGCAACGTGCGCACCGTCTTCGATTACCTGCTCATGAGCGAGAATGCCCGCCGAACTCCCTGTCCGCGTCCCGCTGCACCCCTCGCCACTCCCGCGCCGGTTTGACCATCCGGCTCTTCACGAAAGGAGGTGCCTCAGAACAGATTTACCGTGCCCCAGCGGACTTGCTGTTGACAGCCAAGGCTGCTGGCGTGCTGGGGAGAGTTATCGACATCCTCGAGCGACGAAGCGAAGGAAGAGGCTATTTACAATCGATAGGTGAGGACCTCAGCAGACTTAACCCGGAGCTTCGGAAGGAGATTACTGCCACGTTACATCGCTCTAACGGGAGTTGATACCCACCAAAGGGCGCTGGCGGCCCTGGAAACGTAGCGCTGTCAAGCGCAGCTATACTTCCTGCATCGATGACAGCCCCACGGTTCGCGAGTGCGAGTGCTGTTTTCGTAGGGTTTGCGGCCGCGGACATAGACTGGAATCCTGTCTACGGGCGCTCCTTCCATGTGCGCGGATGGCGGCTACCGTGCAATACCGCTATGACCATGACTCCATCTTTGTCAATTTGGTAAAAAACGCCAAACGGGAAACGCCTAACGAGAGCACGTCGGACCGATTTGTGAATCGCGGTGAACGCGCTGGGCTGTTCGGCAATTGTATTTATGGTGGCTTGCACCTGGTCAACGAATTGCGCTCCGAGACCGGGTTCATTTGCCTCGTACCACAGAGCTGCCTCGGCCAAATCCTGTTCTGCTTCGGGCCGGAGACGGACCTCTACCGTCACAGCCGCCGGCGTACGTCGGCCAGGACATCGGCTGCCGGCCGACCGCGATTCTTGTCGATTTCGTAAGCAGCCAGGCGACGGTCAAGTTCAGCCCTTTGCTCCGGTGTGACCGGAAGCGCTTTGCGATCGTCAGCGATGCTATCCCAGAGGTCTTCGACGAGCTTTATGCGCTCTTCGACCGGAAGCTCTCGCAGTTTGGCGTTCATGGGATGTCTCGGTTCGATCCTATTGAATCAGCATACCGCCGGAACTGAGTTCGTGCCAAGTCTGCGTTTCTGGGCTATTGGCACCTAAATGGTGCTTGAGACACGTTAGCAAAGGACGCAAAATCGGACGCTATGGATGCTGCGATTCTGTAATTTCAACTTCGAAGGCGCCGCTGTCGGCCTGAATTCTGTACGCCGCCTCAGTTTCGGATACCGAGGCCAAGCTCCAATTGAGCCGTGGGTGCACCACTGGGCTTTTTCGCCTTGCGCGAGTCACCCACGCTGTTAGTGGAGGGGTCCGGTGGTGCGGAATTAGGAGTTAGAATCTCGCCACGACCGACGCGCAGCCGGTCGAGGTAATCCGCCCAGGCTTGCATCATCTTCTTGCGCTCTGCCAGGCGCTCCGCCCGGTTGTACGCTGCGCGGACCTTGTTCCGCTCCGCGTGCGCCATCTGCAATTCGATCACGTCGGGGTGCCAGCCCAGCTCGTTGAGACACGTGCACGCCATGGCTCGAAACCCGTGTCCCGTCATTTCATCACGCGCATAGCCGAGGCGTCGCAAGGCGGCATTCACCGTGTTCACGGACATCGGCCTATCCGAGGTGCGAAGCGACGGAAAGAGGTATCTGCCCTTGCCGGTCACGCTGCGGAGTTCCCGGAGGATGACGACTGCCTGGGAGGCAAGCGGCACAATATGCCGCTCCCGCATCTTCATCCGCGCTGCCGGGACGCGCCATTCCACCGTTTGCAGGTCGATCTCGCTCCATTCCGCCGCCCGAAGCTCGGTGGGACGTAGAAATACGAGTGGGGATAGCTTCAGGGCCATCAGCGTCGTCGGATGCCCTATGTAGTCGTCGATGGCGCGGAGTAGGGCGCCGATCTTCGCCGGCTCCGTGATAGCCGCGCGGTTCTCCACCACGACCGGCGCCAGGGCGCCCCGCAGATCGGACGTGATGTCCCGCGTCGCTCGACCCGTCGCGATCGCGTACCGGAAGATCTGCCCGCAGCGCTGCAGGGCTCGGTGCGCGGTCTCATTCATCCCTCGGCCCTCGATCGGCCGCAACACAGCTAGGACCTCAGGTGCAGTGATCTCAGCGATCGGCCGGGACCCCAGGCGAGGGTAGACGAACGAGCCCAGAATCCACCGCGCCTTGGTCATCGTGATCGGCGCCAGCCTTTCGGCCTGCATCTCCAACCATTCCTCGGCAATCACCTTGAAGCTGTCCGCCCTGGCGACCTTGACCAATCGCCGCTGCACGCTCGGGTCGATCCCTCGAGCGAGGAGCTGCCGGGCGTCCTGCCGCTGTTCCCGTGCGTACTGCAGCGGCACATCCGGGTATACGCCGAGCGAGATGCCGCGCTCCTTGCCGCCATATTTGTACTTGAACCGCCACCACCGCGACCCGTTCGGGTTGACCACCATGTACAGCCCGCGATCGTCATAGACCTTGTACGCCTTCTCCTTAGGCTTGAGGCTCCGAATCTTCGCATCCGACAACATTGGCGCCGCTCCACCAGCCCTTTGGGGTAACCGGGACTCAAACCGACCCGCCTTACCCCACTTTTCGCACCTCAGGCGTGTTATCATGCCCCTGGATGGCGATAGACGGGCGTCGGCAAGTGTCGATGCGGAAACACTACGATTCCTAGTGTTTCAGCGCAATGTTGGGATGAAACGGGACGGGTAGGGAACGCGGGGTTTGACCCCGCCTGGTGCCCGGGGCCGGACTCGAACCGGCACGGAGTTACCCCCGAGGGATTTTCATACCCACTACGGTTTACACCGCTGCGTCGGCTCGGCGAGTTCACCGACCACGACGCATTTGGGGTCTGGACTTTACCTTTGCCGTGCCGCGACACGATCGTGCATCGCGGTTTAGGCAGGGGCCGTCAAGTCTCTACACTTTCCAGGCGGCCACGCGGCCACTCGGCTTAGCTCGGTATTGCAGCCACCGTGACGTGCTGCTGGTCCACCGACTTTGACCCCATTCACACCGGGCGTTTCCGCCCCGGGTGCTCAACTTCGTTAAGTCCCTTGCGTCTACCAATTTCGCCACCCGGGCAAGGGAGGCCGGCGCATTCTACCCGAGGCCCGAGTTCTCCTGGCAGCGTTGCGCGCTCGGGGCAATACGGAGCCTTACCTATGCCCGGTTGCGCACTGCCTATGGAGATAAATGTCCGAATTGGGGAGACTTGCCGCCCATCGAGGCGGTGACGGGCCGATGAGAGGCATGTCCGAGACGACGCTCAAAGGGGAAAATGTGCATCTGTGGCGCGGCGAGCGGCACGTGCTGCGCGGCGTCACGTTCGCGGTCTCGGGCGGGGAGTGCCTGCAGCTGACCGGCCCGAATGGGGCCGGTAAGACCAGCCTGCTGCGCACCGTGTGCGGCATGGCCTACCCGGAGGCCGGACGGATCAGCTGGCGGGGTGCGGACGTGCGTGATGACCTGCCGAGCTTTCATGCCGAAATCGCCTATCTCGGCCATGAGCCTCCTCTGAAGATGGAGCTCACCGGTCGGGAGAACCTGCACTACTGGGTCGGCGTGCGCCGGCGGTTCGCCGCCACGGAGCTCGAGGCCGTGCTCGGGCGGGTCGGCGCCGGGCGCTGGGCGGACCGGCCGGTGCGCACCCTCTCGGCCGGTCAGAAGCGCCGGGTAGCCCTCGCGGGGCTGCTGCTGATGGCGGTGCCGCTCTGGCTCCTCGATGAACCCACCACGAATCTCGATGTCGAAGGGCAGCACCTCGTCGGCGAGCTGATCGACGAGCATCTGGCCGCCGGCGGGCTGGCCATGGCGGCCGTACATCATCCGCTCGCGGTCTCGGAGCGGGGGCTGCGGCGATTGGAGCTGGGCGGTGTCTGAGCTGAGCGTGGTTCCGTCCCTGGCGTGCCCCGAGCGGACCGCGAGCTGCGCGCCGAGCGCCGCCGCGGTGGCCTGGATGATGCTCGAGCGTGACCTGAAGCTCGCCTTTCGCAAGGCGAGCCAGCTGGTCCAGCCCCTCGCGTTCTTCGCCATGGTGACTACGCTCTTCCCGCTGGCGATCACCCCCGAGCTGACTCGCCTGCGTCACATCGCCTCTGGGGTGCTGTGGGCGGCGGCGCTGCTGTCCTCGCTCCTGGCGCTCGAGTTCCTGTTCCGCGACGATGCCCAGGACGGCACGCTCGAGCAGTACGCCCTCTCCGGGCGCGCCCTGACGGGGCTCCTGGCGGCCAAGACCGCTGCGCACTGGCTGCTCACCGGGCTGCCGCTGGCGCTCATCGCGCCGCTGGCGGCCGTCTCCCTCGGCGTACCGGCGCATGCCCTGCCCGGGATCCTCGCCTCCGTGACGCTCGGCACCGTGACGATGAGCCTGCTCGGGGCGGTGGGCGCGGCGCTCACCCTCGGGGTGCGCCGCGCCGGGGCGCTGCTGTCGCTGCTGACGCTGCCGCTCGCCATCCCGGTCCTGATTTTTGGCGCGCACGCGACTCAACTGGCGATCCGCGGCCAGCCGTACGGCGCGTCGCTGACGCTGCTCGCGGCGCTGGCGGTGTTCGGCATGACCCTGGCGCCGCTCGCGGCGGCCGCCGCCGTTCGCATCAACTTGGAATGAGGGCTCACCGCAGATGACCTGGACGTGGTTTCATCGGCTGGCTTCCCCGCCGCACCTGTACCGAACCGCGGGGCGGCTGACGCCCTGGTTTGCGTGGCCCGCGGCGCTCTTGATCATGGCCGGACTGATCGGCGGACTGTGGCTCGCGCCGCCGGATTACCAACAGGGCGATGCCTATCGCATCATGTACGTACATGCTCCGAGCGCGTGGCTGTCACTCATGGTGTATACGATCATGGCCGTAGCCGGTGCGATCGGACTGATCTGGCGCATGAAGGCCGCGCACGCGCTCGCCGCTGCTGCTGCACCGATCGGGGCCTCCTTCACGCTCGCGACACTCGTCACCGGCTCGCTGTGGGGCAAGCCGATGTGGGGCACGTACTGGCAATGGGATCCGCGCCTGACCTCGGAGCTGCTGCTGTTCTTTCTGTACCTGGGCTACATGGGGCTGCGTGCCGCGTTCGAGGATCTGCAGCGCGCCGATCGGGTGAGCGCGGTGCTCGCCGTGGTCGGGGTGATCAACGTGCCGATCATCCACTACTCGGTGGTGTGGTGGAACTCGCTGCACCAGGGGCCCTCGGTGATGTATCTCGGCAAGCCCACGATGCCGCCCTCGATGCTGGTGCCGCTGCTCTTGATGTTCCTCGGCTTTACGCTGTTCTTCGCCGCGGTGGTGCTGGTGCGCCTGCAGGGCGAGGTGCTCAACCGCGAGCGCGCCGCACGCTGGGTGGAAGAGGAGGTCGGCGCATGATGAGATTTCTCGACATGGGCGGGTATTATCCCTGGGTGTGGCCGGCGTACGCCGTGACACTCGGGGTGATGGGCCTGAACATCTACTGGGCGAGGCGGCTGCGCGAGCGCTCGCGCCGAGCGGCGCTGCGCAGGCTGCAGACGCAGGAGGAGCCATGACACCGACCCGACGCCGCCGGCTGTTGCTGGTGATCGGCATTCTCGCGGGCGTTTCGATTGCCGGCGGGCTCGCGCTCTCGGCGTTTCGCCAGAACGTGACGTTCTATTTCGTGCCCACCCAGGTCGCCGCGGGCAAGGCGCCCGTCGGGGAGTCCTTCCGGCTCGGCGGCATGGTGGCCAAGGGCAGCGTGCACCGCACGCCCGGCAGCATGCAGGTGCGCTTCATGGTCACGGACTACCGGCATGAGATCCCGGTCGAGTACACCGGGGTGCTGCCGGATCTGTTCCGCGAGAACTCCGGGGTGATCGTGCACGGCAAGCTCCTGCCCGACGGAGTGTTCCTCGCCAATCAGGTCCTCGCCAAGCACGATCAGTACTACCGTCCGCCGGGCATCCACCAGCCCTGGGGGATCCAGCACGGCGATCCGCGCGACCCGGCGCTCGCGGTGAGTGCGGCGGCCAGTGCCCGCGGGGCGAACAGCAGCACCATTCAGGCGGCCACGGAGTACGCCAAGTGATTCCGGAGCTGGGCCAGTTCGCACTCATCCTCGCGCTGCTGCTCTCGGTGCTGCAGGCGTTCTTCGGCATCGCCGGACCGGCACTCGGGCGCGAGCGCTGGACCGCTGCGGTGGTCCCGGCGGTCGCCGGGCAGTTCGTCATGGTCAGCACCGCGATGGGCTGCCTGATGGCCGCCTTCATCGACAATGACTTCTCGGTGCGCTACGTGGCGGAGAACTCCAACTCCGCGCTGCCGCTGTTCTACCGCATCGCCGGGGTCTGGGGCGCGCACTCCGGCTCGCTGCTGCTGTGGATCTTCCTGCTCGCCTGCTGGACGGTCGCGGCCGCCCTCGGTACTGCGCGCCTGCCGCGCAACTTCGCCGCCCGGGTGCTCGGGGTGCTCGGCACCATCAGCATTGGCTTTCTCCTCTACACTCTCATCACCTCCAACCCCTTCGTGCGGCTCGATCCGCCCTGGGCCGACGGGCTGGGCCTGAACCCCATCCTGCAGGACCCCGGACTCGCCGTGCACCCGCCGGTGCTCTACACCGGTTACGTGGGGCTCGCCGTCGCCTTTGCATTCGCCGGGGCGGCGCTGCTCGAGGGGCGGCTCGATCGCGAATGGGCTCGCTGGACGCGCCCCTGGGCAACGAGCGCGTGGGCGTTTCTCACCTGCGGCATCACGCTCGGCAGCTGGTGGGCGTACTACACGCTCGGTTGGGGCGGGTTCTGGTTCTGGGATCCGGTCGAGAACGCCTCGTTCATGCCCTGGCTCATGGGCACCGCGCTCATCCACTCCCTTGCGGTGACTGAGAAGCGCGGCCTGTTCAAGAGCTGGACGCTGCTGCTGGCGGTGCTCGGGTTCTCCTTGAGCCTGATTGGCACCTTTCTCGTGCGCTCCGGGGTGCTGATCTCGGTGCACTCGTTCGTGGCCAGTCCGGGCCGCGGGGAGTTCATCCTCACCTTCCTCGTGATCATGATCGGCGCGGCGCTCGCGCTCTATGCCTGGCGCGCCCCGCAGATGCAGTCCGAGGCGGGCTTCGAGCTGAGCGCGCGCGAGTCGTTCCTGCTCTTCAACAACATCCTGCTGGTGACCGCCTGCGGTACCGTCTTCGCCGGCGAGATGGCCCCGATCATCTCCCTCGCGCTGCATCTGGGCAAACTCTCAGTCGGCCCGCCGTACTTCAACCCGACGTTCCTGGTCTCGATGTTGCCGCTGCTGGTTCTGTTGCCGCTGGGGATCCACGCGCGCTGGAAGCGCGGCGGACTCGGTGAGCGCGGCCGCACGCTGCTGATTGCGCTCGCGGCTGCAGCGCTGATCGGTTGCGCGGTGGCCTTCGGGGTGTTCACCGGGGCCGGCATCCTCTCCCCGGTGAGCATGACGCTCGGGGCGTGGATCATTCTCGCCTCACTGATCGATCCGATCGACCGGCTGCGCCGGCGCATCGGCGTGCCGCGCGCGGTGCTCGGCATGACGGTCGCGCACATCGGGCTCGGCGTGTTCGTGATTGCCATGACCGCAGTGCAGGGGTTCACGGCCGAACAGGACGTCGCGCTCACACGCGGCATGAGTGCCCGCGATGGGGGCTACACGTTCCAGTTCGAGCGCATCAAACCGGTGCACGGCCCGAACTACGGGGGCGCGGAGGCGAAGATTCTCGTCACCCGACACGGTCACCCCGTGACCGTGATGTATCCGCAGAAGCGCACCTACTGGGTGCAGCACATGGTCACGACACACTCGGCGATCGACATCAACGGCGGCAGCAACATCCTAGTCGCCTTGGGCCAGGATCTCGGCGATGGGCGTTGGAGCTTCCGGCTGCAGGTCCGTCCGCTGGTGCTGTACATCTGGATCGGCGCGCTGATCATGGCCGCCGGAGGTCTGCTCGCGATCACTGACCGACGCTACCGGATCGCCGATGCGCGCGAGACGGCGCCGGACGGTCCGCTGCCGGCGGGGGGCTCGAGCCCATGATGCGCTACTTCGCACCCCTGGCGGTGTTTGCCGTCATCGTGGTGGTCTTCGCCTTCGGGCTGCATCAGGCGCCGCGCAAGGATCTCGTGCCCTCGCCACTGATTGGCAAGCCGGCGCCGAGCTTCACGCTGCCGAGTCTCGCCGACCCCCAGACCCCGGTGAGCAACGCGGCGCTGCGCGGGCACTGGTATGTGCTGAACGTGTGGGGCACCTGGTGCGTCTCCTGTCGCATCGAGTCCCCGGAGCTGCTCGCCATCGCGCACACCGGCGTGGTGCCGCTGATCGGGCTTGACTGGAAGGACAGCCGCCGCGCCGCCCTCCATTACCTGCAGCAGCGTGGCAACCCGTATCAGCAAATCGCGTTCGATCCGGGCGGACTCGAGGCCATCCACTGGGGCGTGTACGGCGCGCCGGAGACCTTCATCGTCAACCCGCAGGGCATCATTGTGTACAAGTACATCGGCCCGATCACCCCCGGCGCGTGGGCGCGGGATTTCCTGCCGCGGCTGCGGGCCGGGCGGGCGGTGTCAGGCTCATGAGCCGCCGCGCCCCGCTTGGCGCTCTGGTGCTGACGGTCCTGACGCTGCTGGCCGCGCCGTTCGCCCAGGCCATCGCCCCGACCCGCATGCCCACCCCGGCGCTTGAGGCCCGGTACGAGCGGCTGATCCACAATTTCCGCTGCATGCAGTGTCAGGACGAGTCGCTGGCGAACTCCCCGGTGAGCCTCGCGGCCGACATGCGCCGGCAGATCCGCCAGATGCTGCTCGCCGGGGACACCGATGCACAGATCCGTCATTTCTTCGTCGCGCGCTACGGCTACTTCATTTTGTTCAAGCCCCCGTTCGTGTTGAAGACCGCCTGGCTGTGGCTCACCCCGCTCGTGCTGCTGGTGATCGGCGCGGTGAGTGCCCTGTGGTTCATTCGCGGGCGCGCGGCGGCCCTCGACGGCGATGACGAGGACGAGAGTCTCGATGACGGCCTCACCGGGCCGCGGAAGCACACCTGATGATCGTATTCATTTTGCTCGCGACGCTGCTCACGGCGATGGCCGTCGGGGTGGTGTTGATCCCGCTGATCCGCCCGCTGCGCACCCAACAGGCCCCGGCGCTCTGGGCCGCGCTCGGCTCCTGCCTGCTGCTCGCGGGGGGCTCCGCGGCGCTGTATGTGCACTTCAGCACCTGGTCGTGGCGCCTCAATCCGGGCATCGACTCGCCCCAGAGCCCGATCGAGCAGCTGATCGGCCACCTCGATGCGCATCCGCGCGATCTGGATGCGTGGCTGAAGTTGGGCAAGTCCTACGTGGTGCTGCAGGAGTACCCGCTGGCGGTGCGCGCCTTCCGGCATGCCGATCGGGTGGCCGGCGGACGCAGCGCCCCGGCGTTGATCGGGGAAGCCGAGGCGATGATCCTCATCCACGATGCGACGCTCGACGGGCCGGCCGGGCAGTTGATCGAGCGGGCGCTGGTGCTCGAGCCGGACTCTCCAAAGGCGTTGTTCTTTGGCGCGGCCGAGGCGATGCGCCGCGGGGACTTGACGCTCGCCCGTTCACGCTTCACTCAGCTGCTCGCCATGCAGCCGCCGCCGGATGTGCAGCGGGTGTTGAAGCGGGAAATTGCGGCGATCGATGCCAAGATGGTGCCGAAAAAGCCGAAAGATCCGCGAAAAATGACGAGATCATCCAGGGGCTGAGCGTCGCTGCCTTCGCGGGCGTTACCGTTGCAGGAACTGAATCGCTTTTGGGGTAGTCTTATGTTGAGCGGCGGCGGTGCCGCCGCGGGTTCTTCGGAACCGGTTTCTGAATCCCCATTGAAGGAGAGCGCTCATGATTCAGCCAGCTCATGAGGGATCGCAGGTCCAGAAGGGCACCAGTGGGCGTGGATTCGCGTCCATGAGTGAGGAACGTCAACGGCAGATCGCCAGTATGGGCGGCAAGGCCGTGCCGGACGGGAAACGCAGCTTCTCCCAGAACCGACGTCTTGCCGCCGAAGCCGGTCGCAAGGGCGGGCAGAGCGTTCCGGATGCGAAGCGCAGCTTCTCCCAGAACCGACGTCTTGCCGCCGAAGCCGGTCGCAAGGGCGGGCAGAGCGTTCCGGACGAGAAGCGCAGCTTCTCTCAGAACCGCCAGCTCGCCGCTGAAGCCGGCCGCAAGGGCGGGCAGGCAAGCCACGCGGTGCATCGCGACTGACGCTCAGCGGCGGTCCGACACGGCCGCCGCAGGTCGTTCTGGAACAGCGTCCTCGGGCTGAGCCTGCCGGGGCCGCGTGAGGCATGACCCGTGATGGCACGGCGCATGCCGCGTACCCGATCCCGTTCGGTCCTGGAGGCCGGCCGAGCGAATGGAAGGGGGAGCGCGCCCGTGCTGCAGCGGCGGGTCGCGCTCCAGTGCCCGGCGCCGAGGCGCGAAGACTGTCACGTCACTGTCACATCCCCTCATTACCCTGCGGCGCGCTGTCGCAAAACTGTAAAGAGGAAGTGACTGATGCGTGCCCATGGCCCGATCGCGCCGCTTGCCGCGCTCCTGGCTGTCCTGCCCCTGCTAGCCCCGTTGCTCGCTCCCAGGGCGCACGCGCAGACGTCCGTGGTGCCGATCCGGCACGTGCTGCTGATCAGCGTCGACGGGCTGCATCAGGAGGATCTCGCCCGCTGCATCGCCGCAGGGACCTGTCCGCACCTCGCGGCCCTGGCCCGTCACGGGGTCACCTACGCCGACGCGATGACCACCCGACCGTCGGATTCCTTTCCGGGCATGATTGCCCAGGTGAGCGGCGGGACGCCGCGGGTCACGGGCGTCTACTACGATCATACCTTCGACCGGGACTTGTACCCGGCCGGCTCGCAGTGCCACGGTCCGCGCGGTGCCGTCGTGCGCCTCACCGGCAAGCTCGATCTGGATGAGGCCCGCCTCGATGGGGGCGCGGCACAGGGACTCACCGGCAACAGCGCCGCGGCCATCGATCCGCAGCGCCTGCCCGAGCGGCTGCAGCACGGCCAGTGCGCGCCGCTCTGGCCGCACAACTACCTGCGCGTCAACACCGTGTTCGGTGTGTTGCATGCGCACGGCCTGCGCACCGCCTGGATCGACAAGCATCCGGCCTACGACATTCTGAATGGGCCGGGTCGCCCCGATGAGGGTCCCGGGCGCAACATCGATGACTTCTACGCCCCCGAGGTCCATGCCATTCTCTCGCGTGCGAACCTCGCGCTCACCGGTCCGGGCGGTGCCGGACTGATCGATCCGCGGCACGCGTTTCAGGACTCGAACGCCGCAATCCAGCGCTACGACCGTCTGAAGGTGCGCGCGCTGATCGACGAAATTGACGGCTTCGATCACACCGGCACTCGGCGCGTGGGCACCCCGGCGCTGTTCGGGATGGACTTCCAGGCCGTCAACGTGGCGCAGAAGCGCCCCTCGGGCGGCTATCTCGCCCCCGGTGCAGTGCCGAGTGCGAAGCTCACCGCCGCCCTCGCATTCGTCGATCGCTCGATCGGTCGGATGGTCGCGGCGCTGCGTCGCCGTGGGCTCAGCGCCTCGACCGTGCTCATCGTCAGTGCCAAGAGCGGCAACACGCCGCTCGAGCGCTCGGCGGTGAAGATCATCTCCGATCGCAGGGTGCTGACGCCCGCACTCGAGAAGCTCGGTGCGGCGAACCGCTTCCACGTCGCCGATGACGTGCTGCTCGAGTGGCTGACCCCGGCCTTCCGAGGGCGCGTGCGGCAGGTGATCGCGAGCCTGATCGCCCAGCAGGCGGCCGGCACCGACCTGGGCATCGGCACGTTCTACAGCGGTCCTGAGCTCGATGCGCTCTTTGGCAATCCGCGCAGCGACTCGCGGGCGCCGGACTTCATTCTCGAGCCGCGCGCGGGGGTGATCTACGCCAACCACGTCGGCAAGATCGCCGAGCACGGCGGGTTTCACCAGGACGACCGGCACGTCGCGCTGCTCGTGGCGAACCCGCAGCTGAAGCCGCGAGTCTTCTTCGGTGCGGTGCGCACCGTGCAGATTGCGCCCACGATCCTGCGCCTGCTTGGCCTGCGCCCGCACCTCCTGCAGGCCGTGCGGCGCGAGGGCACCCGAGCGCTGCCGGGGCTGACATTACGCCGTTGACCGGTGGGCAGCACCGTACTATCGTCGCTCGCGTGACTAGGGGAGCCCCGGCAGGGGGCTGAGAGGCCGACGGCGCCTGCGGGCGCGGCGCGGCGACCCTTCGAACCTGATCCAGTTCATGCTGGCGTAGGAAAGTTCTGCTCGCGTGCTTTCTCTCCGTGGTGTGGCTGGGTTTCCTGCGGTTGATCCGCCTCAAGGAGCCTGCCCGATGAATGCCGTTCCCAAAGTCGTCGCCGAGGCGCTGCCCGCGTCCCGCAAGATCCACGTGCAGGGCCGCCTGCATCCGAACGTGCGCGTGCCGATGCGCCAGATCGCGCTGCACCCCTCGAGCGGCGAATCCCCTCTGACGGTGTACGACGCGTCCGGACCCTACACCGACTCCGCCGTACACATTGACATCGAGCGCGGTCTTGCGCGCCTGAGAGAGCCGTGGATCACCGCGCGCGGGGACGTCGAGCGCTACGAGGGCCGACGCGTACGCCCCGAGGACAATGGCACCAGCGGAGCGGGCGCCGATGTCTTTGCGGCCATCGTGCAGCCGCTGCGCGCCCGGGACGGTCGGGCGGTGACGCAGCTCGCCTATGCTCGGGCCGGGATCATCACCCCGGAGATGGAGTTCATCGCGATCCGCGAGAACCTCGGACGCGAAACCGCGCTCGCCACGGCGCGCGACGGCGAGGACTGGGGCGCGAGCATCCCCGATTACGTCACACCGGATTTCGTTCGCGCCGAGGTGGCCGCCGGCCGAGCCATCATTCCGGCCAACATCAATCACCCGGAACTCGAGCCGATGATCATCGGGCGCAACTTCCTGGTGAAGATCAACGCCAACATCGGCAACTCCGCGGTCAGCTCCTCGATGGCCGAGGAGGTAGACAAACTCGTCTGGGCGATCCGCTGGGGCGCCGACACGGTGATGGACCTGTCCACCGGACGCAATATCCACACCATTCGCGAGTGGATCCTGCGCAACGCACCGGTGCCGATCGGCACGGTGCCGATCTACCAGGCGCTCGAGAAAGTCGGCGGGGTCGCCGAGGCGCTCACCTGGGAGGTGTTCCGCGATACTCTGATCGAGCAGGCCGAGCAGGGCGTCGATTACTTCACCATCCATGCCGGGGTGCGCCTGGCGCACGTGCCGCTCACCGCCCGACGCGTGACCGGTATCGTCTCGCGAGGCGGCTCGATCATGGCCAAGTGGTGCCTGGCGCATCACCGCGAGAGCTTCCTCTATGAGCACTTCGAGGAGATCTGCGCGATCTGCCGCGCCTATGACGTGAGCTTCTCCCTCGGCGATGGCCTGCGTCCGGGCTCGATCGCCGATGCCAACGATGCGGCTCAGTTCGCCGAGCTCGAGACGCTCGGGGAATTGACCCAGATCGCCTGGCGGCACGACTGCCAGGTCATGATCGAGGGCCCCGGCCACGTGCCGATGCACAAGATCAAGGCGAACATGGACAAACAGCTCGCGCACTGTGGTGAGGCGCCGTTCTACACCCTCGGGCCGCTCACCACCGACATCGCCCCGGGCTACGATCACATCACCTCGGCGATCGGCGCGGCCATGATCGGCTGGTACGGCACGGCGATGCTCTGCTACGTGACGCCGAAGGAGCATCTGGGCCTGCCAGATCGCGATGACGTCAAGACCGGCGTCATCACTTACAAGATCGCCGCGCACGCGGCGGATCTGGCCAAGGGACACCCCGGGGCGCAAGAGCGCGACGACGCGCTCTCTCGCGCGCGCTTCGATTTTCGCTGGGAGGACCAGTTCAACCTGTCGCTCGATCCGGATACCGCCTGCGCATTCCACGATGAGACGATGCCGAAGGAGGCGCACAAGGTGGCGCACTTCTGCTCGATGTGCGGCCCGAAGTTCTGCTCCATGCGCATCTCCCAGGAGCTGCGCGCCGAGGCGCGTGAGCAGGGCATGAAGGAGATGGCCGAGAAATTCCGCGCCGGCGGCGCGGAACTGTACGTCCCGGCCCCCGAGGAGAGCTGAACCATGCAGGCCACGATCATCGGTGCGGGGGTCGCCGGTCTCGCCTGCGCGGTGGAGCTCGCCGAGCGAGGCGCGAGCGTCGAGGTGCTCGAGCGCGCCGCGAGCCTCGAGCGGGCCGGCTGTTCCTGGTTCGCCGGCGGGATGCTCGCGCCCTGGTGCGAGCGGGTCAGTTCCCCGGCGCACATCTGTGCGCTCGGGGATGAGGGCTTTGCCTGGTGGGCCGAGCGCTACCCGGCCATGGTGCGCCGCGGCACGCTGGTGCTGGCGCATGCGCGCGATACGGCGGAGCTGAAGCAGTTCGCGCGGCGCACCGAGCATTACCAGTGGCTCGATGCGGCGGGCATCGCAGCACTCGAGCCGGATCTGGAGGATCGGTTCGAGCAGGGCCTGTTCTTTCCGGAAGAGGCCTACATCGATCCGCGCTCGGCGCTCGCAGCGCTCGCCGAGCGGCTTACCGGACTCGGCGGCACGATCCGCTTCAGCACCGAGTCGCCACCGGCGCAGGTCGAGGCAGGCCGGTGCGTCATCGACTGCACCGGACTCGGGGCACGCGCGGTGCTCACTGACCTGCGCGGGGTCAAAGGCGAGATGCTGCACGTACAGGCGCCGGATGTGGCGTTGACGCGTACCATCCGTGTGTTGCATCCGCGTACCCCGGTGTACATCGTGCCACGCGGCGAGGGTCGTTACATGATCGGAGCGACCATGATCGAGAGCGATCAGGCGAGTCGCATCTCGGTCCGCGCCATGCTCGAGCTGCTCGGTGCCGCCTACGCGCTGCATCCGGCGTTCGGTGAGGCAGAGATCGTGGAGATCGGCACCGGGGTTCGCCCGGCGTTCCCCGACAACTTGCCGCGTCTGACGCGCCGCAACGGGACGCTGTACGTCAACGGTCTGTTCCGGCACGGATTCTTGGCGGCCCCGGCGCTGGCGCGTCGGGCCGCCGAATTCGTGCTCGAGGGACGCGAGGCCCCGGAGGTGATGCAGTGAACCTGCAGGTGAACGGCGAGTGGCGCGAGGTGCACTCCGGGGATCTCGCCGCGGCGCTCGCCGAGCTCGGTTTCGCCGACGCGGTGCTCGCCACCGCGCTGAACGGCCAGTTCGTGCCGGTGCCCGAGCGCGCCGCGGCGTCGCTCACCGACGGGGATCGGCTCGAGATTCTCGCGCCCATGCAAGGAGGGTGAATGTTCACGCTCTATGACGTGCCGGTGCGCTCGCGGCTGTTGCTCGGGACGGCCCGCTACCCCTCCCCGGCGATTCTCACCGAGGCGGTGCGGGCGAGCGGCACCGAAGTGGTGACCGTCTCTCTGCGGCGCGAGGCCGCCGGGGAGCGGGCCGGGCAGGCGTTCTGGTCGTTGGTGCGCGAGCTCGGCGTGCGCGTGCTGCCCAACACCGCCGGTTGCCACACCGTGAAGGAAGCGGTGACCACCGCGCACATGGCGCGCGAGGTGTTCGGCACCCGCTGGGTGAAGCTCGAGGTGATCGGCGAGGAGGACACGCTGCAGCC
>JBMFWZ010000076.1:0-15967 GCA_049964755.1 Steroidobacteraceae bacterium | reverse complement strand
GCACAGGGACCGCGACCGGTACGAGTAGCGCAATGCCGACCAAAATGCTGCGGATCGAGGGCGAATTCATCCCACTTCTCAATCCGTGTACTCGAATCTGATCCGCGTCACGAGGTCCCCGGGGCGGCAGGCGTGGGTTCGGCAGAAAAACACGACGAAGTCCAGCGGACGGCACAGCACCGGATGGTCTCCAAAGCCCTCGAGCGCGCATTCCTGCCGTCCGTACATCTCACCGTTCAGCAGATCGGCGAGCGCTTCCCGGCGCACACTGATGATACGCAGCGGGGCGCGGATCACTTCCACCTTCTCCCCGCTCTTCAGGCCCTGGGATTTCACGACGGGGCGCACGAGATCGCCCCGCTTCAGGAATGTCCACCCCATCCTGCGGGTCACGGTCTTCGTGCCGGCGCGAATCTGCGCGCTCGTCAAAGCAAAACTCATATTACGCATGAGCACCTCCAATCCGGCGGTAGAATCAGCCCGTCAAACCCCATGGATACCAAGGATTCGTGGTACCCAAGAACACATCCCCCAACTCAAAGCCTTCATCAACCGCTCCGCGGAGCCGGCGAACGAATAGACGATCTTGTGGTTGTCCTCGCTCATCGTTTACTCCAAATTCAGCGCCAGCTGCTCACCGCGCAGCGATGCGCAATCCTGGACGACTTTGCCGCGCTCAGGGGTTATCAACATCCGTGGTACTTCCTGGACCGCCGCGCGGCTCTCGGTCATCCGACACCGATCATCCCGTGTGGCAAGAACCATCGCGTCTACCAGGACGCTCTCGCTGGCTCGTTTTTCCTCCCCTCGTCG
Organism: Steroidobacteraceae bacterium; assembly: GCA_049964755.1. Lineage (GTDB taxonomy): Bacteria > Pseudomonadota > Gammaproteobacteria > Steroidobacterales > Steroidobacteraceae > 13-2-20CM-66-19. The sequence continues at coordinate 15,154 of JBMFWZ010000076.1, read as the reverse complement.
ATGAACGATGAACGCATGAACGCCACCGACGCGAAGCGTTTCGATAAACCCCCGCTGCCTGAGTTCTTGAACACATGCGCTCACGAGGCTCTTTCCACACCCCAGAATATCCGCCAAACCGGCATGACTCGCCACCAAGGCGGTATGGCTGCCCATCAACCGCAGGATGGCGTGCAATACCATGTGCGCGGTCGGCTCTTCCAATTGCAGCCTATGCAATGCCCTCATCTGCGAGCGGTAGAGCGGGACAACCTTGTTCATGGAAACTCCGCCCACATCTTCTCATCGAGCTCCCGGCCGGCGGCCTCTCGACCGCAGCGAAACATCACTCCCGGCTTCCCCGGCGCAGGACGTTTCGTGGTCCGGTGCGCGACCCGCGTGCCGCACAGGCAGTTCGGTGCCCACTCGCCCCATTGTTTGAAGTGAAAGGGAATATGAGCATCGACACACTGATCCCGGATCGAGCGGACCCACTCCGGATGCATCGGCCGCGCGCCCGGTCCGCTCTCCCCGCCGACGATCACCCAATCGATCGAAGGCTGCGGACAGACCTGTCCGGCGCAGGAATGCTCATCCGCATTCAGTGCGCAGAGATCATCGTCGCAGTCATCGGCGTGACCGAAGTATTCGGACTCGAGCCACTCATGGTCGAACTCGATGGGTCCAAGCAGCGGCTCGCAGGACACGAAATGCACCGCTGCGGGCACTGCGAGGAGCTTCGGAATGTCCCGATCCGCCTCCTCCTGATTCACGACGGTCGCCCCGAGCCAGACGTTCGGGCGCGGCCGATCCAGCCAATCCATCGGCAGCATGCGCTGTGCATTGCCGATCCGCTTCGTCAGCAGCAACCAAGTGAGGGCGGGCGTCGCCTCGATGAGCGAGCAGAGGTCCGCGCGCCAGGCGCCGGGTGCCGCATTGTCGAAGACATCGCCAAGACTCGCGCAAAACACGCGAAGGCCCTTGCCGGTGCGCTCGGCCTTCGAATTCCACCCGATAGGTTGCTGCCAGTTGGCGGCAGAAGTGCGCACCGGAGGCGCGTCCCACGCGACGCGGCCAAATCGCGCGGCCCATCGCTCGGCGTAGCAGTGATCGCAGGCTAGCGACACCTTCGTGCAGCCAATCCAGGGGTTGAAGGTCGCGTCGCACCAAGAGATCGTGCTGTGTTCAGCCATGGCTTCCTCTCACAACCGCGACGGCCGGCAGGCCGCTCCGAGTCCCAATCGTCTCTGACAGCCCTTGCAGGTGCTGAGGCGGCGGCGCTGTCCAGGTGGGCCGACTACCCGGAACTGCGCGCGCGGTTTTGGATCCCCGCAGCACTTGCAGAGGTGTTCGCCTCTATGCGGGACGGAACCTGCTACCGGGACGGCCGGGCCATGGTCGATGTCGTTCGTCATAGCGGCATCCCCACTGTGGTTCGCCGCAGGTCGTGCAGTGCGAGATACTTCGGATTGAGCTCGCAGCCGACGAAGCTTCGGCCGAACCGGGTTGCAACCTCGGCCGTGGTGTCTGAACGCATGAACATCCGCTCGACGTACTCGCCCGGAATCGCGCAGACCGAAGTACGGCGGCGAAGTGACGCAGGTCTGCACGCGCACGCCGTCATCCGTTATCGCGCGCATCAGTTCGCGGCAGTCGCCGACGTGCGTGCAATTCAACCACTCACGCATGTCTGCCCCCGCGCTGCGCGCCGCAGGAAGAGCGAGGCCGGCCGCAGGACCCGGGCGGCTGGCGGATCTCGAAGAACCCCCGCAACCGCGGGCTCACTTCCATCGCGAGGCGCGACAGCCCCGAGACGTAGGTGTTGTTGATCTTGAACTCATCGCCCCGCCCTCGAACGTCGCTTTCGAAGCGCAATACATGACAGAGGCAATCCGCGGAGTAGTGCTCTCGCCTCGCCCGCACCCGCAGTGCGAGCCGCACGAATGCCTCGAGAACGTGCAGATTCTCGCCGAGCCACTCCCAGAATCCGACCGGATACGTCCCGTCGTCGTACCGCGCGCGCCAATCGTTCACCAGCGGCGGACCGAGCGGCAGGCTTCCCTGAGACTCAACGGACTGTTGCATAGCGATCTCCGTTGTGTTGTGATCGCCCCGCCGCCTGGATGCGCTCGGCTCGCCGCTTCGCAAGGCGGGCGACTTTTCGGCTACCCCCGCACCGCCTCACCGCAGCGCGCTCGGACCAGTGCTCGGCGACGAGCAGCTCGAGTGCCGTGCGTGGGTCGACGGTTGCATCGGCACACGGGCGCAGCAAGCGCTCGAAAACCGAGGGCAGCGCTTCACGCACGCGCTCAATTCCCCGGCGCTCTCCGAGCGCGATCTTATTCGCGCGCGCGTAGCGCCTCATGAGGCGGCGGGCGGCCACGATTTCAGACCACGCAGGTACGTTCCCGCCGCGTTCGATCGCGCGCTCGCGCGCGCGCCGCTCGCTATCTATCATCAATGTATCGTCCGGTCCCACCGCGAATAACCCCTCCTCGCTCGCAATCATTGCGGACGAGACGGACGCTTGCGCCTGTGGATCAGGCTCAAATGCCGGGAACTCTTCCCAACCCGCACTCCCCCTCTTCCACCTGCGTGCCCAGCGCCAGACACGCACAATCAGCCAGGGGCGAAGCGCTCCGCGGCTCGAATCCGCGTGGGTCAGCAACTCAAAGCGATCGTCGTAGCGGGAAGCGCCCATCGCCACTTCCAGGCACATGAGCCGCATCTCCTGCTCGATGTCCTCGAGCGGCGCTCGCGTTGCGCGCGCGATGTTCACCGCCTCCTCCCGAATCGCCTCAAACAGCCGGTCGGCGTCCTCAGCAAGGCTCTTCCCACTCGCGCCGCCACGGGCGGTCGTGCCGCCTTGGTTCCGGGTCACGATCGCTGCTCCGCGGTCTTGTCACACGTGTTGTCAGCCCCCGCGATAGCCGTCTCGGCATCGGGTTCTTTCTGGTAGTGACGCTCCGCGAATGACTGCGCACAGCATGGCGCAAGCTCAGGCGGTCGCACGATGTGTTTGAGCGCACGGTCTACCCTCGCCTCCGCGGGAGCCAAAGCGGCTCGAACAGCCGCGAATGCGGTCTCCGTGATTTCCGCGTGACCGGCAAGCGCCACGATGCCTGCGTCGAGTTCCTCGCGTACTCCATCGAGACCGGTCACCAGCGCCTCGCGCTCTTTGTGGGCCCTATCGTGCAGTGCCAGCAGCGCCTCAAGGTGCGTCAGCCGCGTTGCCCGCACACCACCGGCGCGCGGCGCGGAGGCGTCGTCCTCGAGCATGGCATCAACTTCCGCATCCGTGAGTGGCGTCTCGTCCGTCGCCGACTCACCCGCGCTCGTTTCCAGCACTTCAGAGTCCATCGACTCATCCTCGGATTGCCACTGCGGTTGGTCCGCGGCGGCGCTCGGCCGAGGCATGGCGAGGCGCTGTTGCTTGGCGCGCTCGGCATGCTCCGTTTCTCGGCGCACACGCTCGCAGCGTTCGACCGTCACTTGATCAGTGCTATCGAGCACCCGCTTGCGCTCAGGCGGGTCCAACGCCTGGTAGGCATCCCAGGCACTCACCGAGGCGAGGCGGCCGGCGCTGATGAGCGCGCGGGCTTCCCCAGACCGCGCCACGGCAAGAAGCGACACCACGCGGTCCTCGTTGTGACCGAGCGCGCGCGCGATCGCCGATATCGGGAAGCCACCCTCGGCAAGCCGCAGGACGCCGAGCGCCTCCTCCTCGAGTGTCAATTGGTCACGATGGGTGTTCGCGACCAACTGGATGACCATCGAGACCAATTCCACGCGCCGCGTGAGATTCATCTCGCGCGCGAGGAGCGTCGGCAATCCCTCGGCGAGGGCTGCGCGCCAGCGACGTTCGCCGTCGACCAGAACCCATCCGCTCCCTTCGCGACGCACCACGATCGGCTGAACCTGCACCATCCGCAGAGTCCGACCGAGATCGGCGAGGCTCTCCTCGTCAAAGTGCTTGCGCGGCTGCTTGGGATCCGGCCACACCCTATCGACCGGTACGGTGATGAGATGGGTTTCCTCCCACTCAGCGATCCCGAAGTCGAGCTCGCCTGCGCGGCTTGTCGTCTCAGATGCGCCAGAGTTCTCGAGAACATGACCTGTGTTCGCACTCATGCGTGTTTCCTCGCGTTTTCAAACTGCTCAGCGCTCGAGCCCGTTGAGGGCGGTTGGGACTGCTTGCGGCCCGCGGGAGCGTGTTTCATACGCCGCTTCTCTTGCGACTTGAGGGATCCTCGCGCGGCGCGGATGTCGATCTGACGGACCTCCGAGATGCGCAGCGGATGTCCCTCGGCTTCCTGGCGGGACAGCGCGAGGCGCGCGATAGACGAGTGCGGTCCGGCGGGCGATCTGATGAGAAAACAGAACACCCTCACGGTTGGCCTCCGGTGCCCGTGCCACCCCCTGCGGGAGGCGCTCCCCCGGGGAGCGTCGCAACGGCCACCGCCTCGCTGCGCATCGTGAGGCGCACAATTTGCGCCGCGGAGCGCATACGCACCGCGGCAATTAGGGCGAGCTGCAACTGTCCGATCTTCCAGTCGCGCCGGAGTGTGGCGCGCTTGTGCTGTGCCTCGCGCAGCGCCGCGGCAATCCCGGCGATGCGCGCCTCGAGCGCGACATCGATCACTGTCGGCACGCCCCACACTGCCGTCGCACTGTCACCCACTGTCGCGTTGGCGACCGCGGCCACCCCTTGTAGGGGGCGGCCCCTTCTCACCGATCGGGCATCGCTCGCCTTGCGCATGCACGTTGCGCACGTGCGATGTCGTCCACCGCTGCGCGTGCGAGCGAACGCGGCAATGTTCTTGGGTCTTCCGCATGCGGCACAGCGCTGCTGTGTCTGCCGGAAGGCGGCAGAATCCGCGCTGACCTGATCCCCTATGGTCGTACTCATCTCACCCCTCCAACATTCGCTCAAACCACGATCAGCCCGATCGCTCCCGCTCATCGCGCGATTCCAACGGAACCTTTGACAATCGCCTCGATTTCCTCCGCGCTCGCGGGCTCCAAGTTATCGGCGAAAATGCTGCCATTCAGCACCGCCGACTTGTACTGCAATCTCCTGCGCTGTCGCACTCCCCGTAACGCGTGGGCACCGGTATATGCCGAATGCTCGCCCGCATGCGCGCAGATCGAGCCCACCGTGGTCACTCCGATGTGGAGCTCGTGCGCAACGAGTGTGTATGTCCATCCCATGCGCACGAGCCGCAGCACTTGCTCGCGTATTTCGTCTGTGACGACACAACGACGAGTCATGAGGGCCTGCCCTGATCGAGCTGGTAACGCGTGAAGAGCGCGACATCGAATCGTGCGCGCTCGATGAGAAACGCGATGACCGCCACCGTCTGGGTACCTGGCGCGCCGGACCGCTCGGCCCACACGATCGATGCGGTACCACTTCCCTCGTCGATCTCGACGTTGAGCGCGCTCAGCACGTGCGGGTGATGGAACTGCCGGCGGATCGATTCCAGCCGGTGCGCCTCGATCTTGCCGAGTGGTTCAAGCATTGCCGGTCTCCGTCTCCGGCCCTGCGCCCAGCCCCGGTCCTGCGGACCGCGCGGGCCCCTGTGATGCCGACGGCCCCCGGCGCAGAAGTTCTTCCACCGTGCTCGGCCCTCGCGCGTGGCGCAACCGAGGCTCCCGCGGTGCCAGATGCGGCAGCGCCGCGCGCGCCTCGGAAACATCGCGCGACTCGCTGTAGGCATCGAGAAATCGTCGCTCGAGCGCGTGCATCCACGCGCTGTCGCAGAGTGCGATCGTGCCGTAGCCCCCAATGGCGCCCACCGCGCGGTCGATGAGCGGATTACCGCTCGTCACATCCGTCCGCACGCGACCGAGCGAAATTGCATTGCGCGCTGTGCGTCGCGCCGTCTCCCACGCCTCGACGCCATCGCGTTGCATGGCGCTGCGACGCAACTCCTCGAAGTCCGACGGCCTCGGGAAGAACCGCCCACAGCGCATCAGGTGTTTCGCCGCGGCGCTGAAGTCCTCGATACCCCAGAACTCGAGTGCCAGCCAGTACGCATCGAGCAAGGGCTCGTCGATTTCGCGCTCGTACACCTTGCCCAGTCCTGTCATCAGCGCGCGGAACACAGCGAAGTCACTTACCTGCATGACGCATCTCCGGTGGAACCCAATTTGCGACCGCGGCTACGTTTTTGCGGGTCAACGTGCTCAGGCCCGAGCGCGCAAGCGCGGCTGCGAATTTCAAACCGGCCTCGATGTGCCGCGCATCGCGCAGGAACAGTTCGATGTCGTCGTACACCGTCGCTCTGTCGTTTTGCCCCATGTGATGCGGCGAGGATTGATAGCCCTCGATGGCGCGGCATAGGTCCGCTTCGCTGTATACGGCAAGCGCGTTCGTGATGATCTTGCGGCGCTTCGAATCGAGCACTGCCTTTGGGTGCCCGTACAGGCGCTGCCAATGCGCGAATACGCGCTCGACGGCATCGCCAACACGGCGCCCTGCGCGCGGTTGCGCGTCGGCCCCGCCGCGCGAAGGCAGCATTTCCCCTTGCGCGGGTCCCGCGCCCGGCGCAGAACCACCGGCACTCGTGCCGGCCGGCAGCGCAGAGGCAGGACGTACGCAGGGGTGGCCCAGCACTCCCGGTCCGGCCGACGCGAGAGGCGTGTCCCCACCGCTCCCAGCGTCCGACTGCGCACTCGAGCGCTTGGGTAGGACGCATGGCGGTCCGTCGGCGAGCGAGTGGCAATCCTGCGCCGCCTCCCGCATCAGCGGGTCGGCTCCCTCATCCCCGCCCCCCGGTGCACGCAAGTGCACATGGGGTTCTGTTTCCTGTTCCTGTTCCTGTTCCTGTTCCTGCTCCTGATTCGCCATAGCCTTTCCCGAAGGCTTCCCGGAAGGTTCTCGAAAGGCTTCCCGGAAGGCTTCCGCATAGCCTTCCCCCCACCCTTCCGCGAAGGCTTTAAGTGTTTGATATGCCTCGCATTTCAACTCGCATTCGGGCAGCTCATCGAAGATCGGACCCCAGGATCGGATGACGTTGGGCGACTCCGGCTTGTTGTAGCGCGGAGCGTTTGGGAGCCAGACCAAACCGGCCTCCCAGTCAGCCTTTGCCATACCCTTCGCGGAGACTTCCCGAAAGGCTTCCCGAAAGGCTTCCACCGGCCAGCGGAGCCGATGCGCGAGCACGACATCCGCCGCCTCGAAGAGGCCCGGGATGCTGGTCGTCTGCGGCCCGAGGAGCAAAAAGAGCCACAGCGACTGCCCGCTCGGCGGCAGCGGAGTGAGCTCGCGGAACTTCTGGTCGTTCCAGGTTCGCAGGTCGAATTTCCGGTAGCGCGCCATTCACCCACCCCTTCCGAGGTCGGCGTGGACGTTCCAATCGTCTTCACGCACCTCCTCGGACCGTTCGGATCGATCGAGCACGGGCCTTCCCGCGATGATGCGCCCCAAGGGGCTATCCCCCAGGCCGAGCGCGCTTTGCGCGCGCGTCACGGCGACGTAGAAGATGTTGAGATCATCTTGGGATTCGGCGAGCCGCTCGAGCCACTGCGACTCGGTCTCGCCCTTCTTCTCGTTCGGTCTCGGACCGAAATCATCGGCGAGAAGCACCCGCTTGAATTCCAGGCCCTTGGCCGCATGGGTCGTGAGACAGACCACGTCGCGACCGCTCGAGTCGATCGCTGCCTGGTTCTTGCCAACGGCCATCTCGCTGATGATCGCCCGAGTGCCGTCGTAGCCGTGCCGAGCGGCGAGTTTGAGCAGGATCTTCACATCCGGCATCTCGCCCGCCTCAACGGACTCGCGAAGCTCATCGAAGGACCGGAAAGCGCAATACCGGCGCGCCGAACTCCGCCCCGTCGTCTCGAACCGCTCGAGCGCGTCAATTTCCGAGAGCATCGCGGCACGCTCGAGACAGAGCGCGGGATTCCTCCCTTGCTCGGCAAGTTCGAGCGCGTTGCTGATCGCCGCCCCATTCGTGCGGCAGATCACCGCGGTGGGCGCATCGACGGTCTCGCCGACGGTCGTCGGCCCGCCAGCGCCCGTGATGCGAAAGTCCGATCCGCCGAGGGCGAGCACCCGATTGGCCACCTCAGCCACGGCCGGGCCGAAGCGAAAGCATTGCGTGAGCGCGAGCCGCCGGTGCGAGTCAATCTGGCGCATCGCATCCACCGCGCCGCGCCAGGCATAGAGCTGCTGGTGAGAGTCGCCCACCGCAATCGTCTGACAGCCTTGGTTCCGCGCCAGGTTGAAGAACTCGAGCGCCAGCGGATTCGCATCCTGCGCTTCATCGAGCAACAGGTAGTCCCACTCCACGCGGGGTCGGCCCATGACATAGAGCTTCAGATACACATCGTGATTCGACGGAAAGTCACCGGGACCGCTCATCCTCTCCCACAGCCGCTCTGCGCCCCCCTGCAGGAGCCGTCCGAAATCCGAAGCAGCCTTCCCCATCAATTCACGTTGCATTTCGATCCGATCGACGGGCCGATAGTGCGCAGTCTCGGCATTGAGCCACCCGCTCGCATAATCGCGCAGCGTGCCCCAGGGGAAATGTCTCGGCCCCAGTGCCGCGTCTGCGGAATGGCAGAAATTGCCGACCCAATCCTTCAGCAGATACCCCTGCGCGGTGGGCGAGAGCCGATATTTGCCACGCGCATCGAATGCGAGCGATCGTGTCGCGCCAGCGGCTTGCGCGGCCGCTCGCGCGGGCAGCGCCATGTTGAGGCGCCCCCCGCGCTTGAAAGGCTCAGCCACCTCGGACCGGTATGCGATGGAGTGCAGAGTCCGCGCTTCGCAGCCGGCACCCGCGAGTTTTGCGCTCGTGGTCTTGGCCGCCATGGCGTTGTACACGACCAGAATGCCGCGGCGTCGACCCATCGCTCGCGCGACCGCGACACACGTCGTGGTCTTGCCCGAGCCGGCCCCGGCTTCCACGGCGAGGGCGTCGCCGCCGAGAGCAGCGTCAACGATCGCCCTTTGCTCGACGGTGAGACGCACGGAGGCGCTTGGGACGTGTCTGCCGCCACTCTCGGAGGCGCGAACGCGCTCGCGGCCGAAAAGATCGGATTGCAGCCTGTTCACGCGATTAATACTCCCCAAGACAACGTTTGCACGGGCTGCGCGGCCCTTGCAGGGCGCAGCCCCCGCTCCGCCAGAGTTCATGATCGGGAGGGGTCGCCGGCGCGCTACCGTGCACACAGTCAGTGGTCTTATTGAACTGGCATGTGTGCAGCCGCGACGACCTATTCCGTGACACAGGTCCGTTGTCGCCGCACGGCGTCAGGCGCAGACTTCTGAACGAGCCGCTGGAACAGGTGCGCGGCCTTCGATGCCTCGGCGAAGCTCGACGTGCCATCCAAGCACAGATGACACGGAGCATCCTGGTCGGAACCAATATCCGCCAGAAGGCGGACGGAGAGGATTCACAGTGAGCAAGTCGACAAGTGAGCCCGGCGTGGGCACGGCAGACGATTCCAGCAGAGACGATACCTTTCGGGTATTCTGTGAGTCCGATGCAGGGAGCTTGAGGGGCGAAGGGAGTCAACATCACCCGCCCCTGCGCATCGTGGTGAGCAATGACGATTTCCCGTCCCGCAAATATGCCCAGTCCACGTCAGGCCGCAGTTCTTCGCAAGACACCCGGCCGCCAGATTCGCGGTCAATCGCGATCGCCAGTTCGGTGCCGCAAGGCCGCGTGCCGTACGCGACGTTGTGCAGGTGGCCCGCCGAGATGCGGCAACGCTCCGCGAAGGCGGAGCGGTCGGAGCGCGTCATTGATTTCAGGAAAGCTTTGAGGTCCACACCCAAATATCACCATACGGTGATAGATAATGCAACACCAATTGGTGCCTTCACCAAATGGGGAGCATCCGTAGAAGATGCCGCTGTGCCAAATTCCTCAGAAACAGATGTCGTCCTGATCCGCCGAGCCAACCTGCGCAAGGTTCTGGAGCTGCATTTCGGCGGGAACCAGTCCTCCCTCGCGCGCCTCTACAATCCGAAAAACCCTCGGGCCAACTATTTCAGCGACTTATTGCGAGGAGAAAAGAGCTTCGGGGAGAAAGCCGCGCGCCGTATCGAGGCCGCCGCGCGGCTTATTCACGGACAATTGGATATCCCGGACAGCCCCCTTCTCGTTGACAATTCAAGCCGAAGCCCTGTTAAAGACGAGCTCGAAGCGACCGTTGCCGACATGACGCAGGAGGAGCTCCACCATCTCTTGGAGGCCGCCCGACGGATCAGGGCCAAGAGGGCGCTGCGCCGGAAAGCAAGTTAGCCCTATCGAGCATTCCTCGGTCCGGTCTCGCTGTATCACCATTTGGTGTTGACGACTATCACCATGCGGTGATAGTCTTCCGGCATGGTCGCTAAACCGCCAAGCCGCAGGCCCGAGCTTCCTGCCACCCGCTATCTGCGCAGCCTCGGGCCGCTTCCGTTGCCCTCGCCACGCCGAGCGCACGACGTGCGTCACCTTGTCTGCTGTGCGCGTTGCCGCCAGATCGCGGATGCGCGACACACCGTGCCCCATGACGGCCGGCATTTCCACGGCCGGTGTTTCATCGCGCGCTTTGGGCTGCCCGCCCTGAAGGCCCTTGGACCCGCGGCGTGGACGGGTCTCACGCTCGGCGACATCGGCGCGGGCGCATTCCGGCATCTGCTCGGGAGCGGCAGGAAAAACGGCCAACGACAAACCGCGCAATCCCGCGGACGAAGTGATCGAAGAGAAATACCATGAGTCTTACCACAGCGCTCAACATTGCCTTCGTCGCTCTCGCCGTCATAGGCAACGAATTCATCCGCCGCCGGGATACGCGGGGGTGGTATTTCTGGATTGCCTCGAACACCCTGGCGATCATCTACTTTTGCGTCGTCCGCCAGGGCTGGACGCTGGCGCTCTTCGTCTACTACTTCGTCGCCTCATTTCTCGGTGTCGGCCGCTGGCGGCGCGAGGAGCGCCGCTCACGCGCCGCGCGGATTCTCCCGTATCACGATGCATACGCCCTCTATCGGATCCCGACGTGGCAGCGACTGCGGCGCGGCGGGGTGCGTCACAGACGCACCGTTCTCGGCCCCTGCACTGGAAGGGTTTGCGTATGACGTCCACCACGGAACCGACGGGGACCGTGTCCCTCACGGCGCGCGAGATCGCTGAGGCGTTGCCGGCTGATGAATGGCGCACGGTGGCGAGCGCCACCGTGTATCCACATGCGCAGCGACGGCTCGCGGTAACGGTTTCCTCGAACACGACCCCGGAAGTCTTTCGCTATATCGAGGACGAGGATTACTCGGCCCGCTCGAAATTCGCCGAAGAATTGCTCGAGATCATCGGGGAGGATCTGTCTGCGAACAACGAAATGGCGCTCATCCGCGCATTCGGGAAGCGCCTTACCGCCTGGCAGGCGCGGAGGGGGTCCTGCGGACAGCACGGGTGCACGGACGATCCGGTGCGCGAGTGTCTCGAAGAGGTGCTGCGCGAGCACGTGGGCGCTCCGGCCGGAGTGTGCAGTTGCCCCAAGTGCGGTCTGCGCCACGGCACCTCGGCACCCCATGGGAGTTCTGACCGATGAGTCTCATGCTCACCGCCTCTGGCAGAACCTTCGATCCGCGCGCGATGGCTGCGGATGGCACAACTGGCGCCGTCACCATCGAGGATATCGCGCACGCTCTCTCGCACATCTGCCGCTTCGGCGGGCATTGCGAGCGCGCGTACTCTGTCGCTGAGCACTCGCTCTACGTCGCGGACATCCTTAAATCCCGAGGTATGCCGGCCGCAGGCCAGCTCGCCGGACTCCTGCACGATGCGCACGAGGTGTATTGCGGGGATGTGCCGACGCCCATCAAGGCTGCGCTTGGGGCTCCCTGGCGGGAATTCGAATCCGGAGTCGAGAAGGCTGTGCACGCCGCACTCGGCGTGAACAACCTCATGGACACATGGCAGGCGGCTGTTCACGATGCCGATCTCAGCGCCCTGGTTACCGAGATTCGGGTGCTCTTTCTCGCCCCTGCGGACGCCGAGGCACGCATCCGTGCGCTCGGCCTCGAGCACGTAGAGCCGCACAGCGTAGTACCGGGGGCGGCCGCCCCGAGTGTCGGACTCGCGCAGCGCTTCCTCGAGCGCTACCACACGCTACGCCAGGAGCTGTGAACATGCCGCACTTCGACATTCCCCAGTCCGTCGTGAACTGGCTGAGCACGGGCGAACGTGGGCTATCCAGCGAGTTCATCGTCGATTACCTGTACGGATTCACCGTCCTCGAGGGACATTGGAGGGGAACGCCCCATCACCCGTTCGACCCGTCCGATCTCCGTCGGTGTCTCTTGCTGCTCGCGGACTCCCCCAAAACGGCCGCCCAATTCCCGCGCATGCGCGCGGCGAGTCCGGAGTGGGCGCGGTTGGTGGATGCATGGGCCGATCTGGAAGAGCAATTTCTTGCCGAGATCGGCGAGCTGCGTGGGCTGGCACACTGGTCGGCGCCGCTCACCTACGCCGCAATGAAGCGCGTGCTCGAGGTGCCGCAGGACGGATCGGGCGCGCAGGTCCGGATGGGATGAAACCCATGAAGCTCACTGCCGCTGTAACCGCTCTCCTCGGCGGGCTCTCCCTCTTGGGCTGCACACATCGCGAGGCCAATGCCTCACCGCGCTCGCCGAACGGGGCGAATCAGACCACGAGCAATTTCTGGTCGCACAGCGCCTATTGGCGCTCCCGGTACAACTCCCACCGCCACCACGATGCGCAGCATCCACTTCGCGATGCTCTTCCAAATCCGCGCCTCACCCCCGGCGCATTGAACCCTGCGGTCACGCAGGCCGACATTCATCAGACAATCTGCGTGCGCGGTTATTCGCGCAGCATCCGCCCGCCGGAGCGCTACACCGAGAGATTGAAGCGTTTGCAAATCCGCGAGTATGGATACCGGGACCGCTGGCTGCGGGATTACGAGGAAGATCACCTCGTCGCTTTGTCCCTCGGAGGCTCGCCGACGAGCCCGGAGAACCTGTGGCCGCAGCCCCATCACGTCGTCGAAGGATGGGGCAGCTATGCAAAGGATCGCTTGGAGTCCCGGCTGCACTGGTTGGTGTGCCACCGCGGACTCCAGCTCGTCATGGCGCAGCGCGCGCTGGCTCACGACTGGATCGCATCCTATAAGAAGTACGTCGGTCCTGTGCCGGACAACCGCCGCTTGCACTGGAATGGAGGTTGACTAACATGGGCGATACCACCCAGCGTCTCGAGTTCGTGACGCGCCCGCGAGAAATCGTGGTCGACAACTTCGCCTGCGGCGGCGGTGCGTCTACCGGCATCGAAGCCGCGCTCGACCGTCCCGTGGACATCGCCATCAACCACAACGCCAAGGCGCTTGCGGTTCACCTCGCGAATCATCCCCACACACTGCACCTTCGTGAGGATATCCGGGACCTGGATCCGCGCCACGTCGGCCCCGGGCGTCCGGTGGGCCTTGGCTGGTTCAGTCCCGACTGCACCTATCATTCCAAAGCGCGGGGCGGCAAACCGTTCCGTGATCGGAATCGGGCGCGCCGGGTGCGCGGCCTCGCCTGGACCGTGATCCGCTGGGCAAAGGAGCGCCGGCCGCGGGTCATCATGCTCGAGAACGTGGAGGAGTTCGCCGATTGGGGCCCGCTCGGTGACGATGGACGCCCGGATCCAGCACGTCGTGGCATGACATTCCGGCGCTGGCATCGGCAGCTTGAGAACCTCGGGTACCAGGTCGACATGCGCGAGCTCCGGGCCTGCGACTACGGCGCGCCCACAAGCCGCAAGCGTCTCTTCGTGATCGCCCGGTGCGACGGGGACGAGATTGTCTTTCCTGCGGCCTCTCACGGGCCATGGATCGGGGCGCAGCCCTATCGAACGGCAGCCGAGTGCATCGATTGGTCGATTCCATGCCCGTCAATCTTCACTCGAGAGAGGCCCCTCGCGGAGGCTACGCTGCGGCGCATTGCCCGTGGGGTCATGCGGTACGTCGTGGAGACTCCGCAGCCCTTCATTGTGCCGCTGAGACACCACGGCAATCGGCGCCTTCACCCGCTCGAGGAGCCGGCTCCCACGATCACTGCGGCTCACCGTGGCGAGCTCGCTCTTGTTTCCCCCGCGCTCATCAATACCCGCAACGGCGAGCGCCCGGGCCAGGAGCCGAGAGTCCGGGATATCGAGCGCCCTTACCCGACGATCACCGCCAAGGGAAGCCAGGGCGCGCTGGTCGCGGCCTTCCTGGCGCGACACTACGGGGGCCACGAGAACGACGGGCATCCGATGACGTGGCCCGTATCCACCATCACCACGCAGGATCATCACCACTTGGTGGCCTCGCACGTCGTAAAGCTGCGCGGCGACAATATCGGGCAGCCGGCTGATCAGCCGCTGCAGACGGTCAGCGCCCAGGGCTTTCACTTCGGCGAGGTGCGCGCCTTCTTGCTGAAATATTACGGAACCGATCAGGACCCGCGCATCGAGCGACCGCTCGACACCATCACCACCAAGGATCGCTTCGGCCTGGTGACGGTGCACGGGGAGCCCTACGCCATCGTCGACATCGGCATGCGGATGCTGACTCCCCGCGAGCTCGCCCGGGCGATGAGCTTCCCAGACGACTACATCTTGGATCCGCTCTACGAAGGCAAGCCGCTCAGCAAGACCGATCAGGTTTGGATGATCGGCAATGCCGTGCCGCCGGCAGTGGCAAAGGCGCTCGTGCGCGCCAACGTCGCCGATCAGGCTCGGGAGGCGGCGGCATGACGGATCAGTCGTTCGCAGAGTTCTGTTCTCCCCAGGGACTCGGGCGGTCGCTCTCGAGGACGCGGGCGGACTTGTCTTCGGAGAAAGCCATGCAGTCCGGGATCGCCGCCGCCCTTACGGCAGCCGACATCCGTTTCGAGCGCGAGTACCGGTTGCACCGGCGGCAGGGCCGGTTCTCGGCCGAAGACATCCCCGACTTCCTGATCCCGATGCCGGGGGTGCACACCCCCTGCCCCCGCGCGCTCACCCAGTGTGGCTGCGCCCGGCACGGGGCCTGCGGTCGGCAAGGGAATGCCTCTGGCAGGGGTGCTCCATGCAATGGGCCCGGGCAGCGGAGAATTATTGGTCAGTGTCGACGAATCGCGTATTCCTGACGGAGGCTAACGATGCGCGGCGTGAACAAAGTGATCCTGGTCGGCCACTTGGGGCAAGAC
>JBMFWZ010000075.1:0-16018 GCA_049964755.1 Steroidobacteraceae bacterium | reverse complement strand
CCCTCGCCACTCCCGCGCCGGTTTGACCATCCGGCTCTTCACGAAAGGAGGTGCCTCAGAACAGATTTACCGTGCACCACACGCGCCTTACCGCACGGCGTTCGGCAGCTGCTTGTGCACCGCCCAGCCCTGCCCGGCCAGCAGGCCTGCGGAAATCCCGAGGAATGTCCCGCCGATGATATCGCTGACGAAATGCCAATCGCCGACGACCAGCAGCACCGCGGCCAGCGCGAGGAGCGCGGCGAGGGGCCAGCGGCTCACCCGGTAGACGCGCATAAACACTCCGGCCAACGACCCGGCGAGGACCATGTGGCCGGAGGGAAAGCTGCTCATCGCGGAGCCCTTCCACCAGTGAAATGCATGCTGCGCGCCGTGTATCACCGCAGACGGATTCGGGACCCCGAACAGCGGTTTGAGCACGTGGCTGTTGACCGCATACGCGCAGATGGACGTCAGACAGGCCACCGCGACGGTCTCCGCGAGCAACGACAGATGGCCGCGCACCAAGCGCGCCAGCACCAGAATCACGCTGATGAGCGCTTCGATCGCCAGGATCACGGGCGCACCGAGTGGCCTGTTGAGCGGATGCAGGAAGCGGCCGAGGAGCCAGAAATATCGCGCCGTCGGCACATCAATGGTGACAAAGGACAGCAGCGCGAGCGTTGCGCAGATCAGCATCACGAGCAGCCAGATTTCCATCACGACGGAGAAGCGTTTCACGTAGTCGATACCTCCGGCACGACGGTAGCACCTCAAGGGGTGCGCTGCGAGCAAAGCGTGCAGTGCGGCGAAGGCGCGCACCCGCGATGGCGCCGCCTGGCGCTGCAAACGGCCGAAAGTTTAGAACTCGACCCACTCCTCGCGGCCACCGCCCGCGGTGCGCTTGCGCGCCGGGCGTTCAGGGCTCGCGACGGTATCGCGTGGTGACACGCGGCGGGGAGTGCGCGCGGAATGGTCTGAAGCATCTGCGCCGTTGACCCCGCGACCCTGGCCCCCGACTGCCGCTGCAAGATCATCCACTTGGTGCAGAATCGACTCGCTCGCGGCCGATGCCTGTTCCACCAGCGCCGCGTTCTGCTGGGTCACCTCATTCATCTGCGTGACCGCACGGGCGATCTGATCGATGCCGCTGGTCTGCTCACCCGAGGCGGCGGCGATCTCGGCCACGATGTCGGTGACCTTCTTCACCGCCGCCACGATGTCGCGCAGACTTTCACCGGATTGCATCACGAGGCGCGAGCCGTCCGCGACCTTCTCGCCGCTGTCTTGAATGAGTGCCTTGATTTCCTTCGCGGCCGAGGCCGAGCGACCCGCGAGGTTGCGCACCTCGGAGGCCACAACCGCAAATCCTCGGCCCTGTTCACCGGCCCGCGCCGCTTCCACTGCCGCGTTCAGTGCAAGCAGATTCGTCTGGAACGCGATCTCATCGATGACACCGATGATGGCGGAGATCTTGCGGCTGGCGGTATTGATCGCGTCCATCGCCTCAACCGCCTCGCTCACCACGCTGCCGCCGCGCTCGGCGCTCGCGCGCGCCTCGCCGGCCAGGTGGTCGGCGCCGGCGGCGCTCTGCGAGTTGTGCTGCACGGTCTGCGTCATTTCCTTCATCGAGCCGGCGATCTCCTCCAGGCTCGCCGCTTGCTGCTCGACCCGCTGACTCAGACTGGCATTGCCATCGGCGATGTCCCGTGCGCTCACCGTCACTTCGGCGACCGCATGCCGTATCCGTCCCACTAGATCATCGAGCTGTTGCGTCAGACGCTTCCGTTCGGTGATGTCCGTGGCGAACTTCACGACCTTCAGTGGTCGCCCGTTGGCATCGAGAATGGGGGTATAGGACGCTTGCAGCCAGACCTCCCGGGCGTCTTTGGCGAGCCGGCAGTATTCGCCGGAGTCGTGTTCACCGCGCGCAAGCTTCGCCCAAAAATCCCGGTATTGCGCGCTGCCGGCAAACGCCGGGTCGACGAACATTCGATGATGTTTGCCGCGGATCTCGCCCATGGAATAACCGACGACGCGCAGGAAGTTCTCGTTGGCATCGCGGATGGTGCCGTCCAGATCGAATTCGATGATGGCCTGTACTTTGTCGATCGCGCGCAGCTTTCCCTCCAAATCCGCGACCTGGAGTTTTCCGGCGGTGATGTCGGTACCGATGTTCACGACCTTGAAGGGTTTGCCCTCGGGATCGAGGATCGGGTTGTAGGCACCCTGCAGCCAAAGTTCCCGTGCGCCTTTGCCGATCAGCCGGTACTGGCCGGCGCAGAACTCACCGCGCGCCAGACGTTCCCAGAACGCACGATATTCCGCGTTTGCAGCAAACGCCCCATCGATGAACATACGATGATGTTTGCCTCTGACCTCTTCAAGCGAATACCCGAGGATGCTCAGGATGTGCTCGTTGGCGGTGAGAATCGTTCCGTCCAGCGCAAATTCGATCACGGCCTGGGAACGCTCGAGGGCGGCGACTTGACCGCGCAGGTTCGCCCACTCGAGCGCGTCAGCCGCAGATCCGTGGTTCGCCGCAGCACGGCCCATGGATTTCAGAACGCTCAGCATGATGTGTACACCGGGGCGATTGCTCATGGTGCTCGCCGGCGGCCCTGACGGCACGGCGGGTCAGTTCAGGTTCATCTGAGCGGATATCGGCACCACGGCCGCGCACGTAAGCGGATCCGACCGGTCGATCCACGAGAGTGTGAAGTGGGCGTGCCTTTTAAGCAGATCTGCCGGCGCTGGCAGTGGCCGCTGAGGGGTTCGCCCGGGCGCCCGCTCACCGAAGCCGTCGCCGCCTCGAAGGGTCATCCGCTGTCCGAGGGGTGAGCCGCCCTTGCGCAGCGTCGGGTCATCCCGTGCCGGCAGCGGCTTCGAGCAGTGGAAGCACGCCTGCAAGTCGCTCTGTTGAGCTACCGTCCATGCGGTACCGCTGTGCGATGTACTGCAGGTCGTTGTAGGCGAGCCAAGTCTGTCCCTGTTCATCTTCCCACGCGAGCGCCTTCAGCGGCAGGTCGAGTCCGACCTCGGGCAGCTGCTGCATCAGGGGTGTGCCGGCCCGCGGGTTGCCGAAGATCAGGAGCTGCTCCGGGCGCATCTGCAGGCCGACGCGGGCCGCATCGGCGCTGAAGTCGATGCGGGCGAACACAGCGATACCACGCTGCGCGAGGCTCGCTTCGAGCCGCTCGAGAGTCTCGGCCACCGAGTGCGCGGCGCGCAAGCTGACAAACCCTGGAATGTCTCGCGAAATACCCATGTCCACTCTGCCGAACCGGCTGCCTGCCGCACCCCCCATCGCGGCATCGTAATCTACCGTCGCGCCTCGCAACAACAGCCGCGCTCGCGAGAAGACGTCCCCGAGGGACACCCGCTCGGGTCGATATGGGACTAATCGGGCAGGTACCGCTTGCGGTACTCCGCAGGGGTGACGCCCACGTGCCGCACAAATGCGCGCCGAAGGGTGTCGGCGTTGGCGAATCCGCACTGCACCGCCACCTGCTTCGGCGGAAGTCGAGCGCCTTCAAGCAGCCGGCGGGCCGCGGCCACACGGGCCGCCTCGACCCAGGCCGCCGGGGTGACCCCCACCTCCTGATGGAATAGACGCGCAAAATGCCTCGGACTGAGCCCGGCGCGAGCCGCAAGGTGCGCAACCGCATGGTCTGCCGCCGGATGCGCTGCGATGTACCGCTGCACGGTCTGTAGGACCGACCGCCCCGCAGGCAGGGATCGGCCGGCGCGGCTGAACTGCAGCTGACCACCGGGGCGCTTGAAGAACATCACGAGGTGGCTCGCGACGTTCATCGCGACGGCTCTGCCCAAATCCTCTTCGACCAGTGCGAGCGCAAGGTCGAGCCCGGCCGTGACGCCGGCAGCGGTACGGACCTTACCATCGCGCACGTGGATCGCATCTTCTTCGACCGTCACGGAAGGATACGCAGCGGCCAGACGGGCGGCGAGCGCCCAATGGGTGGTGATGCGCCGCCCGTCAAGGAGTCCGGCAGCCGCCAGAACGAATGCGCCGGTGCAGATCGAGCCGTACCGCCGGGTGCGCGGCGCCACCCGACGCAGCCAATCGGTGAGCACCGCCGGCAGCTGCGCATGCGCGGCATTCGGACAGCCGGCGACCAACAGCGTATCGGGCGCCTCGTGCTCGTTTGGGCGGATGACCCGATCGGGCGTCAGCCGAACGCCGGAGGAACTGCGGATGTCACCGGGCACGGTGGCAATGAGCTGCAGCCGGTACGCTGGCGCATGCGTCTGAACATTGGCCTCCGCGAACACATCCAGCGGCCCGGAGACATCGAGCAGCTGAACACCCGGCATGGCCAGGATCGCTACGGTTTTCGGCACGGCCGCCTCGGCATGGCTGCGAAACACGCACAATGGCAGGTTTTGGCGTTCTCCGTCAATTGCCGCCACTTGCGTGGGGCGCCTAAGCTGTCTGCCGGTTCATCCTACTGGAGAAACACCGTGATGCTTTCCATCGACGGGGTACGAACGCCGGACAGCCGGCTGGCGCGTGACATTGGCGAGTTCGTTCGCGACATTGAGTCACCGCTACTGTTTCATCACTCGAGCCGCGTGTACTACTGGGCGGCATTGACCGGTAAGCGGCGCGGCCTCACTTTCGACGTGGAGCTGCTGTATGCCGGCGCAATGTTTCACGACGTCGGCCTGACCGACCGGCACCGCAGCGCAACGGATCGCTTCGAAGTGGACGGAGCGAACGCCGCACGCGACTTTTTGCGCAGCTACGGCATCGCCGCAGCTGACATCGACACGGTGTGGACGGCGATCGCGCTGCACACGACGCCGGGCATTCCAGAGCACATGCATCCGGTGATCGCTCTGCTGACCGCTGGCGTGGAAATGGATGTGCTCGGGATCCAGTACCCGCAATTCAGTCCGGCCGATCGTGGCGCCGTGGTGCACGCCCACCCCCGCACAGCGAAGTTCAAGGAAGACATCATCCAGGCCTTCTACGACGGCATCAAACACAAGCCGCACACCACCTTCGGCAACGTGAAGGCGGACGTCCTCGCGGATAAAGACGCTCAATTCCGGCGGATCAATTTCTGCAGTGTCATTCGCCAGTCGGACTGGGCGAACTGACCCGTCAAGTCGCCTCGCCGCGACGGCGGGGCGACGTGGTAGGCTGGTGACCGGTTCACGGTGCGGCCCGCCGTCGATGCCTGATTCCTTCGTCAAGCTTGCCAGCACCGCCGCGATCGCGGCGGTGCTGCTGTGCGGCTGTCAGGGGGCGACCGGCGTGCCGGCGGCACGGCAGGGATCGGCACGTCGAAGTCTCGCCACCAGCCCGGCGCGAGGAGCGGTGATCGGCGTGCTGTTCGCGGGCTGGCATACCGGACTGATCCTGCCGATCGATGAACTCGGGCAGGTCCGAGCGCAGCTGCCCGTCACTGCAGAGGACCGCTACGTGAGCTTTGGCTGGGGAAACCGCCGCTTCTATATGGCGCACCGACCATCGGTCTTCGACGCTCTGGCAGCACTGTTTCCCTCGGCGAGTGCGATGCTCGTCATGGGGGCACCCCACGTACGCGACCTGCTGCCCTCGGCGGCCACCTACCGGTGGGTCTGCGCCAACCGCCGGGAAGTCTCGAGCATCGAGCAGTATCTGTTGCGTTCTGTGCGCACCCGCGATGGCGAGGCGGTCGTGCTCGGACGAGGACCGATCCCGCAGAGCGATTTCGTCGCCTCGCCCCTGCGCTACGATGCCCTCGACACCTGCAACACCTGGACGGCGACGGCGCTCGCGCGGGCGGGATTTGCGCTGAAGTCCGATGGCGTACTTTTCGCCCATCAGCTCAAACACCGCATCCGTCGCCTTTCGGTCTGTCGCCCCCCGCGGCACCCGCATCAGCGCAGGCTGGCTGACAGATCACCTCGCCCGTAGCGCCGATGCGAGCGGGCGTGATCTCGGTTCCCCGCGAAGACACCCCATGGGCACGACCCGAAGTTGTTTCGGGGGCAGCAGCCGCACATCGGCCGCACTCAGGCATGACGCGGGCGTCGTTGTTCTCTTCGACCGAATCCAATCTGGCAAGATGCCCACAGATTCATCGATGTCCGTGCAGCAGTCCTGCGCGGCCCATTGCGAGTCATCACCGCATCCGCGCCTGCTGTAGCCCGCGGTGCTCTATGACGGCAGCGCACGAATTCTGCGGCGGACCGACAGGACCGCACCGCACCCTCTCGGCTCGATGTGCGCCTGCCGGCGCGGCACGTCTCGAGTCGCCGTCAGATGATCAACCCGACCCTCGAGTGCCTGCGGATCTGACACGCTGGGCTCAGGACGGGGTGAATCGGGATCGCAGAGCATAGAGTTTGCCCGGAGTCCACCAACGCTGCAGAATATGGCTGAATAGAGAATACCGGCGCACCCGCTCATACCGTGGGAAGCTCGCGCCAGAAACGTTACGATAAGGTCTCCGTCAGCCCGTCCTGGACGTCGCAAAGCCAATGGATCCCGCCGAAACCCAGGCCTCCGATCGCCCGCACCCGACGGTTTTTCTGAGCTACGCGAGCCAGGACCGCGCGGCGGTCCAGCGCATCCGCGACGCACTGCCCGCCCTCGGCCTTGAGGTCTGGTACGACGAGAGCGAACTGCTCGGCGGAGACGCCTGGGACCAGAAGATCCGGGGGCAGATCCGCGACTGCGACTTCTTCATGCCGGTCATCTCGGCCAATACGGAGGCACGGCGCGAAGGCTATTTTCGCCGGGAATGGCGTCTGGCGGTCGAGCGCGCACTCGACATGGCCGATGACTCGGTCTTTCTCGTCCCGGTGGTGATCGACGACACGCCCGAAGCCGTGGCGCGCGTGCCGGAGAAGTTCCGGGCCGTGCAATGGGTCCGAGTTCCCGATGGTGCGC
Organism: Steroidobacteraceae bacterium; assembly: GCA_049964755.1. GTDB lineage: Bacteria > Pseudomonadota > Gammaproteobacteria > Steroidobacterales > Steroidobacteraceae > 13-2-20CM-66-19. The sequence continues at coordinate 9,135 of JBMFWZ010000075.1, read as the reverse complement.
CGAATGCTGCGCTGGAGACTCTGGGCCGCCGACTCGTCTCGGGAGAACCCGAGGCACCGCCCGCCCGGCGCGCCGCGAAGCGCTCTGGGAACCAGAGTCGCCCGCCGCCGCCGCACCGAGCGTTTCGTGCATTCCCGCGCGAGGAGCCGGGGCAACGGGTGCGCTTCTGGGCGCATGTCGTGGGGTGGGTATTCCAGTCGGCGTGGATCGCATTTCAGCGCCTGCCGAAGGTAGTGCGGGTCCTCATCTACATCTGGTGCGCCATCGTGATCCTGCAGTACAGCACCGGCTCATCTGGCGCCCCCCCACGGACGACGACAGTGAGCCCGAAGAATCTCGCGCAGGTGGAGACGATCCTGAAAGCTCTCCCGCCCTCTGCACCCACGAGCACAGCGGCCAAGATCTTCGCTCAGATGAGCGCACGGCAGAACGGCGCGGGCACGAGCACCGTGGCGGGCACGCGTGTGTCGCTGCTTGCGATCCGATTCTCGGCGCCGCCCGGTCAATCCGTGGGCGGCAAGCTCGCTCGCGCGGCGTTCGACCAGACCTTCGGTCAACTCCTGCAGCTGCATCACGCCCGTGTGACGCTCAGTTCTTCGCCCCTCGGCGTTCTCGATGCCACCGCAGCCACGCGGCGCGCACGGGCAGAACATTTCGGTTTCGTGCTCTACGGCGGCCTGAGCGGTCAGGGTCCGAAGCGGAGCCTTGCGGTCCGGATCGCGGCTGCGCGCGGCTTGCGGGTGTGGTCGAAAGCCTACCCCACGCAGGGCGCGGACCCGGCGCAGATCGCGACGGACGTGCGCGCCGAGGTGCGGAGGCTGGAGACGGAATGAGGCGAGCGACGGCGCACAATTCGCATGCCGGGCAGACGAATGCCCGTCTCACCGCGACTACAACCATTGCCGATCCGTGCGACGCGCCGTTCGTCATCGGAGTATCGGGGCACCGGGACCTCGACCCCCGCGATACCGCTCGCATCCGCGCCGCGATTGCGGCGTTCCTCGAAGACATTCGAGCCTGTCTGCCCCATACGGAAATCCGGCTCATGGCCGGCATGGCGAGCGGGGCTGACCTGTTGGCGGCACAAACCGCACTCGAATTGGGCCTGGGCGTCGACGCGATGCTGCCTCTGCCCTTGCCGCATTACGCGGCGGATTTCGAGGCCCCCGCACTGCGCGATCTTCAGAAGCTGCTCGCCGACCCCAACGTGCGCTGCACGGAACTTCCGTTGTCGAACGATCCGGCAAGCGGGCGCAGCGAGGAGGATCGCCGCAATGCGCATTACCTGAACCTTACCCGCGAACTGACCGGGAGCTGCCATCTGTTGCTGGCAGTCTGGGACGGCGAAGCCTCGATGCGACCGGGCGGTACGGCCGATACGGTATTGCGCTACCTCGGCCTTCGGTCCGACCGCAGAACGCAGGACGGTCCGATGCTGTTCAACGAGGGGCCGGCGGAGCACGACCCGGATTCGCGACTCGTTTATTGGATCCCGGCGCCGCGCAGCAGCACCGTTGCTGTGGGCGAACCCGCTGCGCCCTGCTACTTATCCGGGCTCGGCGACAACGTACTGCAGCGCTGGGCCGAGATGCCACGGTCGCTGCAAGAGCAGCTCGTTGCCCTCGACACCTACAACTACGAGTATCGTCGACTCAGCGATCAGGGAAGGATACGGACGGCACCGGACTCGCTGATCGGCTCACTACCCGACGACCTGCCGCTACCGGGGGACGCTCGGCCATGGCTGGCACGTATCGATGCGCAGTACGGCAAGGCCGATGCGCTGGCAATGCACTTCCAGGTGCGCTCCGATCGTCTGTTCGTCTTCTTTACGACCACGACGTTCCTGATGGGTTTCGCCTACCTCGCATATGACAAGTTTGTCGAGAGTCGCCTGCTGCTTTTCGTCTACCTGCTCGTACTGTTGTCGGGCTTCGGACTGTACCTGCTCCTCGACGGCCACCACTGGTTCGGCAAACACCTGATGTACCGCACTCTGGCTGAAACGCTGCGTGCGAAATTCTATCTATCGGTCGCCGGCGCAGACCACCTGGTCGACGCGGACGAGGTGATCGGTCTCTCCGGAATCAACCGCTTCCACGGTTTCAGCTGGATCGCACAGGTCCTGATCGGACTCGTCCGCCCGGCCGGCGCGGCGCGGCAAGTGTCGCACGAGCCCTACCTCGACGGCGTCCAGAACGCATGGATTGAAAGTCAGTGTCGCTACTTCGCCGGTAAGGTCGCCCGACTGGAGCGCAGCGGACGGCGGACCCGCTGGCTGAAGCGAGGCCTGTTCGGGGTCATCCTCGTGGCCATTGCCTGCCTGATCGTACTCGGCCGCGGCCATGCGCCGCTCGGCCTCAGTCTCGACGTTCCGCTCAGAAACGTGCTGACCTTCGTGCTGGGGCTCCCAGCGCTGGTACTCGGCGTGTGGGAGCTGCACCAGAACAAGATGGCCGTGCGGGAATTGCTCTGGCAGTACCGCAATCAGCTCGAGCACTTTTCACGCGCCCGCGCCCGCCTCGCTCGGACGTCCTCTGCCGTACGTCGCCGCCATGTCCTCGCCCGGTTGGGCAAAGACTCCTTGATGGAAAGTTACCTCTGGACGATTCATCGCTACCACCGGGAACACGAACCGGGCCGGGGCTGACATGAATCCGCTTGGGTCGGGGAATCTCGCCGCTTCCCCATCCGGCAGCGAAAGAGTAGCCGCTACTCCGCAGGACGACCTTCCGCGCCAGTCATTGCGCACATGAGTATCGCCGGCAATCCTCACGTCGGAAGTTTCGAGCCTGTGGATCGCCACCCCGGTGGACCACCGGGATGGCGTGATGAGGTGACTGTTCTCGGCGCACGAGGTGAAAACCTTGTGTGTTGTGAGTCAACGGTACCCACTTGCGCGCCTGCGCCAGATCGAGTATTCCTGAACCAGGCGTTCCGTTCTTGTCAAGCTCGCCCAGGGCTCCTGCGTCGTGTCCGTCGCGATGCAGAGTCTTGTGCTGCTCAGTAAATCCGACAGGCTGCTAACGAATCAATCCGCGAAGCTGACCCGGAGTCGGAGTCTGAGGCTCTGCTGTTGATCCGGCGGCGCTGCGGTGCGGCGCCTCGAATGCCGCGACGCGCTCCGTCATCACAGTGGATCGACGCTCTGCGGTCTTCGGCGCCCCGGTTTCGGCTCCTCGTTAGGCGCGGCGGAGGGTTAGGATGTGGGTGTCGATGGTAGCGGGTTTGAAATGCAGACCTGTGGCGTGCAGAGTGAGGAGCGACCTGCGTCCCACTCGGCGGCAAACGCCGTCGCAAAGTCGCCCTGCAGGCGATCCCGGTGCGCATGCCAGGCGTCGGACATCGCCGATGCGATCCGGTCGATCACTCGTTCCGGCTTTCGCACCAGGCACACGGTCTCGCCAAAGCGCAGCAAATCCGCGCGCGAGGGGTAGTTGCGGTGCTTAGCGCCGGAGAAGAACTTCAAAGCCATCGTGCGATCGTGTCGAGTCTCGCCGGTGCGCAGGTTGATATGCGGATACACCGATGTCGTAACCACGTCGTAAAGCGGCGCGAGCCGGCAGTCCGCGGCAACGGGGTGGGTGTAGAGCATCCCGAAGTTCTTCAGGTGCGCATCGCCATTGCGCACCATGACCGAGAGGGTCAGGTACTCGAAGAAGGCGCTGAGGTTCGCCGGTGCCTGCGTACCGCTGTAGTGGGCGATAATGCGTGCGATCGCCTCGTAGCTCTCGGTGTACTTGTAATGGCCCTGGTTGTCGCGCGGCTTGCCCATCAGCGCCGACATGTCCTCGAAACCAAGGCGCTCGGGTGCGAGGTCGAAGCGACGCATGACGAGGAGCGCGCCGTCATCGGAGAGCCAGAAATCCGGGACCGTGAGGCCGGCCCGGCGTGCCGCATCCATGCACAGGAATTCATTCTGCGTGAGCCAATCGTATTCCATGCCTGCCGCCTTCACGATCAGGTCAGGCTGCACGACCGTCAGGCGCTCGGGGGCGGTCTGGTCTGCATCGGGCATCATCACCTTGGGCTGGACGCCGGAGATGCCTGACTCGAAATACGTGTCGATCAGGAACGCGAACAGGTCGTTCGAGGACGATTCGTGAAGCAGCTGCGACAGACCGATGCGAGGGGGCGTCTCCTGCCACGGTTCGCCGGGTTCCACGAACTGCAGACGTCCGATTTGATGTCGTCCGGTGATTGCCAGCAGTCGCATATCGTCGACCTGCTCATGCTTGACCAGCCGCCGCGCGATCATGTCGAAGAGGTAGCCTTCCGGCAGGTTCATTGCGAACACCGGCATGAGCGGATGACTCGCGTAGCTCTGCGCGCGGATGGGCATCGTTAACGAGACTTCGTTGACCCGATCCGTGGCCTCGTAGTTGAAGACATACTGCGATTCGCGGTGCAGCTGGCCGGCCATGCCGGCTGGCGTGGAGACCTGCAGGTGCTTAACCTTCGTGTGCTTCGTCGGCATCGGGCTTGTCCAGTAGCAGGTGGATGCGGTCCAGATCCAGGCGTGCATCGACGATGCTCAAGCCCTTTCCCAACGCCGCGAGCGCCGCGAAGAGGGTGTGCATCGACACGTTGCGGCCCGCCTCCAGATCAACGATGGTTTGCCGGCGGAAGCCCGCGGACTTGGCCACCGCCTGCTGGCTGAGGCCCAGCGCCATGCGCTCAGCTTTGAAGGCTTGGCCGAAGCTTCGGGGATTGAGTGCTGGGGTGGCATCCATGGATATGTCCGTTATAGCGAACATTTCGGCCGTTGCCATGAAGTTTAGTCTGCTAAAGCGGACATTTCAACCCGGCACTCGCCGATTCGGTCCTCGATGCTCTCGTACGCCCGAGCCACTGCATCGACCTGAAGCTACCGGGCGAGTCGATATGCGAGAACCGTGGGACAGCAGATGCTGGAGGTTCTCCCAGGCGGGACGGTCGGTGAGACAGCTCGGCGATCTTCGCCGCTGAGCGAAACAGAAACCCAGAGCCCGTCACCGGTGGCGCCACGGCCTTTGGCGTGACTGATCGTGAACACCTGACGTAGAAACCGATCTCCAGCTTCGGGCTCCCACGTGCTGTTCAACATCGCGCAGAGTTACTGGTCACGATGGCCGGAACCCGCCCTTCAGAGATGCGCATGTCCAGTTCCCGTGCCCTGTTCTGCTCGCGCAACGAGATCTGCCGCTACCGGATGGAAGCGATTCGAGGAAACTGCCCGCAGAACCGCCGCCGCCCGGGGGGCGCAACAACGGAGGCGCCAGGCGGCGTATCGGCATAGCCTTTACTGGCAATCTCTCCGACACAGCCAGTTGCACGCAGACAGCACCGCCTACGGGACTGACCCAAGGTGATCCGAAATTTCAGTGTAGCCAATGAATTAAGGCGGCAAAGCATCCTTCGTCGATCAAATAACCTCGTCCATCGGCACTTCTAGTTCGTCATCATTGCTCAAACTTAGGCGCGCAAAGACCAAATCACGGGTGCACAGTGGACGGCGACAAGAGCGGGATGTTGCACCTTCTGAAATCCTTATCGTGGATGGGAAGCTGACATCGGAGGCTGTTGATGCGTTGGTTCGTGATCCAGATCCGCACCGCATTACCCGACAGTGCCGGCTTCACCGACGCAGCGAAATGCACCCACGCGTCCCGGTAGGACAACCACAGCGCCTGGTCCACTCGAAGCCCCTCGCGGGTGATCGTACCCGCCTCAGTCATGGGCAGACCGGGGAGCAGCGGATCCGGACCGGCCGGCCGAAGGGCAGGATTGGCCAGCACTCGGTGGTAGATGGCCTCGAGGCGACCGTCGGCCTCCCGTGCTCCGCCGCTCTGGCTCGCCCGAATGCGATTGGCGTTCAGAGCCTCGACGTCGTTCAAGAAGGTCTTCTCGCCGTGTACGAAGTTGTCGATCTCGAAAGCATGGCCGGCACTGCCCGAAAAATTGACCTCCTCCGTCTCACGCAGGTTGTAATAAGTCCGCGCTACGTATTGCAGCGCCTCGAATGCCGCCTTCTGGGCCGGCGTGTAGTGTGAGGCAATACGCTCGATCGTGACCTTGCGCCGCGCCTCGAGGATCCCTTCAGCGGCCGCCGCACAGACCCCGGTCATGTACCCGCTGGTGATGTCGTCGCAGAAGCCGAAGCCCCGCCGCGGAGGGGCCGTGCGCGCAGCCAGGCGCTGCAGATGGCTGATCCGACCATCGATTTCCGCCGGGGCGCCTCCCGCCTCGCACGCGAACTTGGTGGCGAGCGCCAAATTGCGACGCGCGCCCACTCCATTTGCGTAGATCATCGACAGCACGGCGGAACCGCTGATGGGGTTGCGATCGCCGAGGGCGCGCTCTAAATACGCACACTGGCGCGCTCGGACGTAGTGGGGCTTGCCGGCGAATCCGTAGTACAGCGCCTCTGAATTGCACGAGGCGAGTTTGGGCAGCTCCGCAATCGTGGGCAGATCGCCTCGAGGGATCGGTACGGTTTCGCTGCGCCGGCAGACCTTTTTGGCCGCCGCGCTTGCATGCGTGAAATTCCAGTCGGTCTTCGGATTGTACGTCGGAAGCCACTGACTGCCCGCGCGCGCGAGAAGCTGCGCGATCGAGATTCCTTGGGCGGAGACGCACTGCGCCGCGGCACCAGCCAGCGACAGGATCAAACCGATGGTGATGATGATCCGAGACGGCTTCGACATGGTGTCCTCACTGGATCGGATGGCGTTGTTCTTCCATGCCGGGCCCAAAAGGCGAAAAATCTCTCCTGTCGATCGCGGACGGACGATCCCCTGCAGCGCCGATTACACGGTCATCGGAGCACTCTGGGTTCGTAGCGCCATTGGCAGTGAGTCAAAACTCTCGCCGGCGAGAGTATGCGCGAGACGTCAGGAGAATCCAAAAAATCATGCTCGGTTTATGAACACGCGTGAAGACGAGGCGAGACGCCTCCTCCAACGCTCTGCCCCACCCGCTTCCTGCTCACGCGGGGTGAAGCCTCAGATGACCCCAATGACCAGCAGCAGTGCCCGGTCCACCGCCTTCATCCGCTCATCGTCGAGATGCCCGAAGGGCTCGGTGACTTTGGCGCGGGGCAGCGTCGAGAGTTTGTCCACCATGACCTGCGAGAGTGCACGCAGCCCGTTGGCGGGATTGGGCTCGACGGTGACCCGGAACGCCGCATTGCGCAGCGCGCTGGTCAGCGGGCACAACACCACACTGTCCAACTCGTCCAGCAGGTCCGATTGGACGACCAGGGCGGGCCGCGGCTTGCCGTAGTCCCCTTGCAGGGAAACCCTCACCAGGTCGCCTCGCTGGGTCATTCCTCCCAGCCCTCAATCTCGGACGCAGCTTGCTCGGTGAAGCGCAGCACCTCGGCTTCCTCAGGGGTGCCCTTCAGGCCTCGGCACTGTTCACGCACGAGCGCCGCGAACTCCGGGGTACGGGTGTCCGGCACCCAGAACTGGACCGGCCGCAGCCCGGCGGCGCGCATCCGCTCCCGGTGACGGGCCGTCTTGCTGTGCGAGTTGTCGGTCGACGTCATAACGGCCTCCGCCAGGTTTCATGTGCAGTCATAGGTGCAGCGGCATGCTATCACACATGAGACTCCTGAGATCTGCACACAGGTGCCGCGTGCGGGCTCCCGGCTTGCCGGGCTCGGCCCGTTCTCAAACGGTTCCGAAGGATTGTTATAGGGAGCTACGGGACCCAGAGACGTTTATAACTAATTGTTTGTAATAGCATTATTCGCACTTTGGCGGAGGGATTTGACGGGACTCCGGCAGAAACGCAGCGCCCGAGTGCAAGCCAGTCGACGGAACACCGGAAGAGTTACAACGCTCGGTCGCGAGGGGATGCGGCTGGTCACTTGAGGCCGATTGGGAATACGGTTCCAGATCCAGAACTTGGACCCATGGCGGTGGAGATGCAGCGCCCTTACCCGCCTCTCTCCTACAAGCCGCTGATTTCGCTAAAAAACTTCTCCAATCTCCCGCCGCTTTGGCTTGCGTGGCGGTAGAGATCCGACAGAGTCCCCCAGTTTGTTAATTTCCGCCTGTGACTGATGAGCCTGGCCATCGTATCTGATGGGCCTGAACGACTTTTTGATCACGTTCGCTGATGGACGGGGTCCGCGGTCCATCACGGACCGTGACCACGGGGCGGGTTTTTCCCGCTGCGGATTTCCTGCGCGTCTCGGGTTTCACTGCAAAGCAGTAGCGCGGTCTGCCCGGCCCGTGGCCGGGCAGAAGCTCGTGCGGGAAGCACAGGAGGGGCCGCGAGGGCCTGATCAGGCTGAGGGGTTGAGCAGGATCCCCCTCGGAGCCCTTGATCGGTCAGGGCTCCTCGGGGGAGTCTCCGGTTACGACGCCAGGAGACCCCCACATCGAGCCGCTCGAGCGCATCGCCCGCCTCGGAGAGCTTGCCGAAGCGCTTGTGCAGGTCGTAGAAGCCGGATTGAATGTTCCTGCCTCATTTTTTTTGACTCCAGCAACTTCGTTACTGAAGGCAACATGGCCAATTATTCGAGGTGCCCAGCGACATACCGGGGCAGAGCCGTGATCTCGTCTTCACCGGCTTGCCAGACTCGTCACGAGAGGTTCCCGCGACGAGTGTGCCGCGGCCCTCTGCCCAGCGTAGATGCCTCGACCTACAGAGCAACGATCGTGCGCGCCCTATGTGTGCCAGCGCAATGTCACTGACCCCTGTCCTGTGCTAGAACTCAGTACGTTGATTCGCCTAGATCGCGGTTGCGCGTGAAAACGTCGCGATCGAGTCGCTGGATTCATTCATCACACCTGAGGAGTATCATATCGTGACTACTGGAAAGCACCTCAAGAACGCCCTGGTTGGACTGTCGCTGGGTGGAATACTTATGGTCCTGCCCCTAGCGGCGTATGCCACATCGGCATCGCCTGAGATCGCAGCAGCCGCAAAGCACGCCGGCCTTTCTGCCGAGTCAACGACACTGCAGGTCGCGCATATGCATCTGCATCACACCCTCAATTGCCTTGTGGGCCCTGCCGGGGCGGGCTTTAACAGCCACTATTTCAATCCCTGTGCACATATCGGACACGGCGCGATTCCCGATTCCGGAAATTCAAAGGAAGCGTTGAAGCTGAAACACGTTGCCGCGCAAACCCGCACGGCACT
>JBMFWZ010000074.1:0-16037 GCA_049964755.1 Steroidobacteraceae bacterium | reverse complement strand
GTCCCGGCGCGACGCCAAAGATCGCCCGCCGTGATCCAGTTGCCTTCCTTGGCGGCAATATCGCCTTGCACCGTCCATCGACTCGAGTCCGGACGTGCGAGCTTCGCCAACATCGCGGCACGATCAAGTTCGTGCTTGCGCAGGTAGGCTCTGGCGAGCCGAAGGGGTGCACCAGCGCCCCAGCGCGCGAGATCCGCCCGCCAGGGGATGTGCTCGATGCTGGCGACATTGGCCTGAAGCGTCGGGGCAAGGAGGTAGCGTGGTGCGCCGAATTCGAGCATTCCGTTGTTGTCGGTGTTGCGCGGACCTGAGCCCACCCAGCGGCGCAACCCCGCGGTTCCAGCGACGAAACGCGCAAGCAGGCGCCACCGGCCGGAATCGACCCGGGCGAGATCCGCCCGCACGGTTGCCGGAAGCGCTACACTTGGCCGCGGTACCAAGGGCTTTTCGCTACCGACGAGCAGCAAGTCTCCTGCGGAAACCCGCAGCATCGCCACGTGCGCAAAGACCGACAAATACGTGCGTACTTCGCTTTTCAGCAGCGCCGTCGACAGGCCGTAAAGAGGTAGCCACTGCACGAACACCCCATCGGGCGTCAAGTGATCGCGTGCGAGCAGGAAGAACTGTCGCGTGAACAGGCGTGCCGGGCCGCTTTCCCAGGGATTTGACGGCTCGGAAATCGCTACCTGAAAGCGCTCGCGCGTATAGTTGAGGTAGTGCCGGGCATCGTCAATCACGAGCTTGACCCGCGGATCGCCGAGCGCGTCGTGATTGTAGGGCGCGAACCAGCGCTCCGCGTGCACCACGGAGGGGGAGATCTCCGCCACTACGATGTGCCGTACGTTCGGCCATTGTTCCACGGAACCGACGGTCACACCGCTCGCTAGGCCAATCACCAGGACACTGCGCGCGGCCGGCCGCAGCAGCATCCCGATGTGTGCGGAGAGAATCTCCGTACTCATATCCTTGCCCGTGGAGGCATCCACTTTGCCGTCGATCGACAGCGCGAGGTGCGGCTGCGTGCGCAGCGTCGGGAAGCGAAATACCGACACCACGACCTGATTTCCCGCGTGATAATCCAACAGTCGATAGCTTTCCAGGAGCTTGTTGAGCCGCACGCTTCTGCCGAGTAGCGCCAGGTAGACCGGCGCGCGCTCGTACACACCGCTCGTGAGCAACAGAGGATCCCACCGAGGCAGGAGCGCCGATCCGAGCGCCACCGTACCGATCGCGGCGGCGACGCCCACCCGTCGCCCGAGGAAAGAGCCAAAGCGGGTGAACGAAACACTCACGCCGCACAGTGCACTCAGGCCGGCGAGCGCCGCAAGCGCTCCTTCCAGTCCCAACCAGGGCACGAGGACGGTGCCCGCGGCGAGTGCCCCGGCCGCATTCCCGATCGCCACGACGGCGAGCACGGTGGCGATGGCGCGCCCCCGGTGCGTGGCGCCGCCGAGCACCTCGGTCGCCACCGGGAAAGCGGCACCGAGGAAGAACGTGGGCGGCGCAATGATGAGCGTCGCCAGCACACCGTCGATCAGGAGCGAGGCACCGAAGGTCGTCCCCCAGGTTTGGTACAGGTGCAGCTGCCAATCGGGGTAACGAGCGAATAGCCACAAGCCCGCGACCACCAGCAGCGCCGCACCGATCTGCAGGTGCGCGAACAGGTCTCCGGGTGCCTTGAGACGTGCGACCTTGCCGGCCACCCAAACGCTACCGACGGCGACGCCCGCAACGTAAAGCGCGAGCATCAGCGAGAACGCATAGGTCGAGGATCCGGTCACCAGCACCAGCATCCGTGTCCAGAGCACCTCATAGCCCATGCTGGCAAAGCCCGCGCCCGCCATGGCGATGATCACAGCGCGCCGCGCACCCAGACTCGACGCACTCTCGCGCGGCTCCTCGCGGTTCTCATCGCGCGGTACCGACGCCTGGCCTTGCCTTGCGGCCCAACCCAATAGCGCGAGAATGGCAGCGCTGGCGCTCAAGGCGACCCCCACGGATCGCGTGCTGCGCAGGCCCAGGGTCGGGAGCAACAGCCATCCCGTCGCGAGGGCTCCGAGCGCTCCGCCCCCGGCGTTGAGCCCGTACACCCAGCCGACGGATTTCGCGGCGATTTTGCGGCTTCTCTCGGATGCCTCGACCAGCAGCGGCAATGTCGCCCCCATCAGGAGGGTTGGGGGTGCCAACATCACCATCCCAAGCCCCACCCGCAGAGTGTTCAACAGAACCGGCTGATCGAGGACCGCCCGCCACAGTCCGGGATAGACTCCCTGCAGCGTCGTGAGCAACGGCGAGAATGCGAGCGCATAGACGGCGATGCCAAGTTCTAGTGCCGCGTAGAGCGCGAGTGTCCATCGTCTGCGGTGCACCCCGAGACGCCCAACGCCCCAGGCGCCGAGACTCATCCCTGCCATGAACGCCGCCACGACCGCGGCCACCGATGCGCTCGTGGAACCGAACAGCAGCAGCAACTCGCGGTTCCAGAGCACCTGGTACAGCAGCCCCGCACCGCCGGAGAGCGCCGCGCACACGAGTGGCAGCACTTCGAGCAGGTGCATGGATCCCCCCGAAACGTGCCCCGGTGCCTCGCCGGCCATCTGGCTCAGACCAAAAGGCCACCACGCCCACGGGACTTTCAGCACTCGAGTCACCGCTCGGGGCCGCTCGTCATCTCGATCCGGGTCGGGGATCAACGACCGACCGCCCATAACAGATCGCGAACCCGGAACCGCCGTGGGACGGCCACAAGTAGCGGGATTTCTGGGACCGAGAGCTGATGCGGCTGCCGGAGCGGATCGCGCGACCTGCCCGCGCGGGGTACGACCGATACGCCACGCGTGAGCGACCACGAGCCGTCCCAAAAACGTTTGCAGGACCCGCTGAACAGGGTCAGGCTCAGGCCCAGGCCCCTCTCGGCACCCCCCATCCCGATTACCGGACCGGGCAAAATCCGACGCCTATCGCAATGCGAAAAGATCCCGACCTCACACCCTGGGGTGGACCACTGACCCATGCTTGAGATCATCACGAACCAGTCGAGACTGACGCTGAGTATGGTGAACGCAAAATGCTCTGCGCTGAGGCCGCTGACCGGATGATCGCGGTGTTGCCCGATGAACGAGCCCCCTGCACGGCGAGGGGACCGGCGGGTGCCTCGCCGGTCCCCCCTGAACCAACGGCAGATCCGCCCTAGCCCGCCGCCGCCTCGGCGATGGCGTGAAACACCGGGTTGAGCTGCTCGCCGAGGCTCGTCAGTCCAAACGGCCCCAGCACGGTCGAGGGTCTCTGGTAGTAGATTTTGGCCGTGCTACCGCTGGCGATGACCAGGATTCGCAACGGTACCGCCAGAAAGTCCACCGGACTAGCGGCATAGACCGCCTTACCGTACTTGGGATGGAAGACCTCGAAGGTCATTTCCTTATTGGCGTGCACACCGACCATGCTCAGCATCATCTGTTGATTGAATGCTTTCAGCACCATCAAGCCATGCTCGGCCACCGCGCCTTTGAGCTTCATCACGGTGGTGTTGAAGCTGTTGTGCGAGGTGACCTCGATCAATCCTGGCGGGTTGGCATAGGCGATGCCGCTCTGAAAGCCCGCCAACAACAAAAACGCCGCCACTGCGCCAAGCGCTCTCTTCGCGTACATATGCGTACTCATACTTGTCACTCCGAATGTCTGTTATGAAGAATCACCCATGGCCTGCCACACAGGGTCAGGCCAAACGCCTCCCCTTCACTTGGACTCACGCCGTCCGGGGAGCCAGACGTCGTCGAGATAAAAGCGCCGCATGAACGCAAGGAAGTCGTCCATGAGCGAGTAGGCCACTGGGATTGCAATCAACGTCATCGCGGTGGAGGTGATGAGGCCGCCGATGATAGCGGTGGCAATCTCCTGAAACTGCGCCGTGGCGGGCGGCGGCCAGATCGCCACCGGTGCCATGCCGATGCCCGCGGCGATCGCGGTCATCAGCACTGGGCGCAGACGCTGGGCGCTCGCGGCGATGATCGCGTGGTCTCGATCGGCTCCGCGGCGGCGGAAATGCAACATCAGATCGACCATGAGGATCGAGTTCGAGAGCACGATCCCCGCAAGAATCACCATGCCCCAGAGCACCGGTGGCGACCAGTTCATGTGACGCAGCCACAAAAGCGCCATGGCGCCTAAGCCCTCGAGCGGAATCGCGAGCATCAATACGGTGGCAATGCCGAACGAGCGGAACTGCACCACGAGGAGCAGGAACACGGCGATGAGAGCGACCTTCAGCCCGGAGTTCAGCTGATTGAACGCCTGCAGCATGGTGCCCATCAGACCCGCCGGTCCAATCGAATAGCCCTTAGGCATCGAGAGCTGCATCTTCGCCGGCATCAGCAGGTTCATGGTCGTTTCCTTCAGCCCAAGCTGCTGGTAGTAGCCGAGGACACTCGCCGCATACAGAGTGTTATAGGTGTGAATGGTATTGAAGCCGACGGTGCTGCGAATGCGGGCAACCGCGCTGAGTGGCACGGTGTGCCCGCCGGGCACGGCAATTTTAAGGTCACGCAAATCCTGCAACGAGCGCCGCTGGCTTTTACGGTAACGGATGAGGAGGCGGCTGTGGTAGTACATCGACGGTCGCGGGTTGAAGAACGTATTGGTCATCCCGCCGTTGATCGCGTAGTAGACTTGGCCCACGATGTCTTGCACGGTGAGCCCCATCGCCTCAGCCCGCGCCTCATCGACATCGACCTCGAGCTGCGGCACGCCGTAGACCGTGTCGAGATACGGGTTGTGCAATCCCACTGCCTCAGTGTGCGCGATTTGCAGCACCTGTTGTGCATAGTTGTAGACTTGCTTCATGCTCGGTCCCTTGACCAGTACCTCCACGGGCGCCCGGGCCGCCGAGACGGGTGTCGGGTTGAGCGGTTGCATGAAAAACACGTTGAGGTCCGGGATTTCCGCCCGGGCTTTGCGGTAGATCGCCTGCTGAATCTGCCAGAGCGTTTCCTTGCGCTGCTGGTTTGCGATCGTGAGGTTCATCAGGAGCCGCGCTTCATTGACTTCGTTGACGCCAAAGCCAGTGAAGTACTGCCCCCAAACGGGCGATTGCCCCGTAAGTGCCGAGACGTTCTTGACGTTCTTCTGTTGCAGCGCGATCCGCTCGATCTTGCGCACAATTTCGTCCATGCGTTTGGTGCTGACCCCAGGATCGGCGCGCACATAGCCCAGGATGAGCGACGTGTCGGTCAGCGGCATCTGTTCGACCCCGAGCTGGTCGAAGAAGGAAAACGCGAGCATCAGCGATGCGACGATGCCTGCCACCACGATCCAGCGATGCCGCAGCGACCACGCCACTGCGCGGGCAAACGCCTGCTCGAAAGTATGGAAAGAGCGAAGGAACACGACGTGCATCAGCGCGCCGAAGCGGCCCGGTGGCGCCGCCGATTCGAGCTTCATCTCCTCCTCGAGCGGGATTTCGACTTCCTCGGTGGTGGCGCCCGGCTTGGGCTTGAAGAGCACCGAGGCCATGAGCGGGGTCACGGTCATGGCGAGGATGTACGAGCCGATGACCGAGGTGATCATCGGGACGGTCATGCTGTGGAATCCAGCGCCCATGTCGCCCGTCAGCCGGGTCATCGGATAAAGCATCACCGCGAAGGTGAGGGTTGCGGCGAGGATGGCGTTCTGGACGTGTTCGGCACCCACCACTGCCGCCACCTTCGGGTGCAACCCGCGCTCGATGTACCGACGCACGACCTCCACCACCACGATGGAGTCATCGAGGAGCTTACCGACCACGAACACGAGACCCATCATGATCCCGAAGTCGCGTTGGACGCCGAGCGTGTAAACAAGAAAGAAGCCGAACGCGACGGCGGAGGGCAGAATGGCCGCGGCGATCACGGTACCACCGAGCTCGCCGAGAAAGAGCAGGATCACCAGGCTCGCGAGTACCACTGCCTTGATGAACTCATCCATCGCGTTCGCATCATTGAGATGAATGTAGAACGATTGGTCGAACGCGACGTGCAACTTCAGACCCGGATACTGGCGCTCGAGGCGCCGAGCGAGCTTCTTCGCATCATGGGTGAGCTTCAGATAGTTTCCCTTCCCCTCACCCTGGATGCCGAGCCAAAGAGCACGCTTGCCGTTGAAGTAGAAGTTCCCGTAAATCGGCGCGTGCGTGTCCTTGATCGTCGCGACGTCCCGAAGGTACACGACTCGGCTGCCCACATGGCCCACGGGGAGGTTTCTGAGGCGCTGCAGAGTCTGTGGCTCAGTGAATTCGCTGTTGATTTCGACATCGATGCGCTCATTGCCGTGGATGAGTGGGCCCCCGCCATGGTCGAAATTGGCGCCATCGATCGCTTTTCTGATCGCCAGAATGTTGAGGTCATACGCAGCGAGCTTGTTGCGATCGACATCGATTCTGATCTGACGCGTCTGACCCCCGAACGTGTACGCCGACAACACCCCCGGCTCCTGTTGGAACTGGGTGAGAATGATGTTGTTCACCATCGACGTCAACGCCGTAAGGCTCATGCCCGGGCGGGTAATGGCGAACTGGATGGCCGGCCCATTCTGATTGTTGACGTGAACGAGTCTGGGCTTGGTGGTATTGGGACCGGCCTTGGGCAACTCGTTGCTGATCTCATTGAGCAGCGCCTGCATCTGCAGCCACTTTTTCTCGAGATTGACGTTGTAATTGAAATAGACAACGATCTTCGAGTAACCGGCTTGCGAGGTGCCGAGGACGTAGCTCACGCCACCGACGATCTGGATGCGCTTCTCGAGCGGCGCGGTGATATAGCGCTGCATGTCCTCGGCGGACATACCGGGGAACTGGGTGATGACCCCGACATCAGGGCTCGGAACTTTGGGGATCATGCGCACCGGGATTGCGATGTACGCGTACACCCCGAGGATCACCATGATGAGCGCGAGCACGATCGTGGCGTGAGGATGCGTCAGCGCGAAGCGCGGCAGGCTGAAGCGGCGCGCGCCGGGTGAGCGCTGCTCGGTCATAGACCGCTCGCCTGGTTCAGATTGATGATGTCCACGGACTGTCCGTCGACGAGCGCGCGGTTGCCCTCGACGACCACGAAATCGCCCGCCTTGACGCCCTTTAGAATCTGCACGCGGTTAAGACCCCGTGCCCCGACGGTGACGGTGTGCTGCTCAACGGTCCCCTGCTCGCCAAGCGGCGGCACCGTGAATACCACCTGCTTGCCGCCGGGTTCCGTCGTCAATGCATCGGCCGGTATCAGGATCCCCTTGGCGATGCTGCGCCGCACGAGATCGCCCACGACGTAAGTGTTCTCGCGCAAGAGCATCTCGGGGTTTCGGATGCGCACTTCCACGATGGCCGTGCGGGTCATGGGGTTCTCCTGCGGGAACACAGCGGCGACGTGCGTCTCAAGGGCCATGCGCCCGTCGGGCTCGCGCACGAAGCGTTTGGGGAAGCGCTCGCGCAGCACGCTATCGGAGAGCTGCGGGAAACGCAGGTACACGAGAGTACCCGGATGCATCCACTGCAGATCGCTCTCATCGACGGGGAACTGAATGCGGACTCGATTGAGGTCGTCCACTTTGACTATCATCTCGCCCGTATGCACATAGACGCCCGGGTAAACGTGCCGCTTGGCGATCACACCGTTGAGAGGCGAGTACAGCGTCGCGTAGCCGATCTCGGTGTCGATCTGTTGCAGAGAGGCTTGCGCGGCGCGATAGCGCATACGAGCGCCGTCGAAGTGCGTCGCGCTGATCGCGCCCGCCTCGTACAGTTTCTTATCGCGCGCGAACTCGGCCTGCCAGTACGTGACCTGCGCCTCGGCGCGGTAGCGCTGCGGTCGCAGCGCCGACAGATCGAGCGTGGCGATGAGTTCCCCGGCATGCACAAGGTCACCGGGGTACACGGTGAGTCGGCGAACCCAGCCGTTCACGCGCGCATAGATGATATCGTCTTCCCAAGGCTTGACGCTGCCGGTATAGGTGACGAACTCATCGAGCGACCCCTCCTTCACCGGTGCGATCCGCACCGCCTGCGGGCCGACGATCGGCGGGGTGAAGAGCTGACTCGGGCGCAGCGCCGGGGTGACCCAGGCGGTAAATGCATGCACCCCCCACAAAATCAGCGCAGCCCCAAGGATATTGACCGTCAAGCGCCGGGCGCCGGGGTTGCGGCTGTACCAGTTGAGCGGGGCAAGCAGCCGCCCCTGCCACGTGCGCTCCTCTCGACCCACCCGCACAGCGAGCACGAGCAGCACCACGAGAGCACCGCCGAGGAGAAGCCAGAGATAGTTCTGCTCGAGAAAGGTCAGCATGAGCGCGTTCTTCCGTTGGGGAGAGGACTACGGACTCATCGGAGTTGGCGGCGGCCCACCCGGGGGCCGCAATACGCCGATGGCCAACTGCAGTTGTGTTTCGGCGATGCGCACGCCGGCCTCGGCCCGGTAGAACTCCGTGCGGGCCTGAAGATCGGCCGCCTGCGCCTGAAGGAGGTCCGTCACGATCCCGGCACCGACGGCGATCTTCTCGCGCTCGAGCCGAAACGCCTCATCGCCGCTTGCGACCGCCGCGCGTGCCGCCGTGCGCTCGGTACGCGCCGCGTGAAGTTGGGCATACGCCTGCGTCACCTCGAGGCGCACCTGCTGGGAGAGCGCCACGAGCTGCTCGTCGACCTCGTTGAGCCGCGCCCGCTCGCGATGCACCTCGCTGAGCAGCGTCCCGCCGGTGAACACCGGCACCGAGAACGAGAGCATGATGGCGCTATCGGGCTCCCAGGTGCGAAACGCATCACCGGGACCGGTGCGGTTGCCGTGCGCCTCCCAGGCCCGGGCCGACAGCTCCACCTCCGGCAGGCGCGCGCCCTGCGTCGCGCGCAGACGCGCCCGCTGTGCCTCAAGCTTTGCCTGCAGTGCCCGATAGTCGGGACGCGTCATCAGCGCCTCGGTCACCGCATTGGCGAGCGGCGGGAATTGAACAGCGGCACTCGGCGCCGCGGGTACCAGTTGCAAGGGCGCTCCGGCGGGATTTAAGTCGAGCAGCCGGCGCAGATTCCCCTGCAGAGTAACGAGCTGCGCGCGTACCGCGGCGAGCGCTTCTCGGGTCTGCTCGAGGCGCGCCTCTACCCGCAACAGATCGAGGCGGGGCTTTTTGCCCACGCGAACAAATTCCTGGAGATTGGCGTTTGCCTCCCGCAACTGCCGGACCGAAACCTCGACGGCCCGCTCCGTACGCGCCGCCACCCCAATCCCGAGATACGTTTGGGTGACGGCGAATATGAGCTGTTGACGCGTCTGCTCGAGACGCTCGCGGCTCGCCTGCGCCTCGGCGCGCGCCCCGCGCACACCGGCCACCAGGCGCCCGCCGGCGTAGATCGGCCAGGTCAATCCGACTCCGGCGTTGAAAATCGAGTTCTGAAATTCCGAGCCTTGATAGGCGAGCATCCTCTGCATCGATCCCTGGGGGGTCGAGGCGGCAACCTGCGAGAGCGATGGCACCGCCATATAGCCCGGCAGGAGCAACGAGGGCTCGTTCGGGAAGAGATCCTCCCAGGCCATGGCCTGGATCTGCGGGAAGAGCTTCCCCAGGGCGGCGCGGCGGGCCGCCTCGGCGGCCTGCAAGGCATGCTCGGCGCTCTTGAGGTCCGGATTGCGCTCGAGCGCCAGGTGAATCGCCTGATCGAGCGACAAGGGACCGGTGATACTCACCGGCGGGGCGGCCGCGATAGCGACGTTCCACAGCGGACCGAGCAACAACGATGCGAGCGCAGTCGCCAGTGCTCGCACCGCTGCCGCGCGCAGACGGTGTGCGCGCCGCTCCCGCAAGGGGTGAGCCGTCAGCGCCATGGCGCGAGCGCAGGGCGTGTGATGCATTTTGGCACCCATCTGTCCGGCACTTCCGATGGCGCCCCGCCGCGCCTCGCCGAGCCCAAACAGCTCGTCATCGTCTCGTTCTGCATCATGCCCCTGCCCCGGATCGCCTCGCCGCATCAGGCTGCGTTTTCGTCATGGCGGGGGACCTTAAACCCAGTGGTATAGTACGGTGTCAAGCGGACCGTTCTATCACCGGGATTCCCACGTTTTTGCTGCCAATGTTCCCGGTACGAATGGCCTGCTTTAGGCCGTGGGAGCGAGGCCGCTCTTGCAATGCCCGGAAATGGATGGCGTTTCTCTTTGCTGCCGGAACGCGCTTTCGGCCGAGGTTTTTTCCGTGATCACCCCTTGGCGGAAACTGCCTTGAAGCTGGCGCTTGGAAGCAGTCGGTCGGCATAGGCATCGACGGGCAAGCGGAACACGCCGCGCAGGTTGAAGCCCTCGGTAGGCGTGCGGGCGATGCGGCTGATCAGCTCAGGCGGTACTTGTCCGACAGCTGTCGTTGCAGCCGCTACAGCATCCCTCGACAGCATCCGTAGGCTCACTCCATCGGCGTTCAGGGATACCCCCTCGCTCTGCGCCTCGCGCACCCACTCCAGGTACCGCCGCTCCTCCACCGTGAGCTCCACATGCTTCAGCTCGGACATCGTTCGCCCTCGCGATGCATCTACTCGTCGCGGCCCAGAGCATCGGCCGCTCAAATCACAGACGGAAGAATGGGGGTTGCTGGGTGCTTACCCGGAATCTCGTCGGACCGACAACTGATCACCCCGGTGCGCCTACGGCTGTCGGGAAGCAGTTCTTTCTGGATTGATGATGCGGCTGTGGCCGGACATGGAAGGATCCAGGATGAACTTCAATAACACGGCCGTCCATGATCGATACGATTTGAGGTCACGGTAGTATTCATCGCCCAGCCGTCGCAGCTGCGGCAGCCGATTCCACGGCACGCTGGGGAAGTCATGGTGCTCGTTGTGGAAGCCCATGTTGAAGCACAGCTTGTTGAGCGGTCCGTAGTAGGAGTAGGTGCCCTGCCCCTCGCGGGTCACGTAATGCTCCTGGATCCAGCGGCCGCCGAGAGGATGCAGGCCGAGCGCGAACAGCGTCGACAAGGCGAGATAGGTCAGCGCCCGCGGTCCGAGGATCATCAGGATGAGCACATCGATAATGACCTGTGCGATGAGGTTGGCAGCCATCCACCGGTCCCACACGGGAATCCCCCTGAGCGCCTTCAGCTTCATCGGCCGCAGCGCCTGCGAAACCGCAAGTAGCAACACCCACAACGTCTTTCCCAGCGGCCCGTTGCCGATGAGTTGTGCCTCCGTCTGGCTGACGATGTCAGGATCCATCACGTACTGGCCGAGGTAGCGATGGTGATAAAGATGATATTTGCGAAACGCGAGAGCGCCCGGCACTACCAAGGCGAAGTCGCAGACCAAGCCCGCGAGTTTGTTCAAGCGCGGGGATTTGAACACCAGGTTGTGGGTGCATTCATGCATCAGGACGTAGAGCGCGTGATTCAGGAAGGCGCCGAGGCACCAGGCGCCCGCAATGACGAGCCACCAGGGGGCCTTGGCCGCTGCGTCGGCGGCCAGCCATTGCACCGCAACCAACCCGACAATCCACAGGGCGGAGAGTCTGTTCACCCCCATCAGGGGCGCAACCTCCGGGTGCGCAGCCAGAATCGCTCGTCCGCGCAGCCTGTGCACCGGCGGCGCATCGGTATAGGCGAAGTCACGCTTCATTGATCAGTCCGTGCTTACCGGTGAGAGCCCAAATGCGATAGAGTCAATACTACTCAACCTCAAGGGTCTCCGTGAACAGTTCCGCGCCAGTCCGACGAACCACTGAAATCGAAGAGATCACCAATCTCTACTTCATCCATCCACTGGCCGGCCGGCTCGTACCGCTGTTTGCGAGGAGGCATGTCACGCCGAATGCGGTATCCCTCACGGGCCTGCTTTTCGGCCTATTGGCGGCCTTCGCGTATTATCACTATCAGAACCCGCTGTGGGCGGTCACCGGCTTTGTGATGATGATCGCATGGCACGTGATGGACGGCGCCGACGGCCAGCTCGCCCGTGTCACACACACGCAGTCTCATTTCGGCAAGGTACTGGATGGGCTCTCCGACGCCTCGACCTTCGCCGCTGTCTACACGGCGTTCGCGCTCGCGCTCAGCCGTGAATACGGCCCGCGGAGCGTGGCCCTGGTCGTCGCCGCGGCAGCGTGCCACCTGGTCCAGGCCGCGACCTACGAGGCTCAGCGACAGGAGTACGACCACTGGGCTTGGGGACGCGGATCACCACCGCCGGCGCGCGCGGCCGTGGGCGGCGCGTCTGCGGCGCCGGCGCTGCTCGGCCTGCTCGATCGCCTGTACTACGTAGGTCTCAGCTTCCCGGCGGCTCGGGTGATGGAAAGAACTCGCGCGACCCTGTCCGTTGCCCTCGTGGGGCAGCCCGGGCGCGAAGCGCTGATCCACGAGCGCTATCGCGAGACATTCGCGCCGCTCCTTCGCCAGTGGTCCCTCCTCTCGGCCAATTATCGTACTCTTGGAATCTTCGCCTGCGTCCTGCTCGAGGCGCCCCAGTACTATTTCTGGTTCACCATTATCGGTTTCAATGCCATCATGGTCTGGCTGATTCACCGTCAAGGCGAGCGCTGTAAAGCGCTCCTCGACATGTTCGATGCGCCCGACGGTGCCGCGATCTGAGGACGTGGAACTCAGACTGCGGAGGCTTGCGCTAAGTCGGGCAAGCCGCGGACACAAGAGTACACGAGAGCACTGTACAGCTGGCGCTCGCGGAGGTCGCAGACGTATTGCGGAGTCATTGCCGCGGCCTTGGTCCCGGTGCGCACGGATGCGTACCAATGCACAACGCGCGTTTGCGGGCGCAGAGCCGCGGACAGCCGCACGTTATGACTGACCCGAAACCAGTGCTCGGAAATCTGCGGCGGCAGCGGACAAAAAACCTCCGGTTCCTCGACGGTCAGCTCGTCCTTGGGGAATTGATCGACCAGTCCCTGAAGCAGGTCCGGTCCCAGAGCATACAGCTGCACGCGCCGTTGCGGCGCTAGTGCCGCCATCGCACGCAGGTAACGTGCGCAAAAGAAGGAATTCGCTTCCGCCCCCATGACGGCATTGGTCACGGCACGGTAACACGCTCTTTCCACCCAGCGGAACATCTCCCAGCCGCGTGGGGTATGGCGCATGCTCTTGCGGATCGGATCGAGCCCCAGGGAACGGCACCACAGCGCGGGTGAGCGCCAGCCTCGCACGAAGTGCGGCCAGATGACCCGCTCCGAGGCCACGAACTGCCGCGCCTCGAGCAGGGGCACGAGCGAAGCCCGCGTGACGGTGTCGAGATCGAGATAGACGCCCCCCTCGAGATAGAGGATCGCCACTCGCAACACGTCCGCTCGGATCGCCGGGTTGTCGAGCGTGCGATAGATCGCGAGCAAGCCATCGCCGACGCCGGCTACTCGCCCGGCCGTCGTCAGAGAGGCGATGGGGTCGAGCCTGGAGAGCCGTACAAGCGGGCAGAGCGCGAGCGCGCGAACACTCGCGTCGTCCGCCAGCGGATCGGTATGATGCAGGATGATCTCCTGCATGCCGCTGTTCGCAGCGGCCGAGAGGGACCGCATAGGCATAGGCCCAGGGGAGGCTCTTACCGAGCCAACAGAAGTGCGCGCGGGCGGGAATCGTCATCGCCTCAGCAGCGGTCGGCGCGGGTTCCGACGACGGCCGCTTCGCCGGGCTGCGCGGCAGGGCTTACGGCTGAGGCGGCTAGCGGGGGCAGTATCCAAGACCGCTTGCGGATCAGATGTCGCGTCCAGAGCAAGGATTGACGGGCCCATGCCCGCGAGTGGGTCTTGCTCCAGAGGCCGCCGCAGGTCGGCTCGCTCCCCAACCGATCGAGGACGATGGCGACGATTCTGCGAGCGCGTGCGTCCCAGGTGAGATCACGGCTATCCGACAGCGCTCTCGCGGCCAGATCCCGTGCGAGCCCGGGATCCCCCGTCAATGCGCGGATCCCGGCGACTAGAGACTCCACAGAATCCGGCCGGCAGAGCAGCGCATTTCTGCCATCTTGCAGAACCTCCCGCAGATCCGGAGTATCGCCAGCGAGGATCGGCCGGCCGGAGGCCAGGTAAAGGTAGAGCTTCAATGGTATGACCGTCGACCCGAATTCTGTCAGCGGCTTCAGGGACGGCGGGATCAGCAGCACGTCCGCGGCAAATAGGTAGCGTCCGATCGCTTCCGGCGATTGCCAGGGGACGATCTGGACATTGCGCGCGGTGCCTGCCAACGCCTCGATCACGCTGTTGGTCTGCGAACCGACCAGTATGAAGACGTGATCCGGCAGCTTTCTTGCCGCATCGATCACCAACTCCAGCCCTTTCCTGCCGTTGATGCGTCCGGTATAAACGACGGTCTTCGTGTTGATATCGATACCGAGGCCGCGCTTCGCATCGTCGAGCGGGATCGGGCTCGCCAGTCGCGACGGCTCGAAGCCGTTGCGCACGCAGTGCAGTTTGTCCGCCGGGACTCCGATCTCCAGATACCTGGCTCTGGTGTACTCGGAATGACTGATATTCACCAGGAATCGCCGGTGACACATCAGGCGGTGAATCCACCGCTGCAACGGCGGAATCTGAGCAGGCCATGGCCGGTAGTGATCGAAGACGACCCGCCGGCCGCACAACAAGGCAAGCCAGACCACCCAAAGATTCCGGGTGTATACGAGATCGGCCCGGCGGAACTCCGGCCGCAGGGGTAGCGTGAGGCCACAGCAGAAATGCCGCAGCACGGCGGGTCGAAGCGGAGCCCAGGCACGCACGACCGGCATGCCCGCGAACCCCTCCTCAGCCGCGCGGTCGGCATGCCGTGCGCCGGGAGCGTGCAGCCAGGACTGCGACGTCGAGGCTGCCAAATATCTCGCGGTCGTGAGGAAGACCTCCGCGTCAGCCTCGGTGCTCGACAGGGGATTCTCGAAGGTGAAGAGTATTCTCATCCCATCCTCAGCGTGGGGAGCGCGGCATTCATTGGCAAGGGCGTCGGGTGGATTCCTGACAATAACAGTAGCATCACCCCTGAAAATTCGTGGACTGTGAATAATAAAGCCCCTTTCGTGGCAAAAATGGCTTGCTACAAGTACTTTCACTACTCGGGAGGCTTGTGCACGACAGAGGATATCACGCGACAGACTGTTCTGTTTCCCGACTTGTTTCGCCGCCCTGTGGTGGTGAAGTTAGACCAGCCCCACGCGAACTCCTATGGGGCGCGGTTCTGCTGAATGCGTGCGACGAGCGGCAAGCGGGCGAGCTCGAGCACTCGGTCAGGGACCAGGTTCGCCAGCGTCTGTATGGGACCGCTTGTGCGCATGCCGAGTGTAACGACGCAGCCCGATTGGCCGGGGATCCCATTCAGAAGCTGCTGATCGGACGCGCCCCGCTGCGGGGCGCGGCGTTGGCCTCGCAGCCGACGCTGTTGCGCTTTAGAGAACGCACCGCGGCGGGCACCTCGCGGAGACGATCTTAAAGTCCTTGACACTGGACTTGAGTACGGAGGTAGTTAAAGGGAAATACCGGGGTACCGGTGATCCGGGGGAGGATGGGTCATGTCCGAGAGAGCACTCACCATTGGCCGGCTCGCGCGCACGGCCGGCGTCAATGTCGAGACGATTCGCTACTATCAGCGTCGCCACCTGGTGGTAGAGCCCCCTCGCCCCGTCCAGGGTTATCGCTACTATCCCCGGGAAACGATCGACCGGGTTCGCTTCATCAAGCGCGCTCAGCGCCTCGGGTTCACCCTGCGCGAGATCGGCGAGCTGCTCAAGCTGAGTGACGGGCACTGTGTTGATGTGCATACGCTGGCGGAGACAAAGTGTCAGCGCATTCGCGCACAAATGTGCGAACTTGAGGCGCTGCACGAGTCGCTGCAACGGCTGCTGCACCGCTGCGAAAAGGGCGGTGAGACCACTTCGGAGAGATGCCCCATCATCGATGCGCTGATGAGGCAACCGGAAGCGCAGGCGCGAGCTGCCAAATGAGCGCGGGCCCCGACCGAGCGTGCGTTGCGCCAAAGCCACGATTTGCGCCCGTTCAGAGCTTGACACGACACCTAGGTACGGACCTTAGAGTCTCTGGCCGGGGGTCCGTAAACCCCTTCAGGCGACG
>JBMFWZ010000073.1:0-16050 GCA_049964755.1 Steroidobacteraceae bacterium | reverse complement strand
GTTGGCGGCACCATCACTCAGTTCGCGAATAATGCAGGATAAAGGAGCTGCACCACGGCCTGAAGATCGACCGCACCAGCTGCACAAACTTCATGGCCAATCAGCTCCGCGTTCTGCTGACGTCCGCCGCGTACGTCTTGATGCAGGAGCTGCGTTTGAGCGCCCGCAGGGGCGACTGTGCTCGCGCCCAGGTGAGTACCCTTCGTGAGCGGCTGTTGAAACTCGGCGTATGGGTCGAGCGCTCCGCTCGTCGTATCGTGTTGCACCTGCCGCAGTCCTTCCCTTACCTTGACGATTGGTTGCGTATCGCCCGCTCCGTTGGCGCCGTTCCCGCGTAGCCAACAAGTTCCTGACACGGCCAACATTTGCTTCGTCAGCACTGACGAGGGACCGGTCTGTCCTGAATTGACGTCCATTGTCATAAAACAACACTTATGCACATAAAACACCCGCCGGGAGCGCTGCTTTCCCCTGCCCGGTGCATGCGAGCGCTCTGACAGCCATCAGGTAACCGGGTTGGCGGCACCATCACTCAGTTCGCGAATAATGCAGGCTAGGGCGTCACGGGAAGCGGCAGATGCCTCTCGGTGGGGCTGCGGCATCGTGGCGGCTGGTCGGTATAGGTTGGCGGCAACAGCCGCCGGTTTCATACCAGGTGTGCCCTCGGTCGCCGTTGCTGAAGTTGTGTCGTGCCAGAGGGTGGAATTCCGCCGGCGCCGTTCGCATGCTCGACAGTAGGGGCCTCGGTCGGGTCTGAACTGCGCTGGGCGGCCAGCTTTCTGCTCAGGCAGCCTGGGAAGTCACCTCGGCGCCTCACGGGTGCACGTCGAATCCTCATCATGGATCAATTGCTACGGCGATCAATGACGCACGGTTGCGTGGGAATCCGCCTCATCGGACCGACGTTGGTAGACCTACGATTGCAGCAGTTCGCCTGATAGAGCATCGCTCCAGCGCATCGATCACCAGGATGAGGGGGATCTGAATTCAGAGCACCGCGCAGTGCCTTCGCTGCATGTAATTGCGTCGCTAGGATGCGGAGTCACGATAAGTTTCTGCCCCTGACACAGCGGAATTGGATCGACGAGCGGCGCTGCGGTGCAGAGCCAGGCGGGAAGTCAAGATCCGGCTCGTGCCGAGGCCAGTTCCAGCTCACCGCGCCGACGCACATGCCGAGCCGCCCGCGTCAGGAGCACGGTGGCCACGAGGCACCATCCGGACAGGCACAACAGCTCCTCCGGCAGGGACACTCCGAGGTCGATCAGGAATCCGGAGAGCCCAGGGCCGACGGCGCTCGCTACGACCATGATGGAGAGGACGAGTGAGCGAATCCGGCCCAGGTGTTCCAAGCCGTAGACTTCTGGCCAGAGGGCGCCGAACACCGTGGTGGTGAGTGCGTTACTCACACCAAAGATGAACATGAAGAGGTACACCCCAGCGACGGGTGTGATCAAGGCCAGCGCCGCAATGGACAGCCCGAGCGGCAAGCAATAGTACGGTAGCAGGCGTAGCGCACCGAAGCGGTCCACGAAGCGTCCGCACAGAAACCCAAAGAACACGGTCGCAATCGACATCACCGGGAACGCTGCTGCGAACACCAGTGGATTGTAGCCGCGCAGGGTGATCAGATAGTCCTGCTCGAAGAAAACCGTCGAGCCAATGAAAGGCGCCGCAACGGTGCCTGCGAGCAGAGCGTAGAACACCGAGTCGCGCATCACTTGCGTGCGTGTCCAGTCCCGATCGGTATGGCGAATGCCGCTTTTGCGCTCGTGCGACTGTGGGGTGCGTGCAACCCGCATCAACGCGACGAGCGCGGGCAGTCCGACGACGGCGATGGCGGCGGCCGAGGCGATCCATGCGCCGCGCCAATTACCACTGGCCCGCTCCGCGAGCACCACCAACAGCGGCAGCACGGCCATGCCCAGTTGCTGGCCCTGCATGATCAAGGCCATGGCGCGTCCGCGGTTGGCCACAAACCAACGGCCGGTGACGGTGAAGGCGATCTCGCTCATCATGCCTTGGCCGAACAGGCGCAGCATGTACAACGCGAGGCAGAGTATGAAGACACTGTGCGCCGTGACCAGGAAGAGGCACGCCAGCGCCAGCGGCGGCATCGTGAGGCGAACGACCTTCCAGCCGGGCAGCAGATCCAACGGGCGGCCGAACCACGGCAGCGTCACCGCACTGGCCAGGGTCGCCAGCATGTACAGTCCGCCGAATTCTCCGTTTGACAAGTGAACCGTGGCGCGCAGGTCATTGACCGACAGACCAATAAAAAAGGTTTGACCGAAGCACGAGAAGAGCATCAAGAGAAATCCGGCTGCCAGCCAGCGCAGGTTCAGGCGCAGAAATCCCAGGTTGTCTTGCTGCAGCGCGGACATGATCGGCCGTTCGGACGGGTGTGTGGCGCCTATGATCACCGAACTCGACCCGTCTCGCGCAACTACCTACCGCAGCGGTCGGCGGGTACAGCTCCCGGCACTGAGGGCCTCGTGCGACCACGCTCTGAGGTGCCTCGGTCGCCATCCAGGGCCGCTCCGCAGGGCAGGCGCGCAGGGAAGTCTCGCCCCGGCGGTGATTCCTGCTGGAGAGAGTGCTGGCGCAAACGCCGGTTGAATGCCGGAGTCACGCGTGATGCTTGAGCGCCCACGTTCAGTGCTGATCCGGCTGTTGCCCGATGTTGCGAAAGGACGTCATGCTGGGCGGACTCGTCGGGACGTCCACCGGGCGGCCGTCTGCCGATCGGTGCAGACGACACCGGAGTGCATAGTTGCGGCTCTGCGCCGAGCGCTGCGCCGGCGCGCGCCACGGCGGACTGTAGCGACGGGTTCCGGTCACTGCCGAGCACTGGCTGACCGAAGTTCGTGGTGACCTACGCCGAGGGCAAGCCCGCGCCACTGGGCGACGTTGCGGCGCGGCGCTGCAGAAGGAAGCCTACGGTCAGATCCACTAAGGACTGCACGAACGCCGGAGTCTTCAACAGATTCGGGTTCTTCATGAGCGCTCCACGGATCGCTCCGGCCATCGCTTCGGCCAAGACGAAGGCGTCGATTTCCGTCAGTAGCGCGGGCGCTCCCAATTTGTCTCGTGCCCCGCACAGCATGTGCGCGATCTCGGCAACCGGCGGACCTATGAAGCCGCCGGACCGCGAACGTAGTGCCTTCTCTAACAGAATGCGACGGGCCCGATGACGGCCACCAAATGCATCGAGGACGATAAGCAGAATCGCGCGCACGCGCTCAGGTAAGTCTTGCGTGGTCACGCTCTGACCCCAAGCGCTGCGCAGCTCGTTGGCAATGAGTTGCATCCGCAGCTGCCGTTCTTGCGCAGTAAGCGCGGTAAGGATTTCCTCCTTATTGGCGAAGTACTGATAGACAGTGCCCACGCTGAGCCCGGCGTGTGCGGCGAGCCGGTTCGTCGTCAAGGCCGCCTCACCGTCCCGCTCGAGAATTTGCACCGCGGCTTCGAATATGAGCTCGCGGGTGCGAAGGGCGCGCTCCTGGCTCGGTTTGCGACGTACAGCGGATTGATTTTTGGACATTTTTTCTTCCTGCGCCGCGCCGGGGGAACCCGAGCCCGGAAACTGAGCAATGCTCATATAATGCGCCTGGAGGTCTTGGGTGTATATCCACATGCGCGCTCATCAACAGTTATTCTTGGTCATTCTGGCGATCGTGATGGCCGCCTCTTTGCTCGAGGCGCTGATCCTCAATCGGCACCGGGGATTCAATTGGCCGGCGGCGGCCGTATCCCTGGGCGACTTGCTTGGCCGCCGCCTGCTGCTCTTTGCCGGGATCTCCACCTCGGGTTGGATATTGGAGGCAGTGTGGCGCCACCGGATCGCGACGGTGCGCCTGCACGGAGCGGCGCTGTTCTTGCTGCTGTTTATCGGTCAGGAATTCTTCTACTACTGGTATCACCGGGCCTCGCATCGCATCCGCTGGCTCTGGTTGACCCACTCGGTCCATCACTCCACGAATGAATTGACGCTCTCTGCGGCGTATCGGATCGGGTGGCTGCAGCACCTCACCGGAGCGACACTGTTCTTCGCCCCCCTGGTCTGGCTCGGGTTTCCGCCTGGCGTCGTGATGTTGGCATTGTCGCTGAATCTGTTGTATCAATTTTGGCTACATACGACCTGGATTCCCAAGCTCGGATGGCTTGAGTATGTCCTCAATACGCCGTCGGCTCATCGTGTCCACCATGCGGCAAATATCGAGTATCTGGATGCCAACTACGGCGGAGTCCTCATCGTATTCGATAGGCTGTTCGGTACCTACATCGCGCAACGCGATGATGTGCCCTGCCGGTACGGCCTTTGGAAGCCGCAAACTTCAAATAATATTCTGCGCGTCGAATTCGACCCATGGCTCGGGTTGGCGCGAGACCTCATGCAGACGCGCAGTTTGCGCGAGGCGATGGGTATTCTGTTTGCGCCTCCGGGCTGGCGTGCGCACGGGCCAGGTGATACGACTGAAGAGTTGCGCCAGCGGGCCGAGCGCACATTGGCCATGGTCGCCTGATACAAGATGCGTGGCGCGCCGACCGGCCGGATGTGTGCAGGTAGGCATCTGATCGAATCACGTTCGCCGCTCGGCGTTCGGCGGGTGAATCGTGCGGCGGACGGGCAAATAATCGTGCGGGCCAGATGCGGCTAGAGCGTGCGCCGCGCCATGCGCGAACCGAAAGAGGGTGCGTGCCTCATTCATCGATGGAGGCGCCCCGCAACCGGCTGTCGTCCTACACACCATGACCGGCAGGGACGAAGTGGTCTAACTTGCGTTCGCCCAGATTCTCCTGAGCTCGTCGCTTCCATCCACGGGTCGTCCCACCGTCACGCATGCAGCCCGGAGGTAAACGCCCACAGTACGATCACGCACATGATCACGACGTAGATGCGCAGGCCCCAGAACACCCACTGTTGCCAGGGTTTGAGCTGCTGCCGGTGGACGGGTGGCAGCGGAATGTTCCATCCTTCCTCATCCAGTAACTGTTTGAGCAAATCGCCGTTGTACTGATCTAGGTCCTTCATGCGTCATCCTCCGAACAGATGAGGGAACACTGTGGCGAGACCGTACAACACGTTGCACAGAATCAGTGCCACCATGATCGCAATGGATACCCCGTTGCGCACCGGTCCGTTGACGTGAGTGCCCATGAGTTCACGGTCATTCAGGAGCATCAGCAGGAACAGCATCGCCGCCGGCATGAAGACCGTGGCGATCACCTGGACGCTGAGATTCAGAAACCCCACGGGCATTTTGGGGAACAGCACCACACCGGCGGCGATCGCGGTGCCCATGACGGCCGGTGCATAGAAGCGCCAGGCCTGTGCCGGGCGGGCATTGAGCGAGCGAGGCAGATCGAACGCTTCGCCGATCGCCCAAGCCGTGCTGGCGGTGATGACCACCGAGGCAATGAGACCGGCCTCGAGCAGTCCGAGGGCGAACAGGCGCATCACGGTGGGGCCGAGGGTGCGCCGCAGGGCGCTCAACACGTCCACCGCAGTCAAATTTTGCGCATTCGGTAGATGCGAGAGCGTGATCGCACCGATGATGATGATGGCGAGTGCGACCAGCATCATGCCGAGGACCCCGAGCATCAGGTCGCGCCGGCTGGCCGGGATGTCCTTCGGCAATAGACCCTTGTCGACCACGCAGGATTGCTGGAAGAACAGCTGCCAGGGCGCGATGGTGGTGCCGATATTGGCCGACAGTAGGACCAGGAACGTCGCCGACAGGACCCCGCCGGGAACCTGCCAGCCGCTGCCGACGAACGCGTGCGCTACGGCATTCCAGTGGGGCTTGACCATCCACGCCAAGGGCAGGAATACGAGGTTGAATGCAGCGATGACCAGCGCGACTCGCTCCCAAGCCCAGTAGCGCAGGAACACCAGAGTGCCGACGACGAACAGTAACGCGAGGGGGACGGTGAGCTGGTAGGGGATGCCGAACGCGAGCCCGCCGATGCGAATCCCGATGAATTCGGTCATCAACGTCAGCACGTTGGCGAGGACCAGATCGACCATGGAGAAGATGCCCCAGAACGGTCCGTAGCGCTTCCAGATCAGTTCGGCGTGACCGCGCCGCGTGACCGCGCCGAGACGGATGGTCATCTCCTGCACCACGTAGGCGATGAAGCCCAGCAGCAGCATCATCGGCAGGAAGATACCCAGACCGTAGGCGGCACCCGTCTGCGCATAGGTCAGCACGCCGCCGGCATCGTTGTCCCCGAGCATCACGAGCAGGCCGGGTCCGACCAGCGCCAGGATCAGGAGCAATCGATTCGCGAGCGTGCGGGGCCGGGCGCGCAGCTCGGCGATGTGCAGCCGATCGCGCAGGCGCTGCTCGAAGCCGGCCCGCTCGCCCTGGTCGAGGTTGCCGTTGCGCGCGGCATCAATTGAGGAGTTCATGGTGCGATTCCTATCACATAATTGTGGCGGCTAAGTACCGATCTTTGCGGCGGGCGCCAGAGTGCGGCATGGATGCGCAATCCGAACGCGAGCGCCGGGTCGCGTGCACGGAGCTCACGGGCGTGCCAGAGCTGTTCAGAGGAAGGGTCCACTGTAGGTAGGCCCGTGCGACGTTTGGGTGCTGCGTTGAGCGGCTCGGGCCGGCCGGCACCGCATCCCGATTGACGTCATCGGCGAGCCCTCCGGCATCAAAGTACGGCGCCGCG
Source organism: Steroidobacteraceae bacterium (assembly GCA_049964755.1). Classification (GTDB taxonomy): domain Bacteria; phylum Pseudomonadota; class Gammaproteobacteria; order Steroidobacterales; family Steroidobacteraceae; genus 13-2-20CM-66-19. Next base: position 9,372 of record JBMFWZ010000073.1, on the reverse strand, counting down.
TCTTGCGTCAGCGGCACGTCAATCCTCAGTCCGCAAGTGCCGGTGTCGCCCGCGCACCGTCGGTCCGCAAGCTCAGAGGTCCACTGAACGCGGCCTGCATGGGCTGACATGGGTGCCCGATGAAGGTCGCTTGGGCGGCGAGGCACTGCGGTACCCAGGGCGTCACGGAATTCGTCCCCACCCTGGCCAGGGTGGGCAGCACCAGAGCCGGCGCCGAAACGTCCGAGCGCGCGGTCCCGACGCCCATGCGCCGCCGGTCGCACTGCGGGGCGGCCAACGGTCGTCTCCTTGCGACGCCGCTGCTCATTCTCATGAGGTGCCTCGTGGCCCAGTGGTGCGCCGCGGTGTGTCTCATGAACGGACCGCTCATGAGCTGAGCCGTTGGCCCGCGAAGTCGGCCCAAGCGCGCCTGCCGTGGCCCAAGGGTCGCAAGCGGGTGCGCGAGCGGCCACCGCGCCACGATCGCACGTGAGGCCGCCGACTGGGCGGTTCGGCAGTGCTCTCCGATCGCATTTCCGCCGCGCGCTGCCACGTGAGCTGCAGTCGGCCCGAGCGAGGATTGCGCTGCCAATGGGCGTGTACCAATGGCCGGAAGGACTGGTCAGGATGCAGGACCCATCCCGCAGGGCGCCCGTGTGGTGCGAGGCGGTAGGCGTTGCTTGGAAACGCATGCATGTGGAACACAAATCACCCTCCTCGAGCGCCTTCGGCGCTCGCACATTGCGCTCCTGCACCGCTGCGCAGGTCGCACGCTCTGGCGCCCCAGGGGGGCGATAGATGCACGACACTGGGTACGCCGCAGGACGCCGCGCGTGATCGCGAAAGATAAACGGAAGGTGACTGAGACTCAGCGCCGAGGGATCTCGGCACCAGGGACGCCGCGCTTCAGCGGGCGGCCTCGGTGGTCTTTCCCGAGGCCAGCCTTGCCGAGCGTAGCGTGCCGCACATCGTGCGGCATCGGTCACCACTCGTACAACTACTGTCCAACTGAGGAAGACCTCACCGGGCCAAAATGACGGCGCGGAATTTATGCCATTCCAAATTCCATGTAAAGAGGTCGTGCATCGGATCGCGGGCCGCACACGACACGGCCAGACGGTAGGGGTTGCATCCCATCACCATGGCGCGCCCAAGGGAGGGTTGCTCAATCACCCCTGCCCTCGATGGCGAAGGCGGTGTCGGGCGCTCGTTTTGCCCTGCGCGAGCGGCGCTGGCGCGGTGCCCCCCGGCCTGGCGAGGCTGCCGAAATGGCCCTGCCTGGGATCGTACTGAGGTGCTAAGGCGCCGATTCCGCTGTCACGCCGGATCTGATGCACCTCATAGAAGCGTTTGAGCAGCGCGATCTGAACCGTCAGCAGTCCGCAACCCTCGAGTCGACATCGATGGCTCGCCCCGAGGTCCACCGGCGACGAGCGTGCGTGCGGGCGCCAATCGGGAGCACGAGCCCGTTCGCCAGGACGAGATCCTCGCGCAGATCGGTGCCGAAGAGCACATCGCGCCCCGAGCCGTCGGTCGGCGATCCCTGCGGATGCGCAGACACGCTCATCGCGATTGAGGTGAATGTCACGGCCGGCGCGATGAGGCCAATAGATCGGCAAGAGCGATTCGTGTCCGTCTGCCCGTGCAATGAGTCGGGCTCGAAGCGGTGAGTGCCGTATCGAGACTTGCCCGCCTCGTGTCGGGGCATGGGCCGTCGCGGGAGGGAGCCATAGGGTGCTGCCCGATGACTGTGCGGGAATCAGCACACGCATCTGCGACGCGTCGCAGGCGCCCGCCGGGCGCGAACCGCATTCCCGAGCAGCGACGCGGTCTATGATCGTGACGTGAAAGCGTGCATCGACCCGAAGGGCCTGCTCGTGAGGCCCACGGTGTCACTTCGTGCAGAGCAAGGCGCTCACCTTCGTCGCAAGAGGACATCGGTCGCGGTGAAGCGATGTGCTGTGGGCATGCGAGCGCACGTCCGGCGAGGAACGCGTCAATATGCCACGAGCGCACCTGCGTGAGCCGCCCCATGTGCATTCGATGATGCGTGGTTCGAATGCGAACTTGCGCGTCACGCGTGCACCGGGCACGGCAATACAATCGCCGGCGGGTACCTGCGTCGTGCCTCTCCCGATGGAGTCCTGGGCGTCTCGACTCATCCGCGGGGATTGGCCCAGGCGGCGCAGCGCCGGGTAGCCGATGCGATAAGAGGGGCGACTGGCATCGGTTTACCCGCGAACACCGACGGCTTCGGGTGTGCGTAGAGGCGCTACCTGTACGAGCAGTTTTGCGTCGACCCGCTTGCACAGGTCGTGGCCGACCCCATCGTAGGCTCAAAAAGGCGGCAAAATGCTTGGCCAGGAATCCATCCGTCTTGGACGCGCGAGTCGCACCTGCGATGGGGCGCTTCGAATCGCTCCACGCACAACGGTGAATCGGCCGAACGGCTCGCGATGGTCAAGAGCACTCGAGCGCTGTCGGCAACAGTGCGATGATGGGGCGAGCCTCCGAGGCGGAGGATCGAGAACAGTGAATACGGGAGAGTGCCGATGCGCGATTGCAAAGCAGGGGGAGGTCGGACAGAAATGGAGCGGCGGTATTCCTGCGGTGATCCGCACCGGAGGACGTCCACTCGACTCGGCCAATCGGGGCCACCGTATGGACAGTGAGGTCGCTGAGTTGATTGGGCGGGCACGAGAGAGTCTACAGCGCGCGTACGCACCATATTCTCACTTCAAGGTGGCCGCGGCGGTGCGTGACGAGCAGGGTCGAGTGTTCACGGGGGTGAACGTGGAGAACATCTCCTACGGGCTGAGCATGTGTGCCGAGCGCGTCGCGATCTTTGGGGCCATCTCGGCCGGCGCGCGCCGCCTCACTTCGGTTGCCGTCACCAGCGACGCAGCGGAGCTGCTTTCGCCCTGCGGTGCATGCCGGCAGGTGATTGCTCAATTTGCTTCAGGCGACACGCCCGTCTATTGCGCCGCGGGCGCAGGCGAGCTGCGCCGCTGGACGGTCGCGCAACTGCTGCCGAGCGGCTTTGCCGCCTCGCAGCTCGGCAGCTGATGAGCCGATGCACTCAGGCGTTGAACGGGATGCGCCGTGCAGCGAACGAGCCTCGAGTCCTGCTCATGCGCGAGCGCGGGCTTCCATGCAGAGCAGGCCGCCCGGCGCCGCCGAGCGCAGCTCCATGAGGATACTCTGGTGCTGCGCTCGGCGCGGACGAGTTCGGCTGATTGATCTTTCGTGACGGGACCTGACGACTCCATGAATCACCTTCGCTGCGAACAGGCCAACCCCGAAACCACCGTCGTCGAGACGCTCGGAATCGCTCCGGTGCCCGACGGGGCGCGAAATATGCGCGTCACTTCCCTGTTCGTGCTCTGGGGTCTTGCCTCGGCCTCCGCGACGACGCCCGTCATCGGGTTGGTGTTGAGAGGTATTGGGCTTGCAAATTTCATTTGGGTCAACGCGCTCGCGCTACTGATCGGCGCGGTGCCCTCGATGTTGCTGGCGCACATGGGGCGACAAGTGCCGATCATTTCCATGGTGATGGCGCGGCGGACCTTCGGAATGGGAGGGGCGAGGCTGCTGTCGATCCTGTACACGCTCGTGGGTGCCGGGTGGTTCGGACTGAACACCGACGTGGGCGGCCAGATCCTATCGGCTCTGATTCCCGGGTGCGGCGTGCTGTGGTATCTGGTGCTCGGGGCCCTGCAAATCGCGTTGGTCTTCTTCGGCATGAAGGTGCTGGAGAAGTTCTACAACTACACCGCGCTGGTATTCCTGATGTGCTATGCGGTGCTGGCCTTTTACCTGTTCGACCGGTTTTCCTTTGTCATGCCACGGCAGGTGGGCACGGTTGCTTGGGGAGAAGACATCGATCGCATATTGAGCTTCAGTCTGCTCTCCTGGGCTTACATTTTCCCGACGGTGACGCGATTCTGTCTGCCGTCGAGTCAGGATGAGAGTTCTGTCCGACGCACATCCTACATGCTGGCCCCGAGCGTGGGCGTCATGGCTGCGGTCGTGATCATGGGCGCGCTCGGGCTGATCTCGCTCGGCATGACCGGTCAATGGAATGTCGCATTGCTCGCCAAGAGCCTGCCGGTCTGGGGCGAAGTGTCGGCGATTGGGGTGATTCTCGCGATCGCCCATACCAATGCGATGAACCTGTACCCCGCGGTCACCACGCTGCTCGCGGTCAGCACCTCGGGCAGAACCACGTGGCGCCCGCTGCAACCGTTGCTGGTGATCGGTCTTGGGATTTTTGCCACCGTCCTGGCGATCCTCGGCGTCCTTGAGTTTATTCAGGGCTTTCTCTCGGCACTGGGCTCGCTGCTCTTCCCGTCTACGTTCATCCTGGTCGTCGATTGGTTTCACGGCCGGTACTATGCCGATGCGGTGTCGCGGTTCTATGCGACACCGCATCGATTTCAGGAGTGGTTCGTCTGGCCGGCACCCTGGGCCATCGGCATGCTGCTCGCGGGAGTGGTGATGGGGGCTTCGGAGCCTCGCCTGCCACCCGGGCTGCTGCGCTTCATGCCCTGGCAGGTCTTCTCGGCCGTCGCGGTGACGGTCATCTATTACCTGGGCTTGCGCATCATCGGGCGACACCTTCATCATCCGCAAGCAGTGTGAGTCGTCGCGTATCCGCTGACGCCTGATACGGGTTTATGAAACAATAGCGGTCGTGGACAAGGTGTTCATATCCGCCGATCAGCTGCTGCGCGATTCGATGGAACTCGCCCGGCGAATCGTGGTGAGCGGGATGCGCCCGACCTTCCTGGTGGCGATGTGGCGTGGCGGGGCACCGATCGGCATCACCGTTCAGGAGGTACTCGAATATCACTCCATCCAAGTGGACCACATTGCCATCCGCACGTCCTACTACAGTGGCATAGACGCCCGAGAAAAAGTGGTCCGGGTGCACGCGCTGGACTATTTGGTCTCTCGTCTCGAGGCGAGCGACGAGCTGTTGCTCGTGGACGACGTCTTTGATTCAGGCCGCAGTCTGGAGGCGGTCATCGAGGAGCTGCGGCGACGGTGCCGGCGCAACCTGCCGGAGAGAATCCGCATCGCGACCGTCTACTATAAGCCTGAGCGGCGGCAAAGTGCTCTGGTGCCGGACGTCTTCGTGCACGCGACTTCCCAGTGGCTCGTCTTCCCGCACGAGATCCAGGGATTGACCCGCGACGAGATCCTGGCGCACAAGCCCGTGAGCGTCGATTTCTTTGATGTGCCGGCTTGCGGAGCGACGGGTGCGAACTGCGAGGTTCTCACGTCAAGTAAATGAAGCGGGCGATGCAGAGCGCGGCAAGCAGATAAACCAGCCAGTCCCGGGCGTGCGCCTGTCCGCGCACGAACTTCAGTACCGCATGGCTGACGACGCCGAAGGCGAGGCCGTTCGCGATGGAGTAACTCAGCGGCACCATGATGACGGTGAGAAAGGCGGGGATTCCTTCGCTCGGTTCGTGCCAATCCACTTCGGCGAGTGCGCCCATCATCATTGCGCCGACTAAAACCAGAGCAGGTGCAGTCGCCACCGTCGGGATGGCCTGCACGAGCGGCGCGACCAACAAGGTTGCCAGAAACAGCAGGCCGACGGTGACGCTGGTCAGGCCGGTGCGACCGCCTACCGCGACTCCCGATGTACTTTCGATGTAACTGGTGACTGGGCTGGTGCCCGCGAGCGCACCGGTAAGCATCGCGATCGAATCGGCGAGCAGGATCCGCTTCATGCGCGGGACGGTCCCGTCGGGGCTGACGAGCCCGGCGCGCCGGGTGACGGCCATCAGGGTGCCGACATTGTCGAACAAGTCCACGAATAGGAAAACGAAGACGATTTCGACCAATGAAAGACCGATGCCGCCATCGATGTTCAGTGCGGCCGGAATATTCAGTCGGAGTGCGGTCGATGAAAGGTCGCTCAAGTGGTAGGACATTGGCGTGAAGTGGGTCAACCCGAATAACCACGCGACGGCCGCTGTGCCCAGGATTCCAAACAGCATGGCCCCCTTGATCGCCCGGGCCTGCAATGTTGCGATGAGCAGCAGGCCGACCATGGCGAGTGCGGGTGTCGAAGCAGTGAGCTTGCCGAGTCCGACCGTTGTGCCGGGGTGATAGACCACGATCCCGGCGTCCTTCAACCCGATGAATGCGATGAACAGACCAATTCCACCGCTGACGGCCGCGAACAGCGACCGCGGTAGCGCGTTCATGATGAGCTGGCGAGCTCCGGAGAGTGTGAGCAGCAGGAATGCGACAGCGGAGAGAAACACGCATCCAAGCGCGACTTGCCAAGGTACCCCCATGGTTTTCACCACCGTGTAGGTGAAATAGGCGTTCAGGCCCATGCCTGGCGCCAGCGCGAGGGGGTAATTCGACAGCAATCCCATGAGGATGCTGCCGAAACCGGCGGACAGGCACGTGGCGGCGGCGACCCCGGCGACGGGCATTCCCGCCATACCGAGGACGACTGGGTTGACCACGACGATATACGCCATGGTGAGAAAGGTGGTCAGTCCCGCAAACAGTTCCGTACGCACGGTCGTGCCGCAACGGTCAAGATCAAAGATTCGTGCCAGCATATGTCTGACTCGCAGCAGGGACGCTGTGGTGGCGGAACCTGGGACTTGACTGGGCAATGTACGGCAAACAGCGGCGCAAGAGTAGAGGAGTATCCTTCGGCTCGACCGAGGTCCCCATGCGGGGGTTGCCGAACGCGGAGCCGCACCTGCGTATCCGGGGCAGCGCGGTCCCGTAGCTCGCGGGGCTCGCGTGCAAATCAATTGGAGGTTCGATCCTGGATCCAGTTGCGGTGTGCCGCCGGAGCATCGGAATCGATGTGCGGGCGCGCGAGGCGCCGCCGGCCTGAGCCGCGGGTCGGACGTGCTCGACACGATCACCGTACCGACGGAAACCCAGCGGTCTCCTCGACTCTAGGTCGGTGCAATCAACGGAGCGCTCTGTCCGGCCGCGTTGAGAGTTTCAGACTAACTGCCACCGAATCCGACCTGCGGATTTCACCACCGCAGATCGTCCGGAACGCCGTCCGGCGGGGATGCCTCATCGGCGACGGTACAGTCAATCACTGCGTGCTCATCGCGCTCGCGGATCCGCGCCGCAATTTCCGCCGGTAAGAACTCGTAGCCTGCGTTGTGGCGCACGATCGCGATTTCACCACTCATGAGCCGCTCACGCACGCGTCGATCTGCAGGGATGCTGCGTATTTTATTGCCATCGAGAAAATTATATCGCTCATCGGTTTGAGGTCGCGGCAGGCAGTGCTGCTCGATCAGTTGTTCGATCTGCGCACGGCGAGCCTTTTTTTCCGTCCGTTCTTTCTGCTGGCGGTTCAGCGTTTGATCGCGATTCGCCTTGGCGAGTCGCGCCCGCTGCGAGGCGAGCTCCGCTTCGGACGGCGTCGCGCGCTTTACCTTCGGGAGTTGCTGGCGACCCCGTTGCTCTTGACGCAGTTGCCGTTCGGTCTCCTTGGCCTGCCTTTCATTGACCAATCCCGCCTGAAGCAATTGATCGCGCAACGACATGCTCATGGAAAATCACTTACCTTCACGAGGACACTAGTGCAGCCGTATCGATGCGATCACGGCAACTGCCTCCAATTATGCCGGATTTTCTCAGGAACAATGGTGCTAAGTGCCTCAGTTCATGGGACGGCGAGGATTCGGCCGGCGCACGAGTCCCGAAGGGAGCATCGGTCGGGGACCTACAGTCCAGACCAACCCGCAGTTTACTGACTTTGGATCGTGGCGGTGGCCGTGCGTGTTGCGACTCCAGAAGTCTAATCATCAGCAGACCCTGGGCGTGCGGTACGATGGTCATCAGCCGAGAGTCGTTGCCCGTACCGTGAAACGTTCTGCGATTGACCTCGAGGATGCTCGCCGTCGGGTAAGCTCTCGTTACGTCCTCCGGCTTTTTGCATCGCACCATATCTACGATGGCCGTCAGGCATCGTACGGCGCCCGTGCCGCCGTTACCTCGGTTGGTCAGGCTGCAATCGCGAAATAGCGCGCCGCGATGCAGGCGCAGACGACGATCGTGGGCTGCGGCCATTTCCAACAGCTCGATACCATTGAAATCTGAATTCCAGTTTATGCGCGGGCCCCGTGGTGCATACTGCGGTCGACTCGAGTGGGCCGTCATCTTGCTTCAGTGGCGCTTCGCAGCGCTCAGCAACGATCAGTGGATGCAGGCAAATGCGCGCAGGGGATTTGCGCCGTTCGGGTGTTGCTCGTGCGAGTGAGCCTGCGGTTACCGGCGCGCCCGTGGTTGCCGTCGGTGTACTCATTGTGCCGCATCTTTTTTGAGGATTGCGCCGTAGTGGTAGGGCGGGAGGTCGATGATGCGTTCAATTCGCAGTGCGCAGGGCTCGAGCGCCGCGGCGACGTCCTTAGACTCCATGCGCATCTCGGTCATCGGGCCGCGTGGCTTGCCGAGGACCTGCGTTTCCTCGCGTGGGCGGCGATGCCAGTTGATGACAACGAACCGGCCGCTCGGCTTCAATATCGCCGCCACGGCGCGCGCGAGACGCTGCTTATCAGGCACTCCATGGAGGGTGTTTGCCATGAAAACGAGATCCGCCGGCCACGGCACCAGGGCGGCGAGGTCGCAGGCATCGCCCTCGATGAACGTGCAATGGCCTGCGGCCGCCGGGGCGACTTTCGCCCGAGCGAGCTGAAGCATCCGCGGATCGATATCGAGGGCCGCAACGCGAGAGCCTTGCTGCGCGATCGCGGCCGTGAAATGACCGTCGCCGCAGCACAGATCGACGATATCCAGTCCGGGCTCGATTCCGAGATCGGCGAGCACGCGCTCCGGTGCGGGCCACAACGCTCTCCACCAGTCGCTGTCGGGCATCGCGGTCGCCGGGAAAGTACCCTCAGCGAACATGGCGCCGCCGCGGATGCGTGTTCGTTTGCTCACGTTCCAGTGCCGCGATCAGTGGGCAGCTCACCGTGCCCGTATTGCAGTGACACTGCTTGACGAGGCTCGCAAGCGCTCGCTCCACGTGGCGTAGCTGTGCGAGCCGCTCTCGTACTGCGGCCAATTTGAGCGCGCCCAGCCGCTCGGCTTCGCGGCAGTGTTGGCCATCGTCGAGGGCGAGCAGGTCTTTAACCTCCTCCAGGCTGAAGCCGAGTCCCTGGGCTTGCTTGATGAACCGCAGTCTGCGGGCGTGCGCCTCGCCGTAGCGGCGGATGCCGCCCGGTGGGCGGCGCGGTTCCTCGAGCAAACCACGACGCTGGTAGTAGCGGACGGTTTCCACGTTGACCCCGGCCTGTCTTGCCAGCTCCCCGATCGTGGATAATTCGGGCATATTGACTCCGTACTTGAGTACGGTAATACAGTACGCCCGTCGCAGAGGTTGCGAAA
>JBMFWZ010000072.1:0-16083 GCA_049964755.1 Steroidobacteraceae bacterium | reverse complement strand
GAGAGGTCTGATTCTATATCAGATCGATCATCTGCGGGTCGCGCGGCGCCGCAGCACGCACTGCAATCCGTCCACTGTGGTACGTCCGTACGATGAGCCGGTCAGGCACCAAATGGCGTGCTCGCCAGCGCGTGATGGAGAATGATTTCGCTCCCCGGTATCATGGCTGAGCCCTTTCCCCGTGGGCACTGGGCGCATCCGGCTTAGCCTTGCAGTCGCCACGCGCACTCGCTCACGGCGCCGTATTGACGGTGCGCGACATGTTGGGGCATTTTATGCCTGTGACGACCGGTCGCACCGAATCGGATACCACTCGATACGCGGCGAACCTGCGCGATGAACTCGACGGGGCGGCGCTCTATGCGGCGCTGGCGGCTGCCGAGCGTGACCCGCTGCGGCGCGATCTGTTCAAGCAGCTCTCGCAAGCCGAATCGAATCACGCCCAGGTGTGGCGCCAGAAGCTCCTCGATGCCGGCCTCGAACCGAAGCGGTTCGCGCCGAGTCTGCGCACGCGCATCCTCTCCCGCCTGGCACGGCACTTCGGGCCTGCGTTCGTGCTGCCCTCGATTGCGGCGGCGGAGTTTGCCGATCGAAACAAGTATGCCACACAGAAGGATGCCGTCGCGCTCGCCGCCGAGGAGCGCGGCCATGCGGCAGTGATTGCGGCAGCCGCCGGCTCGGGCTGGCAGCCCGGAGTGGAAATCGGGCGCGCCGAGCCGTGGCATCGTGGCGTCTCTGGCAACAACCTTCGCGCCGCGGTGCTCGGGGCGAACGACGGACTGGTGTCGAACTTCTGCCTGATGATGGGTGTCGCCGGGGCGCGGACCTCGACCCACACGGTGTTGCTCTCGGGGCTCGCCGGAGTGATTGCCGGCGCCTGCTCGATGGCGCTCGGGGAGTGGCTCTCGGTGAGCAATGCGCGCGACCTGGCCAAAACCCAGCTCGCGCGCGAGCGTGAGGAGATCGAACAGACGCCGCAGGCCGAGGAGCATGAGCTCGCACTGATCTATCAAGCCAAGGGTCTGCCCAAGGCGGATGCGCAGCAGGTCGCGGCCCAGATCATGGCGAACGGCACGACGGCGCTGGACACCCTCGCACGCGAGGAGCTCGGCATCGACCCGCGCGAACTCGCCGGCAGTCCCGCGGGCGCGGCAGGAACGTCGTTCACGTTGTTTGCCGTCGGTGCGCTGGTGCCGGTGTTGCCGCTGTTCTTTCTCACCGGCACCCGCGCGGTGCTCGCCTGCGTGGCAGTGAGTGCAGTTGCACTGGCCGCAATGGGCGCGCTCACAGCGCTGTTCAACGGACGCACCGTGGCGTTCTCGGCGGCTCGTCAGCTCCTACTCGGTGCGCTCGCCGCGACGCTCACATACGGGATCGGAACGTTGCTCGGCGCTTCGCTCGCCTGAGTCCCAGAACGTCGGCCGGACCGCCGAGGCGTCCAGTCAACCCAGGGCGCAGCGTCGTGCGGTCGAGTCTTGCGGTCGTCTGATGAGCCGTGAATGCGCATCATCATGGCGCGACATCCGCCATCCGCCGAGACGCAGCGGCGCGAATTCGGCTTCATCGACCTCGAATCGCAGCGCTACGCCGATCTGCGGCGTCTCGGTTCGGTGAGCGGCTAGCGCCATCCGGCACACTCTGCGCGCTCGAGCGCAAAGGCGCCGTGATCGGCGCGCAGCGATCGAGAGCGCCACTGCAAGCGCCACCCAGCGCATCCTGCTCGATCCGTTCGCCTCACTGCACGCGATGTATCACGGGGCGCTGGCTGCCGCCCCGCGAGCGTGGCGGCCGAGTCATCCTCGACGTCCTGACCACGCGGCTGCGCCTCTTGAAGTCCTGCCGTGCACACCCGGTTACGGGCGCGATCGACGGGCGTGCGCGGCGCTCGTACGGCACAATGCGCGCAGGTCATTTGCATGCACTACATCGTCACACCCCCGATCGCTGATCAGAACACCGCTGCACGGGCTCAGCGCCCGGCGCGCATCGCGGATGCGCCTCATGCCAGCGGTTTGATCTGCCGCAGCCCGGGCATGCCGCCGCACAGTGACCCCGGTTGCACCCTCGCGCCTGCCCCTGCGGCGAGGCTCCCGATCCCGCCGCCGCGATGAGTGCCGCGATCGGCCGCACGGGAATGTGGGTGCGCTGCGGGATTTCCGCCGTGGGCTGTGCGGGGCTCCTCGGCGGTGCGCGGCTCGCGCAAGCCGAGCGCGCGCATTCGGGGCTGCGCACCGTGATCGTCACCGCGCAGGGCGAGCGACAACCGCTCACTGCGGTACCGGAGAGCATCACGGTGTTCTCTGCACGCACGCTGCGCGCGCTCGGGATTCACTCGTTTGACGATTACGCGAGCAAGACCCCGAACCTCTCGTTCGTCTACGGCGCAGGCTCGACCGGGATCTCCAACGCACGCACGGTCGCAATCCGTGGCATCAGCGGGCAGAGCCTGTTCGGCACATCGGGCGCCACCGGCTTTTACCTCGACGACACGCCGCTGCCCGAATCGCTCAACCCCCGCATCATCGACGTGCGGCGGATCGAAGTCCTCAAGGGCCCGCAGGGCACGCTGTTCGGGGAGAGCTCCCTCGGCGGCACGGTGCGCATCATTTCGCGGCGCCCCGATCTGCACCGCGACTCTCTGCGCTATCGCGCCGATGCCGGGTTCACGGCCGGCGGCGGCAGCGCCGACGGCGGCGCGAGCCTGATTGCCAACCTCGTGCTGGCGCCAGGGAGACTCGCCACGCGCATCGTGCTGTTCGGCACTCACGAGGCGGGATATCTCACCCGGACCTATCCGGCGCCATCGAGCCCCGGAACGACCGATCCGTACCTCCCGGTGCCGCGCACCCGCGTCGGCGATCAAGGCGCGAGAAGCATCTATGGCGGCTCGGTGAGCGCACGCATTCACCTGAGCGACACTCTCGGCTTGCAGGTGCGGGTCATGGCGCAGGACACCCATGCAAAGGGCTTCCCAGCCGCCTTCGCACCCCTGCCGGCCTTCACGCCGCGCTACACGCTCAATCGGGCGTTCAACGTAGAGTCCGGAGCAACCGATGCCTGGGTATTGCCTTCACTCGAGATCCACTGGCGCGCCGGCAAGGTGCGCATGGTGAGCGCCACCAGCTACTTCTACCGACACAACCGCGACATCGAGGACTCGACCTACGGGACGCAGCAGATCCTCTCGAGCTACTACGGCGTCACCGGGCTGCCCGCGCAGCCGTTTCTCTGGGATCAGGAGCACTACGAGAACCAGTTCACCGAGGAGATTCGGCTCGCCTTCAAACACGTGTGGGGCCTGAGCGGGACGTTCGGCGCGTTCTATGCGCGCACCCGCTCGGTGCTGGCGATTCCGCCGACCTATGCGCAGGGCCTCGTCGAGGCGACGCGCACCAACACGGTCGTCGGGCCGTGGCCCAACGATCTGCTCTGGACTGACTACAATCCGGCCCTGCAACGCGACATCGCACTGTTTGGACAGCTGTACGTTCCGCTTACGCACAATGTGACGCTCACGCTCGGTGCGCGCCAGTACTGGCTGCGCCAACGCTCGGACTTCACCGCCAACGGCTTCAACAATTTCGGTCCCACGCCGAGCGCCCCGCAGTCGAGTCGCCAGTCCGGCGTCAATCCGAAACTCGCCCTGTCCTATCGGCTCGCACGCCACGCGCTTCTCTACGCCTCGGCGGCCGAAGGGTTTCGCGCTGGCGCGGCCCAGACCTACCTGCCGTTCTGCGCGCTGCCAACGCTGCCGATTGGCGACATCACCCACTTGAAATCCGACACGCTGTGGAGCTACGAGGTGGGCGGCAAGACGCCGGTGGCGGACACCGGTCTGCTGCTGTCGGCAGCGGCCTTTCACATCGATTGGCGCAACCCCCAGCAACAGGTCGCCCTGCCCTGCGAGGCGATCTTTGACATCAATGGGCGGCGCGCGCTCATCAATGGCGGGGAACTGGAGCTCGAGGGGCACGTGAGCCCGCCGCTGCAACTGCGCGCCGGCATCGGCTACGAGCACAGCGACATCAGCGAGCCCGGTCCGCTCGCCATCGTCGGGATCGAACCCGGATCGAGCGTCCTCGGTACCCCGGCGTGGACCGCGACGCTCTCGGGTGTCTACACCCGCTCCCTCGGCGCACGGCTCGAGGGTTTTGTCGAAGCGGATGCCAGTTACACCGGACACAGCGCTGCGCTGCTCAACGGCGGCAACGGCACGTTCGCGTTCCGCGGCTCGTACGTGCTGGTCGATTTTCGCCTCGGGGTGCGCCGCGCGCGCAGTGCGGTATCGATCAACGTGCGCAACGCCACCAACGCCCGCCCCAATCTTGGGGACATCGGTTACATCGGTTACGCGCAATACACCCTCGCAGGGACCGTGATCCCGCAGGTCGCCACGCTCGAGCCGCTGACGGTGCTGCTCGAGTACCGGCATCGCTTCTGAGCCCTCGGACCGTTCCCGGCCCGAGCGCCTCAGCGGCCGTAGAGCTTCACCAGCAACCGAGGGGACACCCCGAGGAAATAGAGCGTGAGACAGCCGAGATTGCGCGCGCTGCGGCGGTACCAACCGTCGCGCTGCCAACGTTCGGCGGAGGTGCGCGCCGATGCCGACAGGACCGAGAGACGACGCCGGCCGATGCGGCGCACCAGCTCGACGTCTTCCATCAGAGGCAAGGCCCGATACCCGCCGAGGGCTCGGTAGAACGCCCGGTGAATGAGCAGACCTTGATCGCCGTACGGGAGTCCCAAGGTGCGTACCCGCCAGGCGACGGCGCGCTCCAGATGGCGTGCACGCTGACTCGGATCATCGAGCGAGAAGCGAAAGGTCGCGGCGCGCTCCTGACTGCTCGCCAGTGCGATGAACGCCCGCACGGCCGCGCGCCACTCGTCGCTCAGCACCGTATCGGCATGCAGAAACAGCAGCCATTGCCCGCGGGCCTGCAGAGCCCCCTGGTGCAACTGGATGCCGCGCCCGCGTGGCCCGACCACGACGCGCGCGCCGCTTCGCGTGGCCGTCGCGACCGTCTCATCGGCCGATCCACCGTCCACGATGATGATTTCGAGCGCACCGGCACAGGCCGCGAGTGTCGTGGGCAGCTGCCGCGCGGCATTCAGTGTCGGGATGATGACCGACACGTCAAGAAGCGCCCCCTCGGACTCACTCACGGTAGGCACGGCCGATCACCGCCGATCACGGCAGGCGCAGCAACAGACGCACCAGCCGGCGCGGCCCGGGACTGAAGAGCTTCGGAGCGAGCAGTGCGCTGGCGCTCGCCTTGGCAATCTCCCCCAGGGTCGGGTACGGGAAGATGACGCCGCTCAGCGCTGCAAGGGGCAGCCGGCGGGTGATGGCGAGGCCCCACAGTCCAATCAGCTCCCCGGCGTGCGCCCCGAGCAGATCGACACCCAGCACCCGGCCACGCCGATCCGTGATCACCTTGATGCCGCCGCGGGCCACTCCTTCGGCGCGCGCGCGGTCGTTCGCGGTGAATTCCGCTCGCACCACCTGTACGCCCGATCCATGGCGCTCGCGGGCCTCGCGTTCCGTCATCCCGACATGGGCCAGCTCCGGGTCGGTGTACGTCACCCACGGCAGGGCCCGGTAATCGACTCGGGCCGGCAGACGAAACAGTGCATTGCGGATCACGATGCCCGCCTGATAGGCCGCCACGTGCGTGAACTGCGGCCGGCCGAGTACGTCCCCGAGGGCGTAAATGCGCCGATTCGTGGTGCGCAGCCGCGCGTCGACGGTGATGCCGTCGGGTCCGTAGGCGACACCCGCGCGCTCAAGCCCTAGCCCGTCGGTCCGCGGCGCGCGACCGGCGGCCACGAGCAGGTGCGAGCCGCACACCTCGAGCCCGTCGGCGCAGCGCACTTGCAGGGACGCCCCTACGCGGGTGAGCGCACTCACCGTGGCATGCTCGCAGACCGTGACCCCCTCGCTGCGCAACTGCTCGCGCAGGAGAGCGACAAACTGCGGATCATCGCGCGGCAGGAGAGTGGCGCGCTCGAAGAGAGTGACGCGGCTCCCGAGGCGCACGAACGCCTGCGCCATTTCGACTCCGATCGGACCGCCGCCGAGGATCAAAAGATGCTCGGGGCGTTCGGTCAGTTCGAACAGCGTCTCGTTGGTGAGGGCTCCGAGCCCCTCGAGACCTGCGATGGGCGGCTGCACCGCTGAGGATCCCGTGGCGATCACGCAGCGCCGGGCGCGCACGGTCACGCCCCCGCCGCTGATCTCCTCACGTCCGGTAAAGGTCGCGTTGGCGCGGATCACCCGCACACCGAGTCCCTCAAGGCGCTCGACCGAATCATGCGGCGCGATCTGGGCAATCACGCCGTGGACGTGGCGCATGACGGTCGCAAAATCGACCGTCCCGGCCGCGGCCGCAACGCCGAGGTGCGCCGAGTGCGTACTGGTGTGAGCCGCGTGCGCCGCGGCGAGCAGCGCCTTGGAGGGCACGCAGCCGTAGTTCAGGCAGTCCCCGCCCATCGAGCCGCGCTCAAAGAGCACGGTGCGCGCACCGAGCTGTGCGGCCCCCACCGCGACCGACAATCCGCCCGCACCGGCACCAATCACGCACAGATCGCAATCGAGTCCCGCAGTCATTGTCCACCCTCATTTTCCTCTAGCCCCGCTGGCCGCATGGGGCGATCGCCCGCGCGCCCCGCAGTGCACACCCGCTCGATGATCGTCGTGGCGGACACATCGGTGCGCAGCGCGAGCACCGTTCCGCCCGCAGCCTCGGCATCGGCCCCATCGTGGGTCACGAGCAGCACCGGTAACGCGGCCGCTGCCGCGTGCGCGAATACGAATTGCCGAAACTCCGCGCGCAAGGCCGCATCGAGCCTGTTGAACGGCTCATCGAGTAGCAACACTTGTGGCTCGGCGAGCAACAACCGCAGCAGTGCCACGCGCGCACGCTGTCCTCCGGAGAGCGTCGCCGGATCGCGCGCAGCGAAGCCCTCGAGCCCGGCGTGCGCCAGGACTGCCGCGATGTGCGTGGCACGTGCGCGGCGGCCGCGCACCGTGCGCGCCAGCCCGAATGCCAGATTCTCACCCACGGTCAGATGAGGAAAGAGCAGATCATCCTGGAACAGCGTCCCAATCCGGCGCCGCTCGGCCGGGAGTGCCGTCACTTCGCGCGCACCCACCCAGATCCTGCCGCCCGCGCGGAACGGGCTCGCGAGGGTACCGCCGAGGAAACTCAGCAGCGTCGATTTGCCTGAGCCGCTCGGTCCCATCAACGTCAACACCGTCCCGGGCGAGACCTCCTCGGTCAGCGGCGGAATGAGAACCCGCCCGCCGAGGACGATCGAGACCTGCTCCAGACGCAACGCAACACCGCTCACGAGGCACGTCTCGCTCGCCACGGGCCGCGCTTCAACCATGGCACGAGAACCGCGAGCCCATAGACGGTGAGCGGGAGGACGGATTGCAGCACGGCAAATACTCCGGTGACGCGCCGATCGCCACCGCTTGCGAGCGTCACCGCTTCGGTCGTCAGCGTCACGACCCGTCCGGCGCCGGCAAAAATCGTGGGCAAGTACTGATCGACGCTGACGGCGACACCCACTGCGGCGGCAATCAGCACCGGTCGCAGCAGCAGCGGCAGCTTCACGCGCAGAAATACCCGCGCCGGGGAGCTGCCGAGGGCAAGCGCCGTCCGGGCGTAACGCGGATCGAGCGAACGCCACGGATCCCCGAGCGACAGGAACACGTACGGCAACACGAACAGCAGGTGCGACCAGATCACGGCGAGCAGCGTCCCGTCCAGACGCAGAACTGTGAATAACACCTGCGTGCCGAACAGGAACGCGATCTGTGGCACGAGCAGCGGCACATAGAGCAGCCACAGCATGCGCGAGCGTGCCGGCGCACCGCAGCGCTGTTCCTGCTCCAGACAGGCCAGCACGAGCAGCAGCGCCGCGGCACTGGCGGCGGCGGCCACCAGGAGCGTGGTGCCCAGCGGCCAAAGGAGCGTCCCGGCCTGCTGACGCCACACCGCAGCGCTGCAGCGCTGCGGCAGAACCTGCGGAAAGCGCCACGCAGCGGCAACTGACCACACCGCCAGCGCGAGCAGCGCGGCCGCCCCGAGCACAATGAGGCCCCCGACGACACCGCGCGCCAGTGCCGCAAGCGGCTCGAGAACACTGTGGCGTGCACCCCGCGCGATCCACCGGCGCGCCAGGCGCGCGATCAGCACTTCCCCGGCGCGCCAGGCGGCGATGCTCGTCGCGACGATGCCGAGCTGCAGCAGCGCGGCGGCCGCGGCCGGAAAATACAACTGTACGTGTGGCGAACTGAACCATCGCAGCGCCAGGACGCTCAGAGTCGGAGGGTTACCCGGACCGAGGATCAACGCCATGTCGACGACCGAGAGCGAATACGCGAGCACCGCGTAGATCGGCAGGCGCAGCTGCGCATAGAGCTGCGGCAGCACGAGTTTCAGCCACGCGCTGGTGCGTGCGTAGCCGAGCGCCGCGGCAACTTCGAGCTGCCGACGCGCCGGGACCTGGCCGAGCGCGCTGAAACTCATCAACAGCAGATAGGGAATTTCCTTCACCAGCAATCCCACGGTGAGCGCGATGCCGTACGGATCCTGGACCGTGGCGAGATCCGGCGGCTGATGCCAGCCGGTGAGCCACGGGGAGAGCAGGCGCACGATCCACCCGCTGGGAGCGAGTAGAAACCCCACACCAATCGCCATCGCGGCATGCGGCGCGGCGAGGATCGGCCCCATGAGCCCCCGAACGAGGCGTCCAGGTGGCCGGTGCGCCAGATGCGCACAGCAGCCGAACACCAGGGCAACGGCCAGTATCGTCGCACTCAGTCCGCTCATGAGCGTCAGACCGACGGCGGTGCCGATGCCCGGCGCGGCCCAGAGCGCGCGCCACGGGGCGAGGGCCCCGAGGCTCGCCTGAAGTCCGGGCAACCACCCGAACGCCGGCAGCGCCCTGCCGAGCAGCCCCGCGCCGATCGGCACGAGAACGAGCGCCACGGTGACCCGAGGCGCATGTCGCAGCCCTGCGCGCAGTCCCCCGCAGTCATCGGCCCGCGGCAGTGTCTCGACGCTCGTCACGGGGTGTAGCGCCGCTCCCAGGCGGCCGCGAGGCGCACGGCCCACGAGGGATTCGGCTCGGGCAGCACGTGGCGCAGCGCAGCCGGCGGCGGCATCCACGGATCGTGCACTTGCGCCTGAAACAGAGCGCGTTGTGCCGCGGTGAGTGCCTTCAGATCGAGCACGGTCGGTCCGCCGAGGGCGCGAAGTTCCCCCGCCCGGGCTTGGGCTGCGGGCGAGAGGAGAAAATTCGCCACCACCATCGCCCCCGCCTTGTGCGCGGCGTTGTAGGGAATCGCCACGAAGCTCGCATTGCCGAGGGTGCCGCCCCTGAGCACCACGGTGCGCACGCTCTTCGGCAGCCGCCCGGCGAGCACCGCCGCGGCCGCCGATGCCGGATCGAACGAGGGCATCAGGTCGATCTCCCCATCCTCGAGCAACTGCCGTTCGGCCGGACCGCTCGCCGGATACTCCCGTCCGTGGCGCCACAGATACGGGCGCAGCTCGGCGAACCACGCCCACAGAGGCGCAGTCGCCTGAGCAAAGGCCGCCGAGGTCACCGGCCGCTGCAGCACCGCCGGATCGGGCGCAAGCGCATAGAGCGCCTGCTCAAGAAACGCAACCCCGAGGAAATTTTGCACCTGCGGAAACGTGAATCGTCCGGGATGACGGCGCGCCCAGGCCGGGAACGCGCGGATATCGAGCGGCACGTGTTTGACGTACGCGGAGTCATAAACGAACACCAGCTGCGCGGTGCGCCAGGGCGACTCATAGCCGTCAACGGGCACGGTGAAGTCGTAGCGGATCTCGCGATCCGAGCGGCGCACCAGCCGATCGTTCGGCAGCCGCTGCGCAAACGGACCGTAGAGCAGGCCCCGGCGCTTCAGCGCAGCGAAATTCGGGCCGTTGATCCAGATCAGATCGATGGTTCCGGCGTGGTTCTGGCCGGCCGCCTTCTCCGCAATGACCTGTGTCACGGCCTGCGCGGTGTCCTCGAGCGGCACCTCGCGCAGTGTCACATCACAACACGCCGCGACCTGACGCGATACCCACGCGATGTAGGCGTTGAAGCGCTCACTGCCGCCCCAGGCGTCGAAGTAGACGTGCTGACCGCGTGCCCGAGTGAGGACACTCGCCCAGCTCGAAGCCATTGCCGGGCGCATCGCAAGCAACCCGAGCAGCGCACCGACGGCCGCGCCGCCCATCGCCGCTGGAGCTCTCATCGCCGAGCACCTCGGGCGGCTGCACGACGGGCTCGGGCCGCTTCGATCACCGGCGCGAGCACGGCCTGATGAAATCGGTCGCAACCGATGCACAGGTTCGCATACGGTTGGCCCTGGGGGGTGAGCGTGTGCGAGGCCTCGAGGAACTGCTCTTCGGTCCAGCCATAGGCGAGTCCCATGCGCTGCGGCTGCCCGGAGGAGATCGCCACATACGCCGGCTCCTGCGCCAGGGAGTCGAGGATACCGATCAGATCGTCCTCGAGCAGATTGCCGATCGGCAGGCGCGTTTTGATGCAGCACGGAAACACATTACCGGCCGGATCAATGGACACCTCCGAACCGCTGTAGCGGTGCTCGAGGAACTTCAGCCCCCCCGACCAGCGATTGCAGAAATTATCCGCGAGCGTCGCCGTCGAGAGGCCGTTGTCCCATGCCCGGCCCCGCGGCCACAGCCGCCCGATCCAAGCATCCGGCGTCGCGCCGAAGAAATTATAGGTCGCCCCTGCCGGGTGTGGTGACAGATCCGCAGCCGACACCGGTGCGCTTGCGCTGCGCAGTCCATGCGCCTCGAGCAAACGCGCGAGGCGCTCGGTGAAGGCGCGTTGGCGCGCCTGCCCCTGCATCCCGGAGTGAAAATCATCCACCCCGGAGATCGACAGCGTCGTCAGGCCGCGAGCGAGCAACTCATCCACGATGGCCCCGGTGAGCAAATCCCCGGTGGTCTGCACGATCAGTTGCACCCCCGGTTGCCCTCGATAGCGCCCTTGGATGCGCTGCATCGCCGGATACAGCACGCGCTCGCGCAGCGCATCGAGCAGAACTTCCCCGCCGGCGAGGATGATCCGTCCGGGACGCTCCACCAGGGTGCCGTCCGGCGCCGGATGCTCACGGTCGAGATAACTCAGGCGTGGCGGAAGATGATCGATGACGCGCGGAACATTCTGCTCAGCCTCGGCCACCACCGCCTCGAGTGCCGAGCGCACATAGGGGCGAAACCGCGGCTCGTAGCAGTGTCTGCACTTGCGATGGCACGCCCAGGACAACACGTAATAAATCGATTCCACTTCACTCGCACCACATCTGCTTGATCCGTTCTCGACGCCCCGGCACCGCCGTCGGGCGCATAGCGCAGCGACCCTGCACATATTGCACGCTTGCCGCGCCGTACACGAGAGGCCCGGTGGTGCGCCCGTCTGGCGATTGCATCCCTGGCCCGTAACCTTTGGACGCGCCGGATCGAATACAGCTACAGACCCTGTACGCCACCCCAGCCGGCGACGTACGGGGGGCGATCGATCCACCCATTGGGAGAGCTCTTCATGACCACCCGTACCGCATCGCTGGCCGTCGCCGGCGCACTCGCCACCGCCGTCACCGCCCTCGCCGCTCCGCTCGCCAGCGCCGGCGGCATGTCGATGATGATGAAGCAACGCGAGCACACCATGGCCGAGCTGCACGGCGGAAAATTCGTGCGCTGCTTCGGGGTTGCACTCGCCGGGCACAATGACTGCTACGCCGGACCGGGCACCACCTGCGCCGGCACGGCGAGCCGCAACTACCAGGGCAACGCGTTCAAACTGGTGCCGACGGGCACCTGCACGGCGATCACCACCCCGTACGTCACGATCGTCCATGGCCACGGTAGTCTCAGCAAGATCACCGAGGCCGGTGGCTGAGCACAGCGCGAACCGTCCCCCCGGGTGAGCACCGTCATGTCCGTGTCACATACTGCGCCCCGGGGCCCGAGCCCCGACGCCGTCCCCGCCCGGGCCGGCGTCGGGTTGAAGGCCGCCCATTACCGCGTGATCCTCGAATCCCGCCCGCCGATCGGGTTCTTCGAGGTGCATGCCGAGAACTACATGGGCGCGGGCGGTCCGCCACATCGCTACCTCACGGAGATTCGCGCCGACTATCCTCTCTCGGTGCACGGGGTGGGGCTGTCGGTGGGCTCGGCCGGACCCCTTGACGCAGGGCACCTGCGCCGCCTGGCGGCACTCGTGCATCGCTATGAACCCGCACTGGTCTCCGAGCACCTCGCCTGGTCGTCACACCGCGGTGCGTTCTTCAACGATCTTCTGCCGCTGCCGTACACCGGCGAGACGCTCAAGCGTGTCTGTGAGCACCTCGAGCAGGTGCAGGAGCTGCTCGGCCGGCAGATCCTGCTCGAGAACCCCTCGACCTATGTTGCCTTCGCGACCAGCAGTTACACCGAAACGCAGTTCATGGCCGAAGTGGCGCGCCGCAGTGGCTGTGCGCTCTTGCTCGACATCAACAACGTCTTCGTCGCCTGCACCAACCAGCAGTACGATCCGCTGCGCTACCTCGAGCAGTTTCCGCTCACCGCGGTGCGTCAGATCCACCTCGCCGGGTGTGCCACCGACGCCGACGAACGGGGCCGACCGCTGCTGATCGACACCCACGATCGGGAAGTCGCCGATCGGGTGTGGTCCCTCTTTGAGCACGTACTCGCCCGCCTCGAGGCCGTTCCGACCTTGATCGAATGGGACCAGAATGTACCGGCGTGGGATCTGCTCGCTGCGCAGGCCGAGCGCGCCGATCGGCTCCTGTGCGCCTGTGCGCAGAAGAATCGCCGCCATGTTGCCCTGGGCTGACCTGCAGGAGCAGTTTGCCGCGGCGCTGCGCGATCCGCAGCGTGCGCCGCCCGCCGGGTGCATCGGTCCTGATGGGGCTTGCGACACCAAGCGCTTCGCGGTGTATCGCAACAACGTGTTCGCCGGACTGATCGACGCGCTCGCCCAGAGCTATCCGGTGGTGCGAGGACTCCTCGGGGCTGAGTGTTTCGAGGAGACGGCGCGGCGATATGCCAGGCAGCACCTGCCCCGCTCCCCGGTGCTGCTCGAGTACGGGGAGCATTTTCCTCTGTTTCTCGAACAGCTCGAGCCGCTCGCTGCGCTGGCGTACCTCGGGGACGTCGCGCGCATCGAGCGCGCCTGGCTCGAGGCGTATCACGCACCAGAGGCCCCGGCCCTCGACCCCGGTGCCCTCGCCCGAATTCCGGCACACCGCGCCGCTGACCTGTGCTTCAGGCTGCACCCCTCGGTGCGCCTGGTGCGCTCGCGCCATGCAGCCGTGACGATTTGGCGGCTGAACGTCGCCGAGGATCCCGGGGCAGGACTGCCTCCCGATGCGATCCCCGAGAGCGCGCTCCTCGCTCGCCCAGCGGCCGAGGTCGAGGTCATTGGCCTCACACCCGGTGCGGCGGAATTCTTAACCGCGCTCGCCGCCGGCCGAGTCCTCGGGGAGGCCTGCGAGCGCGCACGGTCCGTCCAGGACACCTTCAATCTCACCGAACACTGCACCGCTTTGCTCGGGGGCGGCTGGGTCACGGCCGCGCATCTGAAACGGCGCCGCACACGAGGTCATTGAGTCATGTCCACCCGCACCCTGTCCCGGCCGCCCGGCTTGCTTCCCATCGTGCAGCAGCGTCTCGCCGCAGCGCGCGCGTCGCTTCAGCACGGCGCACTCGCGCTCGCACCGCCGCTGGCGCGCCTGGCGCTCGCGATCCCGTTCCTGAAGTCCGGCATGACCAAATGGAGCGGGTGGTGGCACCTCTCGCCGGTGACGGATTTTCTCTTCGAGTCCATGTTCCGCTTGCACCTGCTCGGGTACCGCCTTGCGTTCCCCGCCCCCGATGTGCTGGCGCACATCGACGCGGTGGCGGAAATCCTCTTTCCCATGCTGCTCATCGCCGGCCTTGCCACTCGCTTCAGCGCCCTGGCGCTGTTGGTCATGACCGGGGTCATTCAGCTCACCGATCCGACCGGGTGGGCCAATTTCCACCTTCCCTGGGCCGCCCTCGCCCTGGCCATCCTCGCGCTCGGCCCAGGCCAAGCCTCGCTCGATTTTGCGCTTGCGCGCGTGCTGCGAACGCGCGCGGCGCGGTAAGCTCGGCATCGCTCTTGTGGAGGTGCATGCATGAAAGCCATCTGGAACGGGGCGGTGCTCGCCTCGAGCGACGAAACGGTACTCGTGGAAGGTAACCCGTACTTCCCGCGCGAGAGTCTCGACATGCTCTACTTCGAACCGAGCGAACGGCGCAGCGTGTGCCCCTGGAAGGGCACGGCCCATTATTTCACGGTGAAGGTCGGCGAGACGCGCAACGTCGATGCCGCGTGGTACTACCCCGATCCGAAGCCTGCCGCCGAGGCGATCCGAGGACGCGTTGCGTTCTGGCGCGGCGTCGAGATCCACCCCGACTGATCGGCAGCGGTGGCTGCGGCGGGCGCGCGCTGTGCATGCTCCGCCGAGCGCACGAGCGGCACCGGATCGCAGCGCTCAGCGCCGCCCGTAGAAACCCGGGCGCGATGCTGAGCGCTCCGGGGCCCTCGCCGGCGGCCGATAGGCCCCCGCCGCGCGCGCCATGAGCAGGTACTGGCGAAAGACCTCGTTGGTCTGCGCCTCGTGCTCGCTCACCGTCGAGCGGTCGATCGGATCGAAGAAGCAGGTCGGATCCTCGCCCATGACATCGCCAGTGTGGAAATAGGCCATCGCCCGGCAGCCGCCGCAGGTGTACTGATACCGGCAGCGGCCGCAGCGACCCTTCAAGCCCGAGCGATCCGTGATCGTGGCGAACAGCGTACTGTTGGCCACGAGCTCATCGAGCGGCTGGCGGCGCACGTTACCGGCACTCAGCGCATCGAGCAACACCGGACAGACCGACACCTCGCCCTCGGCGTTGATCGTAAGCCAGGTACCTGCCCAGCAGCCGATGGCCGGATTTTGCGGCACGGTGTTGTTGCAAGCCCCGCCGGACACCTGCGCGTGCAATTGCGGGGAGAGAAAGAATGGCGTGTAGCTGACGTAACCGTGCGGGCTGCGCCGCAGCGCGGGGTGGAAATGATCACGCAAATCCTCCCGGTCGACGCCAAGTTGCGCAAAGCATTGCGCGCCCGAGCCGCGCGGCACCAACGGTGAGCGGTTGTACGCAATGTTGTGCTTGACGATGAACTCGATGGTTTTCTCAAAGCTCTCGGTATTATATTTGCCGATCGTGACGACGACATGCTGGCCGATGCCAAGCTCCATGCAGTCGCGCAGCACCGCGAGGGTGCGGCCGGACCCGCTGTCGCGGCTCCATTGATTCTCCTCGTCGAGCGAGTTCAGTCCGACGACGATACGAGCCTGCCCCTCGGTGACGTCGCGGATCCGCTCGAGGCGAGCTCGGGTGAGCTTCGCGCAGTTGCTGAGCACCGAGCAGCGATAGCCCAGATCCACCGTCAAGCGCAGCAGCTCGAAGGCATCTTTGCGCAGCAGAAACTCCCCGCCGCTCCAACCAATGGTGTGCACGCCGAGTCGGCGCGCCGGCAGGAGGATCCGCGCACGGATCTGCTCGAGCGTGAGCTCATTCAGAACGCTCGCGCGCAGCCGTTTGGGCTCGTTGCTGCCGGTCATGCAGAACCGGCAGCGCAGGTTGCAGCGGCGCGTCGCCTCGAAATACACGACCTGAAACTGGTACGGCGCCATGGAAATCCCTCCCGAAAGCCCCGCAATGTTGATAATGCGAAGTGCGTCCAGGTGTCAACGCACCCGTGCGTCGAAGGCGAGGAATGTCAGTTTGCGCCGCACCCGGCAGGGGGCGCGCCTAATATAGAGTGACGCGTGGCGAGCGAGTGGCGAGCGTCATGAATCTCATCGACTCCGTCGGCGCCGCTTGCGCTCACTGGGCAGCGCCAGGACATTCGCCGCGACGACCCGGGGCCGCCCAGTAATTTCCAATCCAGGTATGAGTCTGAGCGGGGCGGTTTTTGGGGTGGGCGACTGGGATGATCAATAGGGGGATT